>SPCU01000001.1 GCA_004525545.1 Methanomassiliicoccus sp. | reverse complement strand
TCAATGGCCTCCGACCTAGGTCTTAGGATATGCCTGGAGAACACTGGACATCTATCGATGTCGTTCATGAGAGAGACCGTCGAATCAGTTCTGCACCTTCGTTCGGTGGGGCTGTGCTGGGACATCGGGAACGACGCCCGCTCCGGCCAGATGGAGGAGGAGTTCATGATCGAGCATCTGAACAAGGTGTGGCACATGCACTTCCACGATTATGATGGAAGGAGCGATCATCAGCTGCCCTTCACAGGCACGATGGACCTTCCCCACTACCTGCGTTTGGCTAGGGAACACGGGATGTCGGTGCTAGTAGAAGTGAAGACCGAATCCGCGGTTCGTCAGGCCATATCCACACTGAAGCAACGAGGGTTAATGCCATCAAGGTCATTGCAGTAACTCGATAGGTCATACTTATCATTGATACATACTGGCTCTGAACGATGAGCCAGATAGATCGCGGTCATGGTTCTGTTGCAATGATTTATAACACTTCAAACACATTGATGCTCAGGTGAATTATATGGTTGCGATACCAGAGGAAGTTTTGAAGGTACTGAATGATGACAATTCTATCAGGATCCTCGCCACGAAGTCCAAGGAAGGTAACGTCCACGCCATACAAGTGGGCAGCCTCAAGGCACCATCGCCGGACACCATAATCGTCGGCGCGATCCTGATGAAGCGCACCGGAAAGAACCTGGAGAGCATGAAGGCCAGCGGGGAGATGGTGTCGATCTTGGCCGGGAGCCAGATGAAATCCTTCGAGATCAAGGCCAGGCCCAAGGAGTTCATAACCTCCGGACCGATCTTCGATGGAATGAACGCCGCCCTGGAAAAGATGGGGTTGAAGGCCAATGGCGTCTGGGCCCTAGAGGTCGCAGAGGTCTGGAACCAGAGCCCCAACTATGAGGCTGGAAAGAAGATGGCCTGATCGGCCGTTCTCACTTTTTCAACCTGACGCGCACCGAATCGGCGTGCGCCAGCAAACCCTCCGTCTCCGCCAACTTGACGGTGGCGGGGGCCAGTTTTTTCAGCATCTCCTTGTCCAGGAACTGCACCGATGAGCGTTTCATGAAATGCAGCACGTCTAGACCGGAGTGTACAGCAGCGTTCCCGGCAGTGGGCAGCACGTGGTCAGTGCCTGTGGTGTAATCGCCGCAGGCCACCGGAGAGTCGTGCCCTAGGAATATCGCACCGGCGTTGTGCACCAACGGCAACAGTCTCAGCGGGTCCCCCACCTGCAGGGAGAGGTGCTCCGGAGCCAACTGGTCACAGGCCTCCACTCCCTCTTTCATACCATCCACCAATATGTAGCCGCTGTTCTTCAGCGATGATGCCATTATCTCCTGGCGTGGGCTTGTCGCCATCCTGTCCTTTATGATCTGCCAGACCTTGCCCGGCAGTTCCGGGACGTTGGTGACCAAGGCGCATGCTGAATGGGGGTCGTGCTCCGCCTGTGCCAATATGTCAGCGGCCACGTTCTCCGGGCGAGCGCTTTCGTCGGCCAATATGGCTATCTCGCTGGGCCCGGCGGGGAAGTCTATCTCCACTTCCTGGCGGAGCAGCACTTTTGCCGCTGTGACATAGATGTTCCCAGGACCTACGATCTTCTGCACCTTGGGAACCGTCCCCGTCCCAAAGGCCATGGCCGCTATGGCCTGAGCGCCACCGCATTTGAATATGCGGTCGGTCCCGGCCAGGTCCAAGGCCACTATGGTCAAGGGATGCACTGGCGGGGGTGTGCAGGCCACCACACATCGGACCCCGGCCACCTTGGCCGGTACGGCGCACATCAGAGCGGTGCTCGGATAGGAGGCCCTGCCACCAGGTATGTACACCCCTACGGTATCCAGGGGAGAGTATTTCCAGCCCAGGGACGCCCCGTCCTCCTTTGTGAGGGTGACATCGTCAGGTCTCTGCCGGCGGTGATACCTCTCAATACGTTCCTGAGCGAACCTTAGGGCGGAGAGCAGCTCATCGTCGATCATACGATAGGCTTCCTCGATCTCCTCCCTGCTGACCTCCAATTCCTTTAATTCCACCTTATCGAATCGAGCTGTCAGTCGTACGACGGAAAGGTCGCCGTCCTCCCGCACTGACCTTATGATGTCATTGACCGCCGGAAAGACCGCGCTCAGATCGGACCGCCCGCGCGCCTTCCACGACTCGATCGACAGTGGTCGCCACATGAGGTGGTGATTAACACCGTCATAAATAAAAATGTTTAACCGTAACCGTCCATCTCATAGCTAGGGCGTTTTCCCGGAGGACAGGATATCGAATGCCTGATCAGGTCATTGACGGTGTTACGCAATACGGTGGCATTGACGTATCCGATGATACCACCCACCTTCTGGCCCTTGCAGAAGAAGAGAAAGGTAGGGGTGCCGGTCACCTGGTATTTGGTCGCGAGCTTGTTGTTATGGTCGGTGTTCACCCTCATGAACATCGTGTCAGGCCCCAGGTCCTTCTTCGCCTTGACCAGTTCTGGTTCGACCTCCTTGCAAACGGAGCACCCTGGAGACCAGAACTCCAACACGATGAACTTATTCTCCTTCCGCAATAGGTCGGAGAAGAGTTCGTCGCTCACGCCCCGGATATCGTTCATTCACCCTCCCTCTTCAGGGAGATAAAGCCGCGGTGACCCAATAACCCTTTTCCTTGCGTCGATCGATGCCGTCCTTGTTATACCGGGTCTCCAATCGGAAGTCGACCTCCAACTCATTGGCCCTGGCCCATTCGTAGCTGAACTCCGCCGCCCCGCGCACGTTGAGCTCTATGGCGATGAAGAGCATGTCCAACTCATCCTCTGAAGGCATATCCGATTCATCGTTTCCGTTGTTCCAGTCGTAACGTAAGGTCTTTTCGACCAGGGGGAAAAGGTTCCCGCCGGAGCGACGGAACAGTCCCTTGAAGATGTCGAAATCAATAGATGAAGGTTCACGACCCAGCTGGTCCTTCACCTTGAGGAACAGTATCTCCGACTTGCTTATCTCCTCCAGTACATGCTCCACTCCTTCCTGGCGGCGCTGCGGGGAGTGGTAATCCTCGATGAACACCTCGGTCAGGTGCTCAGTGATGCCACGCTCGCACTCCTTCATCAGCTCCATCAGTGACGCCATTTCGTCCAGCATGATCAGGACCAGGGCGTAGCGCACCCGTCTTCTCCCTAAATAATCCGGCAATTCCGATATGGCCCTGAAGGAGTTTATGTATCCCAAGAGATGCACGGACATGTCAAGCATCTTCAGGTGGGCGACGTCTATATCCAATCTGAGGTCCAGGTCTTTACTTTCAATGGCAGTGTTCATCTAATTTCCTCATAGGGTCCGGTTGTACGAACGATATGTATTCCGGGTTCAATCGAAGCGGCGTTTGAACTCTTGAAGTAGGGCTTGCAAGTAGTCCTTCTCCATAGAAGGAGGTATGTAGTCCCTGCGTTTGACGTGCTCCAGCAGTTCCCTGCCCACGTGCTCTTCGGACAGGTCGAGCTCATGGACCTCCTTCATGATCCCATCGAGGTCATTTATACCGACCTCTCTGCCTTTCACCATGAGCTTGGGGGTCTCGTCGATCTGAAAGACATCCAGGCCGGTGTCGCACTTTTTACAGTTGTTCAACTCCTCACCTTATCCATCGTTTGTGCACGATAGATAAAATACTTTGCATGGTCGTTTCAGAAAAGAGGAAGCAGGAAGGCAACGTCCAAATTGTTCAGGACGTAGTCCACCGCCCCCCTCATTATGAACTCCACGGCGATTGCCGCCAATAGGAGCCCGATGATCTTGGAGAATATCTCTATGGCATTGTTGCCGACCTTCTTTGAGATCAGCAGAGAGTTCCTCATGACGCCCCAGGTGATGGCCAGACCGATCGCTCCGGCGATAAGTACGGTAAATTGACCATATAGGTGCACAAGCAGTATGGCAGTGGTTATCACTCCCGGACCGCTCAGTATGGGGGTGGCTATTATCACCCATGCGACACTGGAATTCTCGTTCTTACTGAGGGTCAAGGAGAAAATGATCTCCATGGCCATGAGGAGCAGGTCGATGCCGCCAGCGATGCGGAAAGCATCGGTGGTGATACTGAACATTCCTAGAAGCTCAGTGCCGATGAGAGCGAAGATGACGAACAATATGCCGGCCACCAGCACCGCCTTGTTGGCGCTGGACGCCTGTTCATGTTCACTCTGACCTTTGGTCATTGATATGAACAACGGTACGGTAGCGAACGGATCGAATATGAAGAACAGCAAGGTCGTGGAATAGATCAGATCCTCGATGCCCGACATAATTGAGTGTAGAGGGAAGGTCAATATCCACTTTTCGCACCCCCTCGATAAATATATGTCCGCCGGGCCCACATGACTATGATGATGAGGAACGATCCGATTCTCGATCGCCGCAGCATCCGGCGTTACACCACGCAGGACGTGGAAGAAAAGGACATAAGAACGCTCCTGGAGGCTGGTATGGCCGCTCCTTCCGCCGGGAACGAACGACCGTGGCACTTCGTGGTCGTACGCGACAGGCGACTGATGCAAGGCATCATGGAGGTGCATCCCTACGCGCAGATGCTCAAGCAGAGCCCGGTAGCGGTGCTGATCTGCGGCGATCCGACCCTGGAGAAATATCCTGGCTTCTGGGTGCAGGATTGTTCAGCAGCAGTGGAGAACATGCTGATCATGGCCGTACAACTCAACCTAGGCGCTGTCTGGCTAGGTATATACCCCATCGAGGAACGCGTGCGCGGTCTGAGACAGCTGCTAGGATTGCCGGAGAACGTCATCCCCTTCGCCCTCGTCCCTATCGGACACCCGGACGAGGAGAAGAGACCGCTTGACCGTTATGACGATGAGAGGGTCCATAGAGATGGTTGGTGACCTCTAATCATATATATTCGTGGCCGACCGTATATTAAAGAGGGGTAGCATGAAAAAACTTTGGAGATGTCACGTCTGCAACGATATACACCTGGGGAACAAGGCCCCCGAAGTGTGTCCTACATGTGGGACCCAGAACGCCTTCGTACCGTCAGACATGAACGAGGCGATGGAGATCATGGGAAAGGACCGCTCGGTCATCGACAACAAGCAGAACGTAGTGACCGCCTGGAAGCAGTTCTCCGACCAGAGCCCAACGATACGATTGACGAACAAGACCGACGAGATCGAGCTACTATCGAAAGGAGTGCTGGAGAACCTTAGGAACAAGGGGCAGCGTTACTGTCCCTGCCGCATTACCACTGGTGACCGGCAAAGGGACCTCAACCTGATATGCCCGTGCAATTTCCTGAAGCAGCCGGTCTTCAAGGAGACGGGGGAATGCTGGTGCGGTCTTTTCATAAAGAGGGATATTGAATGAGCGAGAAGAGATTGATTTGGTTCCACGGGAGGGAGTGCCCCCATTGCCGCAAGCTTGCGCCGGTGGTGGACCAGTTCGAGGCGGAGAGCGGGATCAAGCTGGAGAGGCTCGAGGTCTGGCATAACGAGGTAAACGCCACCTACATGCGTTCGTTGGCCGAATCCATTGCCCCGGCCTGCGGAGGCGACCTGGGCGTCCCGGCCTTCTACAACGAGATCACCGGGAAGGCCATATGCGGCCGGGTGGACATGGAAAAGCTCGTGGCCTGGGCCAAGGGGTGAGGGGTTTGGAAAGAAGGGTCAAGGTTCCTGGCGGAAAGACCTTGGTCCTTAAGGTCGATTGCCAAGGGAAGGAAGTAAAGGACCTCCGACTTAGAGGTGACTTCTTCTTCTATCCCGAGGAAGGGTTGGCCAAACTGGAATCATTCCTGATGGAAAACTCCGCTTGGAAGATGGAGGATGCGAAGACGGTCATCGCCAGTTTCCTGGAGGAGCACGATTATCGAGTGGTAGGGTTCGCTCCCGCCGACCTTGCGTATCTGCTGAGGGGATTAAGATGCTGAGAAAGAGGTGGAGAATGCTGCGCTATGAGGCGAACACGCCAGCCATGAACATGGCCTTGGACGAGGCCATCGCGGAAGCGGTCAGTTACAGGGTGGCCGGTCCGACCTTACGCTTCTATGGTTGGGACCCGTCAGCCGTCAGCATCGGCCGCTTCCAGGACCTGGAGGAGGTGGTGGACATGGAGCAGTGTGAACGTCTGGGCGTTCAGGTGGTACGCCGCAGCACCGGCGGAGGCGCGGTATTCCACGACAGTGGCAAAGAGATAACCTACAGTGTCGTGTGCCCCGAGGACATGATGCCCAATGACATCAATGAGGCCTATCAGGAGATAGGCGGCTGGTTGGTCAATGCTCTCAAGCTGATCGGCATAGAGGCGACCTTCGAACCTATAAACGACGTCCTGGTCAACGGGAAGAAGATCAGCGGCAGCGCCCAATCAAGACGTCAGGGCATATTCACGCAGCACGGTACACTGCTTTACGATATCGACCGGGTAAGGATGTTCTCAGTGCTGAAGGTCCCCCCGGACAAATTGGATGCGCACGGGATCGAGGATGCTACCGAGAGGGTTACCAGCGTTCGTGAGCAGAAGAAGGTTCCATGGGACTTCGTCATCGCCGCCATGGCCAACGCCTTCATCATCAACAAACAGTGGTACGTGGGCGATCTGACAACGGATGAGATGGCCCGGGCGGAGCTGATCGCCCGGGAACGTTACGCCAATGAGGATTGGACGTTTGGCCGTTAGTCCATCACCAGCAGCAGCTCAGGGTTCTCTAATAAATAGGTCAGTTCCTTGAGGAACTTGGCCGCTACCGCGCCGTCGTAGGCCCGGTGATCGAAAGTGAGCGATAGCGGCAGCACCTTGCGCGCCTGGACCGCGCCCTCGACCACGAGCGCCGCGTCCATGATCCGTCCTATCCCCAGTATGGCCGTCTCGGGATAGTTGATTATCGGAGTCCCGTAGGTCCCTCCGAACACGCCATAGTTGGTGATGCTGAACGTCCCGCCCTTGAGGTCCGCCAGGTCCACCTTCCGCTCCTGAGCGCTCTTGGCAAGGGCCGACACTTCCTCGGCCAGCTCCTTTAAGCTCTTCAGGTCCGCGGCCTTGATCACCGGTACCATGAGGCCGTCGTCGATGGCCACGGCCACGCCGATGTTGTAGTACTTCTTGACGATGATCTCCTCTCGCTCCTCGTCGATCATCGAGTTCAGCATAGGGTGCGCCTTCAATGCCTGCACCACCGCCTTGATGATGAAAGGTATGTAGGTCAAGTTGACACCCATCCTCTCTTTGGCGGGGACCTTCACCCTGTCCCGCATCTCCACCAAGCGGGTCACGTCCGCCTGTTCCATGCTGGTGACCGCGGCCACCTTCTGCTGCGATTCCTTCATGCGCTTGGCAGTGGTGCGTCTGATCCCCCGGATCGGTATTCTATCGATATAACCGTAAATATCGAACTTGGGCACGGTCTTCGGTCTCTCCTTCTTCCCTTCCAGGTCATTCTCCAGCACCTGTCCATGTGCTCCGCTCGGGACCACCTGCGTCAGGTCGACCCCCTTCCCCTTGGCGATCTTCCTCACCGATGGCATGGCCAATACGTCCCTGCCGCTCCGCTTCTCAGGCGCGGAGGAGACCACCATCTCTTCCAGGGGAAGATCGCCGACGACAGAGACCGAGGGAGGTCTTTCCTCCTTCGTTCTATCGTCCGCCGCCTTCGATACAGGGGGCCGGGTCGACACGGTCTCTCCTCCTTCGCCGATGACCGCCAGCACCTCGCCGACCTTGACCATCTCACCTTCCTTGTGATAGAGGTTCAGTATCTTACCCGCGGCCGGGGAGGGCATTTCTACCACCGCTTTGTCGGTCTCTATCTCCGCCAGTGACTGGTCCTTACTGACCGTGTCTCCCTCATTTACCAGCCACTTCTTGACCTCTCCCTCGGCGATCCCTTCGCCCAGGTCCGGAAACTTGAATTCGATTGCCATGCTGATCACCTAGAAGTTCATCGTACGTTCCATGCCCTCGATTATCATTCGTTCGTTGATGTAGTAGTGGTCCTCGCCTTTCGGCAAGGGTATGGTGATGTCCGGAGCGGTCACCCTCTCCACCGGTGCCTCCATGTTCAAGATCGCCCCCTCATA
The DNA here is from genome assembly GCA_004525545.1 of Methanomassiliicoccus sp. GTDB lineage: Archaea > Thermoplasmatota > Thermoplasmata > Methanomassiliicoccales > UBA472 > UBA472. The sequence goes on along the minus strand of SPCU01000001.1, from coordinate 60,867 downwards.
GATGCGGGCGGCGATCTCCGCCCCCAGCCCGCAGGTGCGCGGGGCCTCATGTACCACCACCGCCCGTCCGGTGCGTTTGACCGAATCCAGGACGGTCTCGATGTCCATGGGGGAGAGCGTCCTCAGGTCGATGACCTCCACCGAGGCCTTGACCTTATCGACCGCCTTTTGGATCAAAGGCATCATTGCTCCCCATCCCAATACGGTGATGTCGTCTCCCTCCTGCACCACCCTGGCCTTTCCCAACGGTAAGAGGTACTCTCCGTCAGGTACCTCCTCCTTGAGCATACGATAGGACCGTGTCGGTTCCAGGAAGACCACCGGGTCCGGGTCCCTGATGGAGGCGGTCAACAGCCCTTTGGCCTCTAGGGGGGTGGAGGGAACGACCACCTTCAGTCCCGGGATCTGCGCGTAGAGCGCCTCGGTGCTCTCCGAATGGTGTTCCAGAGCTTTGATCCCGGCCCCGTAGGGCATGCGCAGGACCAAGGGGATGGTTATCCTGCCTCGGGTCCGATTGCGCATGCGGGCGGCATGATTGATCATCTGATTGAGCGCAAGATAGGAGAAGCCCATGAACTGCATCTCCGCTATCGGCCGCAGACCGTTCATGGCCATGCCGATGGCGACGCCGGAGATGCCCGCTTCCGCCAAGGGGGTGTCGATGACCCTGTCCGCTCCGAATCTATCTAAAAGGCCTTCCGTCAATCTGAACACTCCGCCGTCCACACCCACATCCTCGCCCAGGATGACCACCGAAGGGTCGCGCTCCATCTCCATGCGCAGGGCGGCATTGATGGCCTGCACCATGTTCATCATCATTGGCGCTCGCCTCCTGGGCCCATCTGCCACTTGAGGTAAGGGGGCATCTCGGCGTAAGTATGCTCAAAGACGTCCTTCCGGGTCGGTGCGGGAACGGCTTCCGCGGCCGCGACCGCTTCCTCGATCACCTTGGACATCTCCTTCTCTATCTCCCCCTCGTCGCTAAGGACACCTTCCGCCTTCAGATACTTCGCGAAGCGAGAAAGCGGGTCCTTCCGTTGCCAGGTCTCCACCTCTTCCTTCGTACGATACTTTCTCCAATCGTCGGAGGTGGTGTGGTCGCCCATACGGTAGGTGTAAGATTCGATAAGCGTCGGTCCTTTACCTTTCCGGGCGCGGTCCACCGCCTCCTTGGCCGCCGCGAACATGGCGAAGATGTCGTTCCCGTCGACCAATATCCCTGGGAACCCATAGGATACCGCTTTTTGCGCCAGGGTCGGTGAGGCGCTCTGCCGTTCCCTACGGGTAGAGATGGCGAACTGGTTATTTTGACAAACGAAGACGTTGGGGGTCTTGAAGACCCCGGCAAAATTGAGGCCTTCATGGAACTCCCCTTCCGAAGTCGCCCCATCACCGAAGTAGGCCAAAGTGACGATCTTTTCCTTCCTCAACTTACTGGCATAGGCGATGCCCACCGCATGGGGTATCTGGGAGGCCACTGGCACCACCGAAGGCGTTACGTTCGACCCTTCAGGATAGACACTTCCCAGCTCGTTGCCCATCCAGAACAGGTACAGCGTGCTTAACGGTATTCCCTTCCATAGCAGGCCCCCCATCTCTCGGAAGGCCCATAAAAGCCAGTCACCTTCCTTCAGGGCCATGGCCGGACCTATTTGACTAGCCTCCTGTCCTCTGCTGGGTGGGTAGGCACCCAATTTCCCCTGACGCTGCAACTTCACCGCCTTGTCGTCAGCCAGGCGCGTAAGGACCATGGTGCGGTAGGCCTTGATGAGCATCTCATTGGACAATTTCGGCATCAGGGATCGGTCCACGATCCCTTCTTCATCCATTACGCACAGCATCTCTCCTTTCAAAGGATCGAATTCGTCCGTTAACATCTCCCAACACCAGCCTCTCTCATGAGATCCAAAGCTTTGTATGACGACCTGACAAGCGGTCCGGCCATGACCCCCTTGAAACCGAGGGAACGCGCCATCTCTCTCAGTTCGTCGAACTCAGAGGGGAGCACATAACGATGCAGGGGCAATGACGACCCCAGTGGTGGAAGGTATTGCCCGAGGGTGAGCAGGTCCACCTTTGCTGAAAGCAGGTCCAGCATGGCTTGTCTGATCTCCCCCCTCTGTTCACCTAACCCGAGCATGAGCGAGCTCTTGGTCAATGAGCTTGGATCGAACCGTTTGGCCATTTGAAGAACGTCCAGGGAACGTTCGTAAGAGGCCTTTGGGTCTCTGACCCATTGCAACGAACGAACGACCTCCAGATTGTGCCCCAGAACATCAGGCGAAGAATCGACCACTTTCTCCAAGCTCTCCTTATTACCTTGCAGGTCTGGAATGAGCACCTCCACGCCAGTATTGGGGACCATCCACCGTATGGTTCGCACAGCAGCGGCGAAAATGCCAGCTCCCCCGTCCTCCAGATCGTCCCTGGTGACCGAGGTTATCACCACGTGCTTCAGTCCCAGGGAACGCACCGCTTCGGCCAGCCTTTCCGGCTCCCCTTCATCCACCCCGCCTTCCGGACGGCCGCTGGGAATGGCGCAGAAACGGCAGTTCCTGGTGCATCGCTCCCCTAATATCATGAACGTGGCGTGACCACTGCCCCAGCACTCCCCCAGGTTCGGGCAGCGGGAAGAGTCGCATACCGTCCTCAACCCTGCTGATAGAGTACGCCTGACTTCCGATGAATTGAACGGAGATAGGCCTCTGGTCCGTAGCCAGGGCGGTTTACTATCAAGGTCCAGTGAGGTCATGCACTGAAATATATGTCCTCTCAGGGTTCATATTCCTTTCTCAACCCATATCTTCTGGCGCATCGCATCATGATCTCCACGTTCTCTAGCGGCATGCCCCGATGCAACGAGCAGGAGCACATGAACACATATCCTGTCCAAGAGTGGAAAAGATGGAGGAACGACTCCATCTCATCGACGATCTTCTCCTCGGGACCAAGCAGAAGCGTGGAGGATGCGTCTATCCCCCCTATGAGCGCGATCCTGCCTCCCATGAGCTCCAGCGATCTCCCGGGTTCGTTCCGTTCGGCCGACCTGGAACCCTTCGATCCCCGTTGCTAGGATATCGTCCAATAATGAGATGTTGGCGTTAGCGCTCATATCTCCGTGCGGGTGGAATATCGTCGGAAGAGCAAGGTCCCTGGAGGTACTGTTCAATCAGTTCAGGGTGCCGAACAAAAGTCCTATGGTTATCCCGAGCACAAGGGCGATGACGTAACCCAGCCCCCATCTGTACAAGGGGCTTGGGCGTGCACGTAGATGCTTTCCCCGTGCACTTCCATCCCGCCCAAAGCGTTCCATAGGCTGGTAAACGTCTCCTGGGGAGTGGGGAAGGCCGCTCCTCGCCATGATATCATGAGGTCGGCCACGATCCACTATACGGCGATGATGAGGAGCACGCCCAGGGTGGCATTGACCAGGTCCTTTGTGAGCAATCTACTTTTTTCCCGATGGAAGTCAAAATGAGATCGTCCTTTCCGCAGCGTCTCTAACACCGCCTCGGGGCGATCTACCGTTCTATCTTCGACCAGTTGACCATGCTTCTTAACAATATAATATATTATATGATAATAAAATCAAATAATGTTTGTGAATAACTAATAAACTATTAAATTCTTCAGAAGAGGTGTTGGACAGTTCATTACATATCATAGAACGTGCAGAATTTTTAAATACGCTCGATGGATAAGAGCACCTGCTAGGCTAGACCGGGACGGTCGGCGTGTCCTTATACACCGTAATCGTCGATATGCGGGGGTGACAGCGGGGGACGTCGTATCCGGAACGCTAGAGGCCCAATCATTGGCGCTGAGGCCCTGTCCTACGGGGTCGGTGGCAGCATCGCGGTGCAGCTGGAGGGCGGCACACCTTGCTCTGATCGTGGGGAACGGGTCAGGCCCTGACGGGAACAGCCTTACCACGGATTACTTACGCTCGAAGGGGAGCGGGGCTGAGTCAGTGATTGGACAACCTCTTTCGGTTCGAGCGGCAACCTCCGTCGCCTAGCACTTTTTTTTATTTTCCAAGCTCTACGTATTCCCAGCCGACGGTGGACGTTGGTTTGCAACCGGTGATGATCTCCTTATCAAAATCGAACATGACCGCGTTCTGCCCTCCCTGCTTTACAATAAGTTGGTTCCCATCGTCCACCTTGCCGATAATGGAACTGGTGACACCTACCGTTGCGTACATTTCGATGATGCGCTGTGAGTGGATGGGGTCGCAAGTGACGACGTAACCGCAGCCTTGATATGATTTCAGCCATTGCGTCTGTTCCACTCCTGCAGGTCGGGGTATGCGGTCCAGGTCTACCAACGCCCCCTTCCCACTGGTCTCAAGCAACATGCCCAGTGTTCCCAGGGTACCGGGGTTGCTGATATCCTTGCCCGAGCGAACTAACCCTTGCTTGGCGATCTTGTTCATTATGAGCATTTGCCGCCTCAGTATGGAGGATTCCTTCCTGAAGGTGGTGTCCCACGCGTATGGCAGTGCGTCGGGATAGAAGCCGTCTAGGTCCATGCCTACGATGACATCGTCGCCTTCCAGGGCCGTGTGGCTATAGATGGCCTCTCCAAGTTCTGCTGTTCCTATGATGGCGATATCGATAGCGTCGTAATCGCAATCTGGGTGAGTATGCCCACCGACAATAGGTACCCCGAACTTTTTAACAGCCAACTCCATTCCTCTCATTACCTGAGAACAGACGCGATTGTCCTTGACAGATAGTATATCCAGCATAGCTATGGGAACCCCACCCATGGCCGCAATATCATGAATATTGACCAGAACTGCGTAGTATCCGGCAAAGAATGGATTGGTGCGCATCAGTGCCGGCATGATACCGTCAGCGGCCAATAGGAGTAGGTTTCCTCCTTGCTCGATCACCGCAGCATCCTCTCCGTAGGAAGCAAGGATCTTGGTGTACGATTGTTTTGGGAAGAAATTGATGATGGATGATATGCTTTTCTTCCTGGTCACTCCGGGGAAGTTCTTTAAAGCTTCGACCAGGCTATTCAGGTCCATATCACCCGATATAACATTTGTAGATTTATACATTATTTCCAGTATATCAGAACTCCAGTTTCGTCTGTTTAGTTTCCCTGACTAAATATGTAGCCTCTGTATCGATAATGATTATTTGGACGATCAAGCTCTGATACGCTTCCTCCAAATCGTTGTTCAATGGTACATAGGCCTTACTACTGGTTGGTATCTTGAATCCTGCCTTGATCATGAACTTACGAGCTTCAGAAAGTTCTTCTTCTCGTGCTTGAATCCCGGGTGAGGCATCCAATACTCCTGCCCTTTCCAGTTCTTCTTTGAATATCGGTCTCTTGAATAGTTTGTACAAGGTGTAAAGGGTCAATTCTGCGTTCTTGTCTCCTATGATGGATCTCGCCTGTTCAGCTACCTTGATGTAAATGTCCCTCTCCTTTCCGACTATGGGTGTATATATTTTCGCAGGAGGGACATCCTTCTCCTTGAGAACGTTAATATCTGTCATCGCTCTTAGATAACCGGTCAAGGTCAAACGATGCATGTCATAACCTCTTTTCTTCAGCTCTCGTGAGAGGTAGCTTATAGACCTTCCCTCTTCAGATAATATGGCAATGATAATCTGCCTAAGATCGCGGTCTGGATGAAACATATATGAACAGATATGGTAACAAATATGGTAATAATATACCTTTCCAAGCACGATCCATAGGTGTTAATTGGTTACAGATTTAGTTCAAAAATTCATTTAAACCTAGGAACGGAATGTCATATTCCCAAGTTTGAATGAAGTAAACGGACTCTCTATATAGGTCCTCATTTTCATTTAATAATAGAAGAACGTGAGATGATGAAAAGCTCTGAAGCCCCCCGGAACGTACGAGCGTCAACCGAAACAGGAACGACTCTGATCAGCGATAGAGAGTCGACCGAATTATCCCTGTTCGTTCGAACCTCAGATGAAGAGATCAAGAAGTGGGATAAAAGTCGGATATTCGAGGCTCTGATGAGGGAGACCGATATCAGCGAGGATGCCGCCGCCATCGTTGCCCGGGAGGTGGAGAAGCTGATTGGTGAGCTACAGCTGGATGTCATAACCGCCCCACTCATACGTGAATTGACCAATGCCAAGTTGGTGGAGTATGGTCTGGCCAAGATCCGTAGGCAGCATACTCGATTGGGAGTGCCTCTATATGACGCTAGACAGATCATCATGAGCCCGAACAAGGAGAACGCAAACGTTCCTCACGGGCCAGAAGCCACCAATTTAACCCTGGCAGAGCAGATTAAGAAGGAGTTCGCCCTGTTAGAGGTGTTCTCTCAAGATCTGGCGGACGCACACATGCGAGGGGACATCCACCTTCACGACCTGGGCATGATCGACCGTCCCTATTGCGGCGGTCAATCAATAGAATATGTGAAGAAGTTCGGCCTCAACCTTCCGAATGCCATATCCATCGCTAAACCGGCCAAGCATCCAGAGGTGCTCATCGAGCAGGTGGTCAAGTTCTCAGCCGCCTTGCAAGGCAATTTCGCTGGAGCCATTGGCTGGGACGCCTTCAACCTGTTCCTCGCTCCATACTTAGTTGGAGTGGACGATACCCGCATGAAGCAGTTAGCCCAGATACTCATTTTCGAGTTCGCACAACAGGCTGTCGCCCGTGGTGGGCAGTCCATCTTCAGCGACCTGAACCTTTATTGGGAGGTACCGGACCACTTCCAGAATGTGGAGGCCATCGGGCCTAATGGTCTGTTCACCGGTAAGGTCTACGGCGACTATGCCGAGGAGAGTCAGAGGTTCGTCAACGCACTGTTCGATGTATACTTGGAAGGGGATGCCATGGGACGGCCGTTTTTCTTCCCCAAACCGAACGTGCACATGACCGAGAAATTTTTCAAGACCGAAGGGCACGAGGAATTCCTAAATAAGATATGCACCACAGCTACTGAGAAGGGCAACACATATTTCGTGTTCGATCGCGGCGGAACCGCCAAGATATCCGAGTGCTGCCGTTTGACCTTTAAGTTGGACGATAACGATCTGAACGACGCGAAGACCCCTTGGAAGATGAGGTACTCCGCGATGCAGAACGTCACCATCAACTTGCCGCGCATCGCTTACGAAGCGCACCAGGACGATGAAAAGCTCTTCAAATTGCTGGAGGAGAGGATCGAACTGGTAGCCCAAGCGCATCTTCAGAAGCGCGAATTCATTGGTAAGTTGCTGGCAATGGGTAAATATGGTCCGCTGGCGCTGCTCACCATGAACTTGGATGGGGAACAGTACTATCGCTTCAACAAAGCATCCTTCCTCATAGGGATGGTCGGACTGAACGAACTTGTCCAATACCATACTGGTGAGCAGATGCACGAGACCAAAAATGCCACCATGTTCGGCCTCAAGGTCATTTCGGTCATGAAGAAATATGCCGATGCCGTTGGTCAAAAATATGGTATCAAGATGCCTCTGGAGCAGACCCCTGCCGAGAGCACCGCCTACCGTTTCGCCAAGCTGGATATGAAATACTACCCGCTGCAGGCGCCGACGGTCATCCGTGGCAACAAGAGCATCGGAGAGATCTACTACACCAACTCCACCTACCTCAACGTAGGGGCGCAGATCAGCGCCATCGAGAGGGTGAAGGCCGAGGGCCTGTTCCACCCGTTGGTCGAGGCGGGGGCGCTCACCCACGTTTGGTTGGGGGAGCACAAGCCTTCCGCAGAGAGTCTGGCTGCCTTCGTGGTCAAAACCTTCAAGAACACTGAGAACTCCCAGATAGCCTTCAGCCCGGAGTTCACCTCCTGCCTCAGTTGCGGTAAGACCGGCCGGGGGCTTAAGGATACATGTTCCTATTGCCACTCGCCAAACGTCGAAGGGATCACCCGTGTCACCGGGTTCTTCTCGAAGACCTCGGGTTGGAACAAGGGGAAGCTTGGAGAGCTGAAAGAGAGGACACACAACAATATCTCTTGAGCGAGAAACGGTCGGGCTTCACCCACCTCCTTTTTCTTTTTTTTATATATTTACCGCTAAAGAATGAATTTCGATATTTTCACGATCAAGGTTTTAAAATGAAATCTTCGGTCATTTCTTTGGCGATTTAGGAGGGTCCTTGAAAAGTTTTATGTATCGTTAACACAGAAATGTAACTGCTGGAGTTTGAGTATATGGTGCAGCTACAGGTCTCCGAGCACCGCGCGATCAACATTCGTAGGCGAAGCCTTTGCGATAATTGCTCAAAAAAGAACTGTAGCTCTTTTAACCAAGGCAGGGTGATCGAATGCAACCAGTTCAAACCACCCTTTGTCGTATTCATGAAGTGCCGGGAATGCGGGACCATCTACGATCCGTATCAGAACATTCGTTCCTTGGACTATGAGCTATGCTCAGAGTGCAACCACGCTAAAAAGGACCCTGCCCCCATCGCATTGGTATGCTGTCTCTGATCAGCCCAGCAATCTCGGCCCAATGAGCTGCCAAACGATCAGGAACAGCACGAACATCGCCAGCAAATAGGTGATCGTATTGGTGTACTTCACCCTCTCTTCCTGTGAGGCGCTCCCCTTGAAACGTTTGACCAGCGAATCGATACCATCGCGGAAGAGAAAACCTCCATCCAGTGGTACGGCCGGCAGTACGTTGGTAAGGCCGACCATCAAATTTATCCAGAATATCCAGTACATACTGTTGGCTAGGATCCAGAATATATCCGCCGGTAGGGCTCCCCATATTCCCGAAGCTTCGAACAGGTCAGTGACCGGGCTCTGTATCGGGGAAAGTCCCTGGAACGGGAGGGCGATATATCCTATGGATGACGCGACTATCGAGCTGAAATCGTCAGCTCCCTTGTATGGGGTTGCTAAAAGTTCGACGATGACCTCGGGGCTGTTCACCCCGGCCCCCAAGTATGCTGAGTTGATGCCCATGAACCCGTAGTCTTGGAAATCATCGTCAATTGATGCTGGACTTACGGTCTCGTAATAATTCAGCCGGCTAATTAAAGTGATAGATGTGACGGACTCATCAACCACATAATCCTGTACCTCTTCGTTGTATGAAAGAACAGTGGCGTTGATCGTTTGACCGCCATGGGTCTGTTTCAGAACGTTCACCAGACCATCCTCATTGAGGATCATGGTATCGTTGAGGGAATAGAGCATCATCCCGGACCTCATTCCAGCATCATCGGCAGGATATCCTGCAGATATGGTGGTCAGTACCACTCCGGACGTCATCGTTGCTGTTGATATCTCATCATTGAAATAATAGGTGACGTTGACCTTGGACCCTGGGTCTGGAGCGTTAAAAGATGAGAAATCTTCGAATGAGCTGATCTCCACATCATTTATCTCCACGATCTGAGCTCCGAACTTTAATCCTGCCATGTCGGCTGGCCCGTCGTTGCTGACACTTATCACGATCGGGTTGTCCCTTACCGGTTCAACGTTGGCCATCATCGCTGATGAGAATATGAGGGCGCATACCAGACCTACGATGATGTTCGTGGCCGGTCCTACAGCGTAAACGTTCATACGTTTACGTTTCTCCACTTTGACCAGAGCTTCATCGTCCGGTTCCACGAAGGCCCCCATAGGCACGATGAGAAGTAAAATTCCCATGGAGCGGATGGCCATGCCTCCTACGCGGGTGAGGATCCCGTGGGCGAACTCGTGAATTACGATGGCCACCACTAAACCCAGTATGCCATACCACAAGGGAATGATCGGGTTTATGCCCGGTAAGGCCAGGATCATCTCCGGACCGGGGGCGCTCTCTGCAGGAATGCGATAGACGATGGTCGCCTCCCAGATCAACAACGCCATCATGAGGAACATGACCACTAAGCAAAGCCATTTGGAAACCACGGCGTAATATTGCCAGAACCGCTTTGGTCTAGCTAGCCGATCGATGAAGTCCTTGCCGCCTTGGGTCCTCCACATGAGGAATGGCCCGTAGGCGCTCATGCCATACTTCTTGAGCCATCCCTTACGGTCAGCCATTCGCACAAAGGTAATGAATGCGATAATGGCGAACAGGACCAGCAACAGGTCTTCGTACATCATTTGGCAGGAACAGAGCCTGGGTATAAAATACCTAACGCTCTCGGGTCTTCCACACGTCCTCTGCTATGCCTTCATACAAGGTTTTGGGATCGTTAGGGTCCAAGGGGGCTCCCTCCACCTTGTTCGCCATGCGTTTGATCTGGTCCTTTTTCAGGATCCAGTAATGAATACGCCACAGCTTCCCCTTCTTGAGGTGCACCTCCTCCTGTGTGGTGGTAAGGAAACCTTCTTCCTCCAGCATATAGAAAACGTCACGGTCTTCCGAGGTGAGACGATTGTCTATGACCTCGTCCGTATAACCGAAAAACGAGAGGATGTACTCAGCGAGCTTCTCCAAGTCCTCATGGGACATGCCCTTCTTGCCCATCGTATTGGACAATGCATTGACCACATCCTCAATATTTACTACTGTCAATTACTTTCTCCCTTTGGCAAATCGTGGTCAGAATATAAATTAACTGACTTTAGAGAACAGAGATGGCAAATCATTCCTCGATTTCGACCGGACTCCAAGGACCGTTCTTTCCCCACAGACGCAAATAGATGAACACCTGCACCAGGAGAAAAACGGCCAGTAACAGGAATGCTGCCACATAATCGTATGACTCGTCTATCAATCTGTAAACTTCCAAAGGAACGAACGTATCGATCAAGGCGCAGACAACGAAGTACCAATACCTAAGGAAGTAAAGTTTGGTCCATTCGGGCCAGGGGATGGAGGCCTGCATGGACCGTTTGGAATGTAATGGCTCGGCCTCTTCTTCTTCCTCTTTGGTGACGATGATGACCCTTTTTTTAGCCATGTACATCAACGGAAATGACAGGCTACGAAATGAGCATTGCCCTTATCCTCTAATTTTGGTTCGACATCTTCACAGATTGCTTCTCGATAGCGACATCTTGTGTGGAACCGACATCCTTTTGGCGGATTGGCCGGGCTTGGTACGTCTCCCGAGAGCAGGATACGGTTGAGGTGCACGTCTGGATCCGGGACGGGTATCGAGCTCAGCAATGCTTCGGTATAGGGGTGGGTGGGGTGTTTGAAGAGCTCGGTCTTCTCTGCCGACTCGACCACCTTTCCCAGATACATCACACAGACCCGGTCGCACATGTATTGTATGGTGCTTAGGTCGTGGGAGATGAAGATATAGGTGAGATTGAAATCGATCTGCAGGTCGTTCAACATGTTCAGTATCTGTGCTTGCACTGAAACATCAAGGGCCGAGGTCGGTTCGTCCAACACCACCAGGTCGGGATTCAGCATGAGCGCCCTTGCGACACCGATCCTTTGTCTCTGCCCTCCGCTAAATTCGTGCGAGTAACGGTATATGTGATCCTGTCCGAGACCGACCTTCTCCATCATCATGGCCACTTTTTCAGCGATCTCCTTCTTTTGCCCTATACTGTGCACAACTAGCGGTTCTGCCAAAATGTCCTTAATGAGCATACGGGGGTTCAGTGACGAGTATGGGTCCTGAAAAACGATCTGCATGTCCTTCCTCAAGCGACGCAGCTCGTCATCTGGTTTGACGTCCAGGGCATATTGGTTCAGGATTGATTGGTAGCGTGGGTCTAATACCCTGCCCCTCCGGCCCTTTTTCCTGTTACCATCGATATTATCGCCCAGTTCCATCTCCCGGTCTATCAAATCCTCTCTGATGTTCTCGGGCATCTTGTAATAGACATGTCCACTGGTCGGTTTGGTGAGCATGAGCATGCATCGGCCAGCGGTGGTCTTGCCACAGCCGCTTTCTCCTACTAGACCGACTGTCTCGCCCTTTTTGACGACTAGGTTGATATCATCAACGGCTTTGACGCTGGCTATACTGCGGTTGAGAAGCCCGCCGCGGATAGGGAAGTGCTTCTTCATCCCCCGGCACTCGATCAGGATATCATCCACTTGACCCACCTCCGTTGTATAGGTGACAGGCCACTAGATGGCCGGGCCTCACTTCCTTGTTCTCTGGTTTATTTAATTTGCAATATTCCATGGCATATGGGCACCGGGTGTGGAAACGGCATCCGCTGGGTGGTTTGATGAGGTTAGGTACGTTCCCTTGGATGGTCTCCAATCGCTCCAATTGAACGGCCACGTTGGGTATGGAGTTCATCAGACCTTGGGTGTACGGATGTAGCGGCTCCTTGAATATGCTGGCCTTATCCGCCATTTCCACTATGTTGCCCGCGTACATGACGCCCACTCTGCTACAGGTCTCGGCTATGATCCCCAGATTGTGGGTGATCATGAGAATGGACGTCCCCATCTCATCTTGTAGCTCCTGCATCAATTTCAGTATCTGGGCCTGTATGGTCACATCCAAGGCGGTGGTGGGCTCATCGGCTATCAGCAATTGCGGTTTACAGGCTAGAGCCATTGCGATCATGACCCTCTGTTGCATGCCCCCGCTCAGTTCGTGAGGGTAGGATTTCAATACGTTCTTCGGGTCGGGTATCCTGACCAGACGTAACATGCGTAGAGCCTTAGCATTGGCCTCCATCTTCATGGGCCTTTGATACCTCCTCATTATGGGTATCATGGACATGAACACGAATTGTTTTGAATCCGGGTTGGTGGACATCTTGGTATAGATCCGTTTATAGAACGAGTATTTCGGTCCACCCATTTTCCTAAATGTACTACGAACGAAACTACCGCCGCATTGGGGACACGTGGTCTGGTCCTCTTGGACGGTCGCATTGCAGCTGGAACAGTGAAAAGTTCCTTTATCGCCGTTCTTCATGGACACCTTTGTATAGGTATCGGCACGCTTGCGTTCCTCGTCCAATCTCTTGAGCACGGATTCGGCCAGTTCTTTCTTCTCATGCAATAAGATAATTTCGGATATCTGGTCCCCGGCTGTGAATACAGGGTTGAGGGCGCTCATCGGCTCCTGGAAGATCATGGATATGGCCTTACCCCGTATCAAACGTATCTCCTTCCTATCCAGCTTCAGAATGTTAACCATACGTTGGTTGTCCGGAGATATGTAATCCCTTCGATTCTTTTCCTTACGTTGACCGATCTTTTTGAGCAGTCTGTCCAAGATATTTTCCTTACGTTGACCGATCTTTTTGAGCAGTTCGATAGGCGTGACGAACTTGATGGCCCCTTTCTCGATTTTGCCTGGCGGGGTGGGTATCAATCCCATCACCGAGTTGGCTGTCACGCTCTTGCCGCAACCGCTCTCTCCCACCAGACCGAACGTCTCACCTTTGCGGATCGACAATGTGACGCCATCAATGGCTTTTACCACTCCAGCCTTGGTGTAGAAATTGAGGTAAAGGTCCTCTATTTGCAATATGGTGTCTTCGTCCATGATTTTACCTCCTCAATCTCGGATCGAGAATATCCCTCAGCGAATCACCCAATAGACTGAAGCCCATAGTGAACAGTAATATCATAGTACCAGGGAAGACGACCACCCACCAGGGATTGATCGGTTCCCCTAGGTAATAAACGGTGCTAAGGAAGAACTGTTGACCATCGGAGACCATACGTCCCCATTCGGCATATCCTGTCTCCACACCGAAACCTATGTAGCTTAGGCCTGCGGCGACCAGTACTACCGCGCCCATGTCCATGGTCACGCTCACTATGATGGGTGAGAGGGAGTTTGGCACGATATGCTTGAACAGGATGCGATTTCGGCTAGCACCTATCGCTCTCGCTGCTTCGACATAGGTGTTCTCCTTGACCGACAGCACCTGTGCCCGTATCAATCTAGCATATGGCGGCCACCAAACAATGATCAACGCCAACATAAGATTGATCAGTGTACGCTCCAAGATAGAAGCTATGGCCATGGCCAATATCAGCGCCGGTAATGATAGGAAAACGTCCGTCAGACGCATTATGATATCGTCTACCTTACCTCCGTAGTATCCGGACAATGCTCCAAGCATAATGCCCACTATCATAGCTGTGAACACTACGAAAACTGCGATGGTGATGGAAGTTCTGGCACCCCACACCAATCCATAGAGCATGTCCGAACCCCATTTTCCTGTTCCGAGCAGGTGACCTGGGGCTCCAGGTGGTTGAGGGTCGCCAAAATCTTTAGGGATCACCATCGGGTCTCCAAGGCCTGGAGGGGCGATGACTGGTGCCAATAATGCAATAATGACTATGCTCAGGACCATGATGAGCCCCATCATTGCAGTGATGTTCTCTCGAATGAGGCTTAGAGAGTTCCTTAGCTCCTTTATCCTGGGTCTCAATTCCTGCGACAGCCCACCTAATCCGAGGGCTGTCATTGATGCCGATCCAGGTTTGGTGGGGCTCACCTTCTGTGATTTTGCTTTACCGGAACTCTTCGCTTTACTCTTAATTATCTTCAATTAAGCTCACCCCAGACGAACTCTTGGGTCAAGATAGGCGTACATGACATCAACTGCAAGGTTCACTATGACGTAAATGAAGGCCACCAATAGACAGAAACCTATGACGGACGTGGAATCCAGTACTCTGATCGAATTGGCCGACCATCTCCCAAGTCCTGGCCAATAGAATATGGATTCTGTCAGGACCGCACCTCCGAGCAGTCCTCCGAAAGCCAATCCTATAACGGTGGTTGTAGGTATCATGGCATTCTTTCGCGCGTGCTTCCAAATGACCGAACGATCGCTCAGACCCTTGGCCCGAGCGGTCCTGATATAATCAAGATTAAGCACCTCTAGCATACTGTTGCGCATGATCCTTGTGACTATGGCAATGGTGCCGAACGATAAGGTGACCGCGGGCAATATCAGATGGTATATTCCATTGAAGAACAAATTGAAATTACCGACCATCAAGGAATCGATCAGCAGAAAACCCGTAAAACGTGGAACCCCGCTTATGATGAACGATATATCGTAACGTCCGCCAGCAGGGAACCATTTTAATTGGTAATAGAAAACAAATTGAAGTATCAATGCCAACCAGAAAATAGGCAGGGACACACCTATCAAAGAGACCACTCTGGTCACGTGATCGAACGGTTTATTACGTCGAACGGCCGAACTCATTCCCAATAATATGCCTATCACAACGGCAATGATGATACTAAGGATGGTCAATTCGAACGTAGCTGGGAAATATTTTAAAATGGCATCGGTGACAGGCAGACTAGCGGTCCTGGACCAGCCCCAATCCCCTTGAATAACCCCCTGTAACCAATAAATGAACTGGGTCCAGATCGGTTCATCGAAATGGTATCTTTCGAAGACCTGATCGATCTGACTCTGGCTCATCTTTTCGTTGATGTAAGCGGCCGCAGGGTTGCCTGTTATTCGGGTCAGTGTGAATACGATTATCGAGACCCCAAGAAGAACTGGAATCAGCAACAGCAATCTTCTAATAATGTAATTGAGCAACCTCATTAGCTTCAAACTCCGCTTGCCTGGATTTCACTATTGATCAGTTTTTTCCCATGTAGTTAATAGGTTTATAAAAAAAATTAAAACGGGAAGAGGTTTAAATTTCGATCCTGGCTATGATCATATCCAACACGGTATCGGCGCCAGCACCCGCATCAACAGCCGGAACATCGGAAGCCTTCAAGAAGTCGGCTGCCTTGGTCATGTTGAAGTCGTATAGCGGGATATTTGCCGAGTAACCGAACATACCCATTGGGATAGGACCGTTCGGCTGTATGGCGGTGCCCTTCAGACCCGAATCGATGTACTTTGCGTAATCGAAGGCATGAGCGAAGGCCAGCCTAACGTTCTTGTCGGCGAAGAAATCCGCCGGCACGTTGGTCTTTTCCGGGTTGGGCAGAGCGGTCAGGTTCAGAGCCTGGTTCAGACCCAGGAAGTCGATGTTGAAGGTACCTATGCCCTGGGTGACGTTGATTCCTACAACACCCTCGACATCGGCCTTCTGGAACCTGGGCACGGCTGCGCAGTCCACATCTCCAGCCTTCAGCAGCAGGATCCTGGTGGCGGCGTCGGCAATCTGTTGAATGACGACGTTCTTAATGGCCGCGGGCCCGTCCCTGTATTCGTCGTAGCGGACCATGCTGATATAATTGCTTGACTCCCACTCGACGAACTGGTAGGGACCGGTTCCGCACATGTGGTTATACATCCACAGGAAACCATCGTAGCTGATACCTCCGTTGGCCTCCACATAGTCCTTGGACATTACACCGCCAATGTTGTAGGCCATCACGTATAGGAAGGCCGGGTAGGCGCTGGTCAGGTTGATCTGTATGGTGTAGTCGTCCGATGCCCATATGGCTGCGTCGATGACATCATCGGGGATGCCGGGGGTGAAGGTTGCGTTTTCACTACCGCTGTAGGAACCCTGGTCGTATGAATAGTAGTCGGGTATGGTGACCTGCCCTACCATCCAGACCGGTGAATGAGGGTCGTTCAGCATTAGCGCGCGGGCCAGGCTGTACTTCACGTCCTCGGAGGTCATGTCAGTGCCGTCATGGAACTTTACATCCTCCTTCAGGTGGAAGATGTAGGTAAGACCATCCTCGGAGATGCCGCCGTTATCAACGGTAGGAACCTCGGATGCTAGAACCGGTATAAGCTCGGATGCGGAGGTACCGTTGTAGAAGATCAAGTTCTCGTAAACGTTCTGCATGATCTCTCCACCGGCGGTCTCGTAGCCGACTGCGGTGTCCAGGCTCTCTGGGTTACCATCTATTGTGGCCATGACGAATGTGTCCCCATCGTAGCTACTCGGGGCTCCAGCTGGAGCGACATCTGGCTTGTCGAATGAGTAGTATACCAGACCGGATTGCATGGGGTTGAAGTAGTAACCGCTGATCCAAGACCTCTCAGCGTGGAACTGGGTAGCCTGAGCGGTCCATATGAAGACACACTCCTCGTACATATCCATCTCCATTGCTTCGTAGGCTGCGGCCCTGTCATCGAGATCCAGAATCCCTTGGGCCTCGACGATCATGTCATCCAGCGTGCTGTTGAAGTATCCTATCATGCTGGAATATGTCCCAGCTGAATGATAGAACGGCTGGACATAGTTATCGGGGTCCGCGTAGTCAGGGGCCCATCCAAGGAACATGGCGGGCATGGCTCCGTTCTTCCTGAGCTCAAGGTACTGGGCCCACTCGACTCCGGTAGTTGTTATATCGATCTTACCGGGGTTCAAGGCCTCAAGCCCCTGCTTCATTAATTGGCAGGCTAAAGCCCTGACGTCGTTCCCTGAGTTATAGAATAGTTCAAGTTTAAAGCCCTTATCCAACCAGTTCGTAGCCTCTGGTTCGGGCTCATCATCTCCACCCATCAGCAGCACGACACCCACGGCGGCAATAACTAGTACAGCCACTACAATAATGGCTATTAACTTGATGTTCATGCCACCCTTGGCCGCTGCCTCAGGTTTGATTTCACTTCCTTCCATTCTTAATCCTCCTTTCTCCCTGTGATAATAAATGATTGGGAGATTGACGTTTGTATGCAATTTGTTGCTATAAATACCTTTGTCGATTCTAGACCTACAAAAAGGGTATCCAGTATGGTGAAATAGCTACTACATTTTTGACCAATTTGGACTGTTTGTTATCCAACATTTAGCCAATAATATTGTCATTATGATGGCAAATCAGTATCAATCATTGGCAATATGAAAAAATTTTCACAATGATATTATTTCGTCTATTGTTTATTATTTGCAATGCTCGAAGAAATGCATTAAAAATCATTGATCAGTTTCTTTGCCCACATCAGTTTTTTTTTCTTGATGAAGGGGTCACTATCTTCCTTGGGAAAAGCCCGGTCAAAATCCCAACCTATCATTCGAATGTTCTCGACCCCGAAATGACGGGCGATCATATAAGCCCGGTCACCATCGGTGAATCCTCCAAAATTATATACAATGCCAAAAGGCTGGCATTGAACCGTTGGAATAACAGGGCCTTTCAACATCGGTACATAACGCTCGATCGATTCGATATTGTTCCCGTGAGCGTGGACAAAGGTGAGCGTCCCCTTTGAACTAGCTTCGATCTCATATTGTACGTCGCCATCTAGATCGGAAACAATGATATCTGGCATGATCCCTTGCCGCATCATCCTTCCTGTGGCCGAGCCGGCCGAGATAAGCGTGTCATCACTTGACATTCTGCTCAGTTCGTGTTCTAACGATGCCGCCGCCCCACATATCGACACCCGGCTTCCAAAATTATCGACAATTGTACGAAAATTCATCATTCGTCTGTTCTCGACAAGTTTCGCAAGGACCATTGCGGATTCTACATCCGCTCTAGCATCATATCCGAAATCAGCCAGGATATCAAGGTAGATCGGCTTCCAACGAGCCCATTCCATTCTTATGCCTCAGGATATTGTTGAGGCTCGATCTCCCCCTCAACCTCTGATGAAAGCTTGCGCGCGTATCCTTTGAGGTTCAAGTTAATGAGGCCGCTGAAACCTCCCAATAGGAATCCGACCATCACTTCCAGAAATATGACGTATTCCCCGTAGTTAGGGTATCCGAAGATAAGGGTCGCCATGTCAAATGATGCTTGAAGAATGAACGCGATAGCGAACAGGCTGATACTGACTATCAGACTGGTGCTGTATATCTTACCGAACGAGAGGTAATGGTTGATGAACTTACCGGTCTGGTAGGAGAAGAAGGCGAACACCCACATCCAGAGAAGGATGCTTGATGTTTTTAATAAGAGGGATAAAGCGCTCGACTCGGTATCCCTCGTTAGCGAATCCCAGGCAAAAAATATGCCTGCCAGGAACAGGATGGCTGCCAGAATGGCGAATGGGATCATCTGACTCCCGTTCTTGACCCCTTCAACAAAGTGCCTGAAAGAATTATCGATCCGTTCCGCCAGCTTATAAGCAAAAAATATCAGGTATATTCCAAGCACAAGGCTGATCATGCCCCATGCCATGCTCGCTACTATCTGAATATTGGCGTTCTGCTGCATTAGTTCGATGAACTGGGGCACAAGGTTGAAAAAACCAAGAACTGTTAGGACCAATCCCAGCGGGGTGAAAACCCGCTTCCTCATCTTATCGTCCTGCAGCATCTTCATGATGATGTAGTAGGTCCCTTCCACGGTCGGGGCCTGTTTGACCCAGACACGACGAACGGAATCGACCTTGACCCTCGAGAACACCATGGGGTAGATGAATTCATCCTCCGCCCCATCGCTGACCAGAACGACACGGTCCGGTTTGACGACCTCTAAGACGTTCTCCAATTGCGTGGTGAGGACCAGGTCCGATTCGTAACCGACCTTCACGTCGCCGCAAATAGTAGCGATCTCCACATCCTCGCCCTTCTTCAGCATCTCATCGTACATGCCTAAAGCGGCCAGGACCGTGTTGACATCACTATCCTCGGCGTCCTTGAGACCTAATGCCATAACGGCATTGAGGTTCTCCTCTCGACCAATGAAGGGGCTGTTCAGCCCAGCTTTCTTGCCAAAATCGTCGTCTCGGTCGACGCTGAGGATCAGTACCTTCATCTAACTATCAATCCAGCATTCTTCTATATTAAAATTGCGATAGAACAATTGAAAACGAGGGTCGCATTGGTCATCGTTTTATTATTTTCTTATATCCAGGTAAAAAAGAATATAATGAGGAACAGAGGTATCCGTCTCTGAGATGGAGAGGAAACCTAGTTTTCAGGAATGCACTAAATGTGGGTTACGTAATAAGCCAACTACCAAGCAGTGTGATTTCTGCGGGCAATCCTTAACTCTCAGTAACGATTGGCAATCCCACGTCAAAGATCTTGAATCTCTCACCCGATTGGGAGAACACAAGACAATGGATGACAAGACCTCCCGACGCATCGAATCGACCATCATACGTAAGGAAACCCCATCGATCAAATTGGTCGATGTGGCAGAGATCGAAGGTCTGGAGGAGATTGTCGAGGAATTGAGCGAACCCGACCCAACTCCCGAACTCAAGGTGGAGGAGGTGCTGGCACCAGTTGTGATAAAGGCCCCTGAGCCACAAGAGATCGTGGAGAAGCCGATACCTGAGGCCGAACCGGTAATCGAAGCTGTAAAGACCACGGTCGTTCCGGTGGAGGAAAAGCGCATCCCTACCGAACAAAAGGTGGCGGTAAATGAAAGTGTGACACCAAAGAGAAGTTCGCCTCCTCCAGTAGTTACTGGGAAGACCAAAACTAATAAGGCGGCGATACCCCCAAGGTCCTTGCCGGAGAAGCCTACCGAGATACGTTCTAATGAGTTACGATTTCATATCGATGCTCAGAAGGCCTTGATCGTGCTCGTCATCGGAGCTGTGCTATATCTTGTTGCTTTGACATTATCCGCGTTCGGGTCCGTTGACAAATTGGGGGGTCTAAGCATAGGCGCCGGATCATCGGTCCTGATAATCTTTGGAGCGATAATGATATATCCATCGCTGAAAAGGAAAGTTTCGGGCGAGGTCTTTATTTGTCCAAAATGCCATGAGTCTGTGGAGAAGAGCAGGAAAAACTGTCCCTCTTGTGGTGCAAGGTTCTTCCCTGAGGATTAGGTGCGTTCACGTGAGGCTCATCTGGCACATGCACTCATGCTTCGAGGTCGCAAATTCAGCTACTGTAGTGGTCGATCCGCATGACGGTCGTTCCATCGGCGTCAAGCCACCCTCATTGCGAGCGGACATCGTCCTCATAAGTCACGATCATTTCGATCACAACGCCATCCGGGTCGTAAGGGGGGATTACGTTCTCGTCAAGGATAAGACACCGCGGCAGATCAAAGGTGTTGATATACGCGGGATCAACGCCTTCCACGATGATGTGCAGGGGGAGAAGCGCGGCCGGGTCATTCTTTTCCAATTCACTATTGGTGGGGTACGGTTCTGTCATCTTGGAGACCTCGGACATCCGCTGACCGAGCACCAGATCGAGGAGATCGGACCGGTCGATGTTCTATTCATACCGGTCGGGGGAACTTTCACCATCGATGGTCAACAAGCGCGAGAACTGGTACTTTCCGTGAAACCGAAGGTCGCCATACCCATGCACTTTCGTGTCGGTGGGCTATCTTTGTCAATACAAACGGTGGATGAGTTCCTGCGTGGAATTCCTGAAGAAAAGGTCGTACGTGTCGGAAACGAAGTGGATTTCGAACGCGACGAACTGCCCGAAAATACTGAATACTGGGTGTTTTCCCAGTAAGATCACGATATGATGTCCAACGCTTCTTCCACTCGCCCCTGTTCGATAGGGGTGCTGCGGGAACCTACAACTCCACCCTTGCTGTTGGCCACGATGCTCGCTCCGACGTAAGGAGCACCATAGTTCAAGGTGGTTATCTTCGGGTTCAACTTGAATATGCGTTTCAGCATTGAAAGATCATCCTCGCTGGATGCGGGATGGCATATCAATCCTTTATTGGTGACCTTGCAGACCGAGCCTACCGTGTTCTGTTCGGCCACGGTGCCTCGGAAGACCTCCACGTTGAAGATCCTTTCAAGCTCCCGAACTGTCTTATCGCTCATTTCTGGGTTGATCAGGCAGCCGTTGTCGTTGACCAGGATGTTATTGCCGCAGGCATTGAGGCGATCCTCCAGCCTGACAACGTTCAGATCGGAAAAGGCTTTGATCTCCTCATCTGTGGTGAAGTTCGTGACCGCTGCTCCGTAAGAGTTCATGGCCACAAGGGCGCCGATCAAATTGGTACTAGCTATGGTCCCTTGAGAGCACTTCACGGCCAATGCCGTGGAGATGTCCTCTATGTAACGATCATCCGAGTCCATGGGCAAAAGGGCCATGGTCTCATTGGCCACGGTGTAAACGCCCACGAACTCTACGCCATTATAGTCAGAGACCCGCAACATGTTTCAGTTCTCACTCGGACGGAAGGGAGACCTCGACCAGGCCATCCTCGAAACGTACCGCCTTCACACGCATTTTGCTTGGGGGGGCGGTCCTTCCATGGGCCCATATGGTCTCATTGACCTTGGGGTCGATCCAAATATCCTTTTCATCGGCCTTCATATGTCGGGCGACGTACGCCCTGATCTCTTTCACAGCCCGATTGGACCGGCCGGTGGTAGGGACCATCTTGGTCTTTATCAACGGTATGTTGTAGACGGACTCTTTCTCCTCTGCCATTTCCATCACTCCTTAAGCTTGCTGTGGCGCCAGTTCCTTCTCATCGGGTGGCGCAGGAAGGTACGGCTGGTCCTCATCATGACCCATGCCGGTACACGGCGGTTCTGCTTGATCTTCTTCATCAATCTTGCCTTCATGGCGGCGTGCTTGTTGCGTGCCATATTATAACCTCTCAATGCTAATTTCCCTCTTCTGAGGGGATACCTTCCTGAGTATTTGCTTCAGGGTGGGCTCGTCTATCTGTGAATTTATTTGGCCGGCCTGAGCCAGCCTAATGAGCTGCTCCTCGACGGAGCGGGCGATGTCCGGATAGGCCATCCGGACGTTGGCCAGGCGGTCCCTGGCCTCGGGTGTCAACAGCTGGCGAAGGATGGCTTGCCTCTGTGCCTCCATTGCCTGGGCTTGCTGGTCCATCGCGGCTTGATTCTCGCCCTGCTGTTGCAGTTGAGCCATCTTACGTCGGCGCAGGTCAGAGAGTTCAGCATCTTCCACGGTGTGTCACCTCGTTCAGTTGGAGTCGATGACTTCCTTGGCCGCATTGTCAAGCAGGGCTTGTCCCTTAGGCGTGACCACGCGTCCGTTGTTCTTGTTCTTTGCCACCAATCCGGAGGATTCCAGTTGCATCAGGGACTTCCTGATGACCGAGCGGCTTCCCTTGACGGCCCTGTTAGGCCTGGAGCCACGGTCGACGGATCCACCGTATTCAGCAGCAAGCTTGGAGGTGCCGATGGGCCCCTTCACATAGACCTTCCTAAGGACGGAAGCAGCCCTGGTATACCACCAGTCGGGTTGCATTGGCGCCTTCTCCGTATGTACGCCAGTCTTAGCGAACTCTGCCCATTCGGGAGGGTTCACTGCCCCAGAGTCTTTCAACTTCCGGGCCACATTTTCAATCAACTTTTCGGAGGGCACATCATAGACCGTAACCATATTAACCAACCTCAATGAATTTTAGATATAGACTAGACCAAAGGGTATGTTCGGCCACTAATATGGTACCTATATAAAAGAGTTTTGTCCAGCAGCGCCCCACCTGGTACCATTATCCAGAAAGGACCGGTAGCTCAGCAATTTTTCCCCGTAATGAAATTAATGATGTGGGAGAGAAATCGCAGCGCGGATATAAAATGATGTCAGCGAATGATTTGAAATATGCGTCAATCCTTAATTGGAAACGTGAAGACCGTCGTCGCGATAACCGGAGCCTCCGGCATCATCTATGGTATTAGGCTTTTAGAGGAGCTTGAGGGAGAGAAGGCGCTCATAATAACAGAGACGGCCAAGAGGATCCTCGAAGCGGAGACCTCCTATTCGGTCTCTGACGTTGAGTCCCTGGCCGACGCCGTATACCACGAGGACGAACTCTTCGCCCCTGTGGCCTCAGGAAGCTATCGTTTCCAGGCCATGGTGATCTGCCCATGTTCCGAATCCACCTTGGCCAAAGTGTCCCAGGGCATTGCCGACAATCTTGTGACCAGAGCCGCGGCCGTGTGTTTGAAGGAAAGGAGAAAATTGATCATCGTCCCTCGGGAGACACCATTGAGCGCGATCATGTTACGCAACTCATTAAGGTTGACCGAGGATGGAGCGTGCATCCTACCTGCAAGTCCGGGTTTCTATCCCAAACCGCAGAGCGTTAAGGAGCTGGTGGACTTTCTGGTCGGTAAGATATTGGACCAGTTGGACCAGCCGCACGAGCTCTTCCGCCGTTGGGGCGATTAAGCTCATTCCACCAGGATAGCCGGGCGTCCAGGTACGGCCTGGCGAGATTTCCCTTGTGGGTCTGGTGTACCAGGTTCTCCGGCCACATGCACTTCTACGTGGCAATTGTATTCCTCGCTCAGGAAATCGAGACAGCCGGATAGGAAGGCGTGCTCGTCAAAGCTCTGTCCTATCCGTTCTAACTCCGATGCGGAGCGTTTCATGAACTCCTCGGCCAATTTTCGGGCGTAGTCCGAGGCTCCCTTGCCGTGACCGCGCACCTCCTGATCGGTCATGGCCGCCTTGGTCAGAGTGGGTATCTGCAGTTCGTTCTTTGCCGACAGATCCAGGGCCATTTTCATCACCCTGTATTTCCAAGTAGCTGATGTATACAACATTATCCTGCTGGGTTTGATGCCGGTGACCTTAAGGATCTCATTGGCGTCGTTCATCATGGCCTTGAGATATTCCTCAGCCCTTTCTTTGGCCAGATCGACATCGTTTTCCTTCACCTGGGGGAACGCGGCCGATGAGACCATTCCATTCCGGCCGGAAGATTCCCACAGTTCCTCGGCGGTATGGGGTGTAATGGGCATCATCAATGGAAGCAGCATGTCCATAGCCCGTGCGACCGTCACGGCGTTTGAGCCCCCTCTTCTTTGATACCACCGGAGATCGTTGAACGCTTCGAAATATATCTCGGTGGCCAAGGAGCGCAGGTCGTAACCCTTCATCTGATCACGAACTCGAAGTACTCGGCTGGCCATTCGGGATATGAGCCAACCGTCCACCTCATTGGGCATGCCGTTCAAGGTCATTAGGTCCAATAAGGTCCGTTCCATCTTTTCGGTGCGGGCGGTATAGCTTTCCACCGCCTCGTTATCCCACTCGACGTCGGCGAAGGGTGAGGCAATATGGGCGTAATAGAGGCGCAGAGCATCGACCCCATATTTCTCCGCAGCCCCTGGGATCGGTTGGGCACCACCTTTCGACTTTGATATCTTGCCCCCTTTTCCGACGATGTACCAGTTGACGAAGATCCCCTTTGGGAGCATCTCCGGCGGCAGTATGGCTACGTGGTTCATCAGAAAGGCCGGGAAGTGCACGGTCATGTGCTCCTTGCCACCGAGGTTCATGTCCAGCGGATACCAGTAATGCACCTCGTCATGGATCTGATGCAGCAATTCCACAGACACGCCAGTTACTTCACTGACCTTCTCGAACGAACCTTTATCGAGAACCACCAGATCGAAGAACTCCTCGGTCATCTGCTCGGCCTTTAACCGTCCGTCGTTGGCGAACTTCGATATGGCATAGTAAAGAGGGTAGAGCGTGGAATCTGAGATGGCCTCTATGATCCACTTCTCATCGAATGGGAAACGGGTCCCTATCCAATTGCCCTGCCGAACACAAGCGCGTTCCCGGAACCATTCGAGCACGGCATGGATGTTGGTGTGATATTCAGCCGGAAAGATGTCCATGGACCGGGCCTGTTCCTTGGCCGCTTCGGTGACCTCGAGGTTGGCATAATCGATGAACCATTGGTCATCGACCCTCTTGATGACCACCGGTTCGCCGCAGCGGCATGTCACCGTCTCGGAGAGATCGTACATGACGTCAGCCTCTCCAGATGCGAGCATTACCTGCTTCATCCTTTCTTTGGCATCCATCACTGGAAGGCCGGCGTATTGGCCTGCGGTCTCGTTCATCCGGCCGGTATGGAAACCTTCCTTGTACACCAGCTTCTTGGCATCTTCAAGCCGGGGGTCTCCAGGCGCCTCGATGCCCATTTTCTCCGTCACTTCCACCGCCGGGAGGGAGGACCAACCTTTCATCTCTATGATGGCAATGGGCTTTATCGCCCGAACATCGTCCGGATCGAGGCCGAACCTCAACAGGGTCGCATCATCCTTCTGAAGAGCTCTGAGGGATATCCAATCATCCGGAGAATCGGATGGGACTGAAGTTACCAGGCCGGTTCCGACGTTGGGGTCGCAAAAGTCCGCTGGCAAGGTCAATATATCCCTATGGACCATCGGCGCCACGCATTTCTTGCCGATGAGATCGACACCTTTCAGCTCTTCCAATCTCTCTAGACCGTCCTTCTGATAGGTGAGCTTGTTGAAGGCGGCCTCGCTGACCACCCAAACCTCGCCGTTGACGTTCACTTTGACGTAATCGGCCTCAGGGTTCACCCAGAAGTTGGTCTGGCCGAAAACGGTCTCCGGCCGTAAGGTAGCGGCGACCAGGTACATGTCATCGCACTTGAACTTGAGCAGGGTGTACTCTACCGTCTCGGCGCCGCCACCGCATTGGATGTCAGTCTCCGAGGCGTCGATGGCCACTGGACCATGACTTACGCAGGCTGGTGCGAAGTACGGTTTCTGGATCAGCAGTCCTCTCTGCATTAACTTGCGGAACTGCCATCTGATGAACATCTGGTAATCCTTGTTTATCGTGGAGGTGAATCGTCTCCAATCGCTCAGGAAACCGAAGCGCTTCCAATACTGGTTAACATAAACGTCGTTGAAGAACTCGACGACCTTTATCGGGTCCTTCAGCTCGTCGAGCATTTCGAGGGGGCAGGTGTTCCCACAAAGGTAATCGATGGTCTTCTGGTCCTTGCGGGCGATCCTGGCGGCCAAGCTTATCGCACCGTTCCCTGTGGCGTGCGTACCTACTGGGAACATGACGTTGAACCCTTCCAACCGCTTGTAGCGAGCGATGGCGTCCACATAGGTGTAGCCAC
Source organism: Methanomassiliicoccus sp. (assembly GCA_004525545.1). Classification (GTDB taxonomy): domain Archaea; phylum Thermoplasmatota; class Thermoplasmata; order Methanomassiliicoccales; family UBA472; genus UBA472. Next base: position 34,290 of record SPCU01000001.1, on the reverse strand, counting down.
GCATGTGCCCAACATGCAGGTACCCGGTGACCCCGGGGTAGGCGAAGATGAGCATGAACTTCGGCCTGTCATCCATCTCAGCTTCGTGTATTCTGGAAGAGTACCATCTTCGCTGCCATTTCTCCTCCAATTCGCTCGACCTGCTGGACATCAGTTCACCTTATGATGCTGCCTGATTGGAAAGACCTTAATTAATGATTTCGAGGATTAGAGGGGAAAGACCCCTGCAATATCTTCTGGAATGCAGAGGGGTATCTCGACGGACTCGAGGTCGTAAGGCATGATCGATCGATAGTGGTTTTTTAAACTTTTTATGCTAAGGCCGTCCTACGTCAGAACCCAGGCACCACTCCGCCCGCACCTTTTATGAAAGGCAGGTATATCAACCGGGCATCGTGGACCTGCAACTGGTAATCGAGGTACTGTAGGGTGCCTGGCTTCTCCGCTTCCATGGTGACGATGACGAAATCGGCCATCTTCATCGCCTCTTCCTTGGGAACCACGGTCGGGGCTCTCTCCACATTATTGAAGTCCAAGCGCAGCGAGTACACGGGCTGGGCCTCGGTCAAATCCATGGCCCACCTCTTGAACTCATTGACATCCGTTTCCCAAGCTGGTATGTAGATGAAGATGTTGCCGCCGTTGGCCGTATCTTTCAACAACCGGCCGAGCTTATTCAGCATGCCGCCAGCCACATTGGACTGGTTTATCGTGAACCCGGAGAACAGACGCCAGAAGGGCATATAGACGCGGTCCGGGGGAGAGTTCGTATGGAACTCGGCGACATCGAAATCGATGACGTTGATCCCACCGTCCCTTATGTGCATCGTCTTACAGTGGGAGCAATAGAAAGCCAGGTCCCTGACCTTGGAATAAATCGGTTGTTGGCAGTGCGGGCATTTGATCTGCAGGACCTTCATCAGTTGAACCTCCACTTAGTACCGGCGATCTTGAAGCCTTTCAAAGGATTGCCTAGTTTCTTATCATCGAAATCACCGTCGATTATCTCCGAACCGTGCCGGAAGAACATGTAGGTGAACCCAAGGATTACAGCTCCGATGACAAGCCCACCGATGGCGATGGTCGGATCATCCGCACCAATGCCAAATGCCAAACCGGCGGCGCCTATCAAACCGCCTATCGAGGTCCCTCCGGTCACCGCCAGACTTTGATACAGGGGGTCCCCGGGCGCCCTTCCGGAAAGCACGTTGCCAGTGACACCGTCCACCGTTGCCATGTACATCCTTTCCCCGTAGGCGTATCGTACTACCCACACCGGGTAGTAGATCATGCTCAACCTCTTCGGTATGACCGTTATTTTCTCGAATGTCACGTGCGGAACGCGGGCGTCATCCCTGGCATCGCTCATCGCGCGCTGTTTGGACAGCTCCACTGCCTCGTCCTTGCTGGTGGTGCTTTCGAAGGTCGGAATGCTCTCGAAATCAATGAATGATACCTCTCCCGCGTTGTTCCTCAGGTACTTGATGCCGAGATCGCCGGGGTCGCAGGCGATATTAGTGTATTGATAGTCGCGCAGGACCATCTCCTCTTTAGGTATGCGCTCGGTGTGGGTGTTACCGTGCTTATCTGTGTAGTGCCTTTCCTCATATCCGCATACCCATCCAGCGACCCTGGTGGTCGTGCTCCAGAAAGGCAGGTAGATGGGATAGCATTCCATCAATCGGCCTTTCTTCTTCAGGTCCATTGCCTTTAGCCCCTTGCGCCACCATTGCTCCGTAGCCCGTAGAACGCCGTCCCTGTCCTGCAGGTTCTTATAAGCGACGGTGATGACGCCAGCGTCTCCCTCTACCCACAGCAGGGAATCACAATATTGGCAATTGATGACGTTATCTCCCTCGCTGATCTGTATGGCACCGCCACAGGAAGGGCAGTTCAAGCCTACGCTGACAGACAAGGTCACATCCTCCTGGCAACGAAGTTGGCCATTAAGAACACTGCGACCACGGTTCCTACCATCATGATCATCGCAGGTAGCGGGGAGCTCAATGCCAGCAATCCTTCGGCCAGAAAGGCCACGAACCCGATGCCGGCCACGGCCATGTAAGCAACTGAGCTCCGCTGAGGGAAGTCGGCGGAGAACACCTCGCCCGATGAGGCGCTGATGACCACCACGAAAGTGCGCTGTTCGAAGACATAGTCCAACCTCCAGATGGGGAAGTAGACCAATGCCTGTTCCTTGGCCGCTCCAGGTAGGTCGCTAAGATAGGTGGCCATTTCGATGTCCGGCTTGATCAGCTCAGCACCCGAGCTGTCGAACTTATCATCGAATATCTTCAGGTCACCGCCTGGTATCTTCAAACTGTGCAATCCGGGCAAGGTCGTGGAGGCGGCAGGTTCCACGTGAACCTGTTCCATACCATCGACATCCCGTTTGAACATGTAGACCGGAAAGTACTGTTTCTTCAATGAGGATATCTGGGCCAGCTTGTCCAAGTCCTTGGCTTTGTTAGAGCCTCCGCCCCAGCGTCGAAAGACGCCTATGGCGTCGTTCTCTCCCATGGCGAAAGGTAATGCATAATAGAACCCGGCCCCGGAACGGTCGACATAGATCTGAGAGGAGCAGTAGGAACATTTTACGAACTTGTCCCCTGCATCGAACTCGACCGGTGCCCCGCACTTGGTGCATTTCATGCTAGCCATTTGAACACCTTAAATCCCAGTCCCACATTCAGGGCAGAACTTTGCGGACAATGGCAACTCCTTGCCACACTTCGGACATTTCTTATTTTCTTTCAACTGCTGCCCGCATTCCAAGCAGAACTTGGAATTCGCTGGAACCTCCTTACCGCACTTGTTGCAGGTGATCTTCTCCGTCTGCAGTTTGTTGCCGCAATTTCGGCAGAACTTGGCCTCAGAAGGATTTGGCGCATTGCATTTGGGACAAGGGACCGTGTTCGCATCTGGCACCGCTTCCGCGGCCGGAACCGCTGGTATCGCACCAGGGGCAGGTTGTTGCGAGCCTTGTCGTACGGCATCGACCATCATGTAACCGGCACCGAACCCTGCGCCTATACCTACACCCGCAGCTGCCGCGCCTCCCGACGGGTTGGTGGCGGCCTCACGCATGGCTTGGCCAGCCTGATATGTGGCGTAATTGGTGTTCAATATCTGCATGGATGCACGAGTGTCCACCGCCTTCTGAACCTCGTCCGGCAGGGAGACATACATACCCGAGACCTTGTCGATAAGGATGCCATAAAGACCGAAGTGGTCCTTCGCCTTGTTCAGGATGACCTGCTCAATGTTGGTCAGCTGGCTGGCGAGATCGGCCACTGCCATGCCCTTTTTCTTCATGTCACCGATGGCGTTGTAGATCAGCACAACCATCTGCTCCTTGATGCGCTCCTCCACCTCGGCGGAGGTTGCGTAGTTCAAGGTGCCCACGAACTGGTTGACGAAGTTCTCCGGGGAACCGACCTTGTAACGGAATTCACCGAAGACCCTGAGGTTGACCATGCCGAACTCAGCGTCCCGGAACTGGTAGGGTTGCTTGCTGCCGTACTTTCCGTCGAACACCTTCTTCTGCAGGTAGACGACCTCAGCATGCTGTCTGACGCCCGATATGGCCTCAATGACCTTGCCTATGATGGGGGCGTTGAGCGAGGTAAGAGCGTAACGGTCTGGGCGGTCCAGGTATGCCAATGCTTTACCGTCCCGGTAGAACACGGCGATCTCATCCTCCCGCACTACGATATTATCATTGAAACGAATGTTGCGAGGCATGCGGTACATGATGTTGCTCCGCTTCTCCCCTTCCTCCCAATTGAATGTCTCTGCACCTATCAAGCTCATGTGTTCACAACCCCGTTCCTGTGATAGCGGTCTTTCGGCGCTTGAATCGTTCCTCGAGACCGGTCACTCTGTACCTCACAGTATCGATCGCGAACATCAGATCGTTGTCGTTTCCCGACGTGATCATTTCAGGCACCTGGATCAAGGCCTGGTCAATGAATTGTAGGCTCTCGATCATGGACGCGTCATACTCATAAAGACTGTCCAGCTCTCTATCCTTGATCTTAATGTCGGCGGATATTCCGGAATAGCCGACCTCGGCGTGGGCCATTTCACCTTCTACCTTTTTAAACAGGTTGATGACACCACCGATCTCCTCTAATGCATCGGACATGGGATCATTGCGTACCAGAGCGCCTCTGGCTTCCTCCAGCTGAGTCCTTTGCAGCCCCAGTCTTTTAGCCAATTCCGCCCTGAGCATGCGATCGGAATCCCTAAGGTCCTCCCTGATACGATAGCCACGGAAACCCGGTATGACCAATTGGATCTTCTTTAGTAGACCTCGGTCATCTTCCACCTTATCCCTGATGTCAGGCAAATGAACCCACTCCTCGGTCCATCATGATATGGTGGCGTATTAAATTTTGGCTTACATACGCTTTCGAGCCATCTCATCTAAGGAACCGTGCTTGCGATAGTATTTTTTCCCCAATATGTAACCGATCAAGGCGAAGGGTATGAGCAATAGAAAGGCCGACACCTCATTTGTTAAAAAATAGACCACGTCTCCAATTAAGATACCGACCGCAGCCCCCCAAATCGCACCTAGATATTTAATGTTGAGACCCAACTAGGAACACCAGGCTTTGTTAATTGTTTTTGATTATAAACATTATCCCCGATAACCTACTCGTTTTCACATACGATAATTATGTAATTTAGACAAATAATCGATTATACTATTACTGACTTACTTATATTAGACATTCATCTATAAGATGTATATAGGATATGAGCAAACATCTAATTTCTTTTGGGTAATATTCATATATGGACAACTAATCCAAGCGGAATATAGTTCTACAAGGAGCGTGAAATCAACCTTGAACACCATAGAAAACAGTAGGTCGACAACAGGCACAAAGACCAGAGTGTCGGATATCAGCCCGGTCAACGGTATGTGCCCCATCTGCGTTGAGGATTGCAACGTTCTTTGCGAAGTAGGAAAATCCGCCTTCCGGGGTCGCGAGGTCCTTTACCCGATCCCCGAGTACTTCGGAAAGAGCACCGCCGCCTCCAATAAGGATTTCCACCTCGACTGGTCGCATTTCCAGATCATGGCCGAGCTGATCGGTGCCTATGGCATCGAACCAACTTCGGACAAGGCGTTCTTTGAGAACGCCGACGTCACCACCTATGTTGCTAGTCACTCCAAGAATCCCATCCCCCTCAAGGTACCCCTGGTCATCGCCGGTATGGGCTCCACCGCCGTCGCCAGGCGTCACTGGGATGCTATGGCGAAAGGCGCTGCCATAAGCGGAATAATTCAGACCGTGGGCGAGAACGTGTGCGGAATGGACCACGAGTCCACGTACAGCAACGGCAAGGTTACCCGATCCCCCGATCTGGAGTTCCGCGTCAACTCCTTCCGTGAGCTATGGGACGGGAAGCACGGTGGCATCGCCGTTCAGACCAATGTCGAGGACCAGCGTGGCGGCGTGGACGAATACGCGCTGTCCAAGTTGGAGGTAGACATCATAGAAAGGAAATGGGGACAGGGCGCCAAGGCAATCGGCGGCGAGGTCAGGCTCACCACTTTGGAGCGGGCCCTGGAATTGAAGAAGAGGGGATACCTGGTGTTGCCAGACCCCGAGGACAAGGATGTTCAGGAGGCGTTCAAGAATGGCACTTTCAAGAGCTTCGAGAGGCATTCTCGCGTGGGATTCCCTGAGCATAAGTCGTTCGTCGAGGATGCAGAGGACCTTCGGTCCAAGGGTGCCAAGTATGTCTTCCTGAAGACCGGAGCCTATCGTCCTGAGGTGGTGGCCTTCACCATGAAGGCGGCATCCGAGGCCAAGATCGACATGCTGACCTTCGACGGAGCTGGCGGCGGTACTGGTATGTCCCCGGTCCCCATGATGAACGAGATGAGCACCCCGACGGTGCATCTTCAGGCACAGATAATGATGTGCGCCCAGGTCATGAAGAAGAAGGGCAAGTTCATACCCGACCTGGTCATGGCTGGTGGTTTCGTCAACGAGACACAGATCTACAAGTCCATGGCCATGAGCAATCTTGGCGATGGGCCCCTGGTTAAGGCCATCGCCATGGCCCGTGCTCCTTTGCTGACGGTCATGAAGAGCCACAACTACTTGAAACTGGCCGAGGCCAACAGCCTGCCCAGCGGTTTCGCAACCTGCTATGGCACCAACCCCCGTCATTTCTTCATCAACGCTCAGGAGATCGAGGACCGCTTCCCTGGGAAACTATTGGGTAAGGATATACCCTATGGCGCAGTGGGCGAGTACACCTACTTTGAACGCGTGGGAGAAGGTCTAAAGCAGCTCATGGCCGGCAGTCGCAAGTTCAAGTTCCAGCACATCGAACGTATGGACATCGCCTCCCTAACGCCCTATGCCCAGAAGGTCACCGGAATCGAGACCCTGGAGAACATGGCGGAAAGGGTAATGATGCCCATGATGGAAAAATGGTGAACGACTGCATCAAACCTCTTCAAACCCTTTTTCATTTTATTACGCACACAAATTTATTTAAAAGATAATTTCATGACCATTGACGTTCGACGGGATAAGGGGATTCGAAAATCCTATCGGACCAATGGGAGGAGAAACGTAAAAAGGGGTTTACGGTCGATGACGACCGGCTTTCCAAACCACTTCCAAACCTCTTATTACCCTTTCTTGTCTTTTATAAACATTCGGAACTATGGCATGGATAACCAGTTGATGCCGATCGAGATCACTATCACCATCGGGATAGAGGATGTGGCGTATTTTAGCGACTCGGCTGCACCGAGTCCAACACCATCCCTAATTCCGCCCTCATCTTTGCGAATGCTCACTCGTGCGTCCCATCCCTTTGCTTGAACGACCGATCTGTTCAAATCCTCATTTCATACTTTCATCCATACCATTGGTCCAGATGTCAAGGGTAAGTTAGATTACCTTGCAGCTTCGTTCATGGAAATTATGGTAGAGGAAAGAAAGGGAAATCGCCTTGTCGGGGAGAGGAGCCCCTATCTTTTACAGCACGCGTATAATCCGGTGGACTGGTATCCTTGGGGGGAGGAGGCGTTCGCGGCTGCTAGGGAGCTCGACCGGCCCATTTTCCTTTCCATAGGTTATTCTTCCTGCCACTGGTGCCATGTGATGGAACGGGAGAGCTTCGAGGACCTCGAGGTGGCCCGCCTTATGAACGAGACGTTCGTCAACATCAAAGTGGACCGAGAAGAGCGTCCGGACGTGGACAGCCTGTACATGAAGGTCTGCCAGATGATGACCGGTGGCGGAGGATGGCCGCTTACCATCATAATGACCCCGGACCGGGTCCCCTTTTGGACCGGGACCTACCTGCCTCGTTTTTCCAAACAGGGAATGACCGGCATGCTGGAACTCGTGCCGGCGGTGAACAAGGTCTGGCTGGAAGAAAGGGATGATATCAAGGGTGTGACGGTCAAGGTCCTGGAGATGCTCGATTCGTTCGAACGAGACCCAGACGAGGGCGATGTCTCAACATTACCACTGCTCGCCCTGGAGCGATTGAAAGAGGATTACGAACCTAAGTACGGTGGCTTTGACGGGGAACGCAAATTTCCCTCTCCACATAAATTGATCTTCCTTATGCGGTATTGGAGGGAACATCACGATCAAGTGGCCCTCGATATGGTTGTTAAAACGCTGGATAACATGATCAAGGGGGGGATCAGGGACCACGTCGGAGGAGGCTTCCACCGCTACTCCACGGACCCCCGATGGCACCTACCCCATTTCGAGAAGATGCTTTACGACCAGGCATTGATATTGATGGCCTTGACCGAAGCCTATGCCATCACCGCCAAACAGGAATACCGTCAGGCCGCCGAGGAACTGATCGTGTATGTGGAAAAACGTTTGACCTCGCTCGAAGGCGGCTTCTTCTCTTCCGAGGACGCTGATGCGGCCGGTGAGGAGGGGTCGACCTATCTTTGGACGTACGATGAGCTATCCTCACTTCTATCCGCAGAGGACATGGTCATCTTCAAGGAGCTCTACGGGATCTGGGATTCCGGCAATTATCGGGATGAGGGGACACACATGAGGTCGGGCAAGAACGTTCTGCATCTCACCTCGTTCGTGGCCGAACATGCCACGAAGAAGGGGATGGACCCGGTCGCCCTAATGGCATGGGACGTTGATCTACGGGAAACATTGAGATCGAAAAGAGATCAACGACCTGACCCTGCCCTTGACGACAAGATATTGACGGATTGGAACGGTCTTATGATCGTCGCCCTATGCAAAGCGCATCGCTACCTAGGTTCGGAAAGAGCTTTGCGCATGGCTAAACAAGCGCTCACCTTCTTGGAGGAAAGGATGGTGGTCGATGGGGAACTATACCATAACAGTCGAACGGGACATGTTGGCGCCCCATCCTTCCTCGATGACCACGCAAGCCTGGCCTGGGCCCATTTAGAGATGTATTATCTGACCCACGAAGCGAAACAATTGGAGAGGGTGCTGGGCCTCACTGAGCAGATGATAAACCTATTTGCCGACAAGGAGGAGGGCGGTCTCTTCATGTCGCGGGAAGACCCATTATTGCTGGTTCGTATCAAGGACCTTTATGACGGTGCCGCGCCCTCGGGCAATTCGATCGCCTACTTCATCCTAGTACAACTGGCCGCACTGTTCAACGACGCGCGGATAGTATCGGTCGTGGAGGGCAGCGAGCGTCATTTCCTAAAGGAACTGCGGGTAGTGACCTCGTCATATGCCATGTTCATCAATGGGGTCCTCATGAAGGAAACGAGCAAAACGTTGGAGATATTCGGGCCCGGGAACCTTCATATCGAGGGATACCACCCTCATCTGATGACCATAATGGCCGAGCACCTGGAGAAGGGCGCGGTCCGTCAGAGACCTTCTTACCGTCTTTGCCTAAAAGGCACCTGTCTGCCGGAAACAGAGGACCTGACGGAGATAGAAAGGATGTTAAAGTAGATCGAAGGCCGCCGCCAACGCCCCGTCCTCCGCCATGGCCACGGTGGGGGCGGTGCCGATGATTATGGCATCTCCGTTGCGGATGTTGAAGACGGAGCGAAGTAGGGCGGTAATAGCTGGATCGTGCTCGTCCAACTCATAGTCGGGTGGTACTATCATCTTTCCACCTCTTACCACCAGTGTTGTAGCGCCATCCGCCCCGGCCATGATGGCCGAGTCTCTCTGCTCCACACCCAGCTTGATATTGTCACTGTTATTGCTCATCTGTACCGCCACGCACTCCTGTCCCAGGGCGATGGAGCCATGACCGATGTTGGCCATCTTAATGGGAAGATTGGATAGGAAGTCGTTTCCGTGGCGGGTGATCTTGACCCCGGTCTGCCGGATGTCGATCATATCAAGGCCTCGTAGGTACTCGATTATCGTCCGCATACTGCCTTCGCCGATGCCCACCACGTCCGCTATATGCTTTCTTCCTTTACGTTTCTGGTCCGAGAGCGCCATCAACGTGCGGTACACGTGATGGTTTCCAAAGCGGTGCACCGGACCGTAGCGGGGCAGATCGACGAGTTTCATGATTCAGAATACCGTTACCTGTCCTTTTACAACTTTCTCCGTCACCTTACCAATGTTCTCTAACCATTCGTCAGAGATAGCATAGGCTTCCTTCTGCCACTTCTTGAAGTCCGCACCGGGGGCCATGAACAGTTGTACGCTGCAGGTCTCGGGATCGCTGATATGACGACCTATCTGAGACAGGATGCGCACATTGGCTTCCAAGATGTTGCCGTTGCTCTTCTTCACGATATCGTTGGCGATCCAGTTGGCCAGGATGTTGTACATCTTGCCCACGTGGGTGACGGGGTTCTTACCGGCGGAGGCTTCCATGGACATAGGACGGTAAGGTGTGATTAGTCCGTTCATACGGTTTCCGCGTCCCACCGATCCATCGTCTCCGTTCTCAGCGCTCAGACCGGTGACGGTCAGATAGAAATTGCCGGTCGCCGGGTTATCAGCATGGTTGATGTCCAGTTCAACATCATAATCGGTGTACTTCGTGGCGTTGTCCAGGACCCTCTCTTTCATCTCCTTCAGGACGCTGGCGTAGTGGTCGGCGTCAGGAATATAACGATCGACCATGGCGCAGGCGATGGTCATGGTGATCTTCTTGTCCCTCCGGGAACACATGACCTTGACATCCTCGCCGGTCTCTTTGAGCTTCTTCTTCATGGCGCCGTTGACATACTTTTCCGTCTCCAGGCAGACCAGTTCGGTCTCGGAGTATGGGGCATAGGAACAGCCGAAGGAGGTGTCGTTGGCCAGCAGACAATTGTTCTCATGTCCTTCCATCTTGCATCGGTCCTCTAAGGCCTCGAAGTTCTTGATCAGGTCGAAAGAGCCCTTGCCGATCTTGCAGTCCACGATGACATCGTTCTCGATGTCCAGATTAGGGAAGCGGGTCAGATATTCCTTCGCCGCGGTGATGGCCACGGTTGAGAACGGCAACCTCTCGCCGTTCACCTGGGTTATTGCCCTTCCGGAAAGCAATATGTAGATCGGTTCCAGCATCTTACCGCCGCCGAACTTGGGGGCGCTCTGTCCGCCGACGATCTCGTTCTGGTCGGTGTTATGATGTAGGATCTCCCCGTATCTCTCTAGATACATCTTGCATAGGGCGCGGGAGACGGCCTCGGCTATACCATCAGATATGCTGTCTGGATGACCTATTCCCTTGCGCTCCACCAATTCGACCTTCTGCTGGGCCAATGGGGTGGATAATATGCTCTCCACAACGATGTTCTTTGAGGGCTTCTTTGGAGCTACCTTGCGGGCCACCGGTTTCGCGCTAGCCTTGACCTTTGAACTGACTTTTGCCATGAACCTTCACCTTTTCGTATTGATTCGAATGACCCGGGGATTACCGGGCTGAATAAGCCATTGTAAATTCCTAATTTGATATAAGTGTAATTGACTCAAATATTCTTATATGAATAATGCTATTACATAGCATGAAGTTCCCTCCTGAAATGGATATCAAACATCTACGTAAGTCCTTGGACATCACGCAATCAGAACTTGCACGTTCGAGTGGGGTCAGCCAGTCCACCATAGCAAAGCTGGAAAGAGGGAATATTAAAGGAAGTTACGAGGCGGTGACCAAGATATTCACCTTTTTGCAAGAGGAATCCCGCAGGAGGTCCAAAGCTAGTAAGGCGGTGGACCTGGCCACCAAGGACATCGTAGGGGTCCAGGCCACGGAAAAGGTCAGGGCCGCAACTGACCTGATGCGTTCGAGCGGGATTTCCCAAATGCCGGTCTTCCAAGGACGCCAGCATGTGGGTAGCATAAGCGAGATGATAATCCTGACCAGATTGAGGGACGGTGAAAGCATGGAGACCATCGTCGAGCTCAAGGTCAATGAGATGATGGATGAAGCTTTTCCCATTGTGAACGAGAATACTCCCATTGAGGCGGTGACATCCCTACTGAGCTGTTCCCACGCGGTCATGGTGAGCAAGAACGGTGACATGACCGGGATAATAACATCTGCCGATCTGCTCAAGCTGATGTAATTAATATTCACATATGAATTTCTATTCTTTCCTTACAATGAAGGTATCCAGATCACTTGGGATTATCGTATTGGGAAATATTCCTTGGGCTTCCAGAAGAAGCGGCTCAACCTCGTCGTACCTCCCGCTGATATGGACCAGATAGAGCACCTTCGCATCGACGTCCTTGGCCAGAACCGCCGCGTCCTTGGAGGTGCTATGGCCGTATTCCTTGGCCTTCTCGCTCAGATCCGAGGTCACTGTGGCCTCGTGTATCAAAACGTCCGCGCCCTGGGATGCGTCACGCATTTCCTGGCATGGGGAGGAATCGCCGCTGTATACGATATTCAATCCCTTTCTTGGGGGCCCCATGACCTCCTCCGGAGTAACGCGCTCCTCACCAACCATCACGCTCTCTCCGTGAACCAGTCTTGAGAAGTTCGGCCCTTCCTTGATCCCGAGGTCCAATGCCCTTTGCGGATCGAACCTACCTGGTCTGTCCTCCTCGTGAAATGCGAAACCCAGGGATGGGGTGGTGTGGGCGGTCCCGAAGGCAGTGATCCGGTAGCCTTCTCCAGCGACCGTTTGTCCTGGGGCCAGGTCCATGCCGTGTACCTGATATTGCAGGTCGAATGTGCCCAGACCGAGCAGTCGGGTCACCAGGTCGGCGGTCCCTTCCGGCCCGTATATCTCCAGAACGGCCGTGCGACCGTAGAAGTTCATGGACTGGATCAGACCGGGCAGACCTAGGAAATGATCTCCGTGATGATGGGTGATGAATATCCTGGTGATGCGCATAAAGGAGACGGATGATGACATCAGCTGCCTTTGGGTACCCTCCCCACAATCGAAAAGTAGTACCTCCGACCCCCGACGTAGGGCGATCGACATCGTGTTCCGTTTGGTAGTTGGAACGCTGCCGCCGGTGCCCAGGAATGTTAGGTCCATGTTCCCTCATCCCCTTTGCCACCTAAAACTATTTTCTCCCGCCGGGTCAAGAATCGATTGCCGAGGACGAACACAAGGAACCCGACAGCCGCCAGACCGGTGGCTATGTACATTGAACCATGGTAACCCAAGGTGAACACGGTCACCCCTCCGAACAAAGCGCCCATGATGGCTGATATGCTCAGGGAGGACTGCAGCAGACCCGCGGTGGTGCCTTTTTCATCGTTCCTCTCCATCAGATATTTGATGGAACCGACGTAGAGACAGGACCAGGACGCAGCGATGGAAACCTGCATAGGTATGATCTCCTCGGGCCGGGTGACCAAAGTGAATGATGGAAAGGTAATGACCGATATCAGGAACCCGGCCATGACAAGATGTCTTGCGTTGAACCGGTCTATGAAGCGCATCAAGATGAACTGCCCTGTGGCATTGATCCCATAGATGAGGCCAATGAACAGCATGCTTGCCCCCAGGTCGGCCAGGAAGATCGGATAGACGACCCATATCATGTTGGCACCGGTGTGACGGAACATGACCGAGAGGTACACCGGGAAATTGTGTTTCATTATCGCAACGGGGAAGAACGGCACCTTATGCACCTTCTCTTCACCGAAGGATAGGCGCAAGGAGATGATGTAGGCCACCAGGAGCATCAATGAACTGATCAAGAATATCTGGTAATAGATGCCCACGAAACCGGCCACGAACGTACCCACACCGAAACCCAGGCTACCAAAGGCGGTGAAACGACCCACCTTTCCTTCTGATTCGAAAACATGCGCCAACAATGCGGATGGATAGATACCGGCACATAGGCCGACCATGATCCGTACTACCGCCAGCGTCTCGATGCTGTTGACGAAGACCAAAAGGAACAGTGAGATGCAGGTCAGGGCCAGTCCGGCCTGAAGGTACAGGCGCCGTCCATGCACGTCCGAGGCGCGTCCGAAAATATAAGACGAAATGAAAAGTGCCATGCTGAAGGAGGCGGTGATGACACCGATCTCCATGGTGTTCGCGCCCAGGTCGTCCCTGAGCATATTGGGGATCAGTAAGGCGGCACCGGAAAGCCCGGCGCTCGACATCACCTGGATATAGCCGGCCTTCATGCCATGGGTGACTCCCTCGGAGAAATCATTTTTTATTCATCAACGGCCAAGCGCCTCTAGTTGGCGGTCCTTCTTTGCCAGCTTTTTGAATTCCCGGTAATGCTCCTTGCACAGATGCACCCTTTTTAGACCTTCATCCACTTTGAGCTTGACCTCTTCGGCTGCGTTCCCTGAAATGGAGCGCTCCGATTCAGCCTCGCAGCCCTTTATGTCGCAGGTCTTGTGTTGCTTGATAGCGTGACGAGCTTCCGCCATGTACCTGGAACCTCCATGGCCAATATAATAGGATTGCCTCTACGGGGATATCCTTATGCGTTCCTCATCCAATAATGAAGACATGAACGATCGCCTGAAAATCTTGGTCTGCGTGGACGGTTCCGAAAACTCCTTGAGAGCTGTGGAACTGGCTCGTGACATTTTTGTGCCCTTGGACGCTTATCTGACCTTGTTGGTGGTGGTCACCCCCATGGATTGCGATTATTTCATGGAGAAGACCGCACCGGCCTGTGACATTGACGGCATCGCCAAAGCGAAATCGAATGCGGCGATCTCCTTGATCGAGGAATCAGGCGGCCGATATTGTCTCAGCACAATGAAGGGAAACCCCCCGGAGGTGATATTGACCGCCTCATCGCGCCATGACCTGGTTATCATGGGCCGCAAAGGTTCTTCTGCCGCCCCTTACATCTCATTAGGGGGAGTTGCGGGTCAGGTCAGTCAGAACATCAAGATACCACTGCTCCTTGTCCCCTGAACAGGCGCTCTTGATAGGTGGGCAGGTCTTTCTTCTCCCCATCCAAAGTATTTTTACCCCACCGGACATCTCTGGAACGTTCGTCTGAGGTTCTTAAAATGGTCAAGGTAGCTCCATCGATACTGTCCGCGGACTTCTCCCGTTTAGGAGAGGAGGTGCACCGATTGCAACGAGCTGGGGCGGATTGGGTGCATGTGGATGTGATGGACGGTATGTTCGTTCCTAATCTGACCATCGGTCCCGACGTGATCAAGGCCTTACGACCCCATGCCACCATCCCCTTCGATGTGCATCTTATGATCGAGCGTCCTGAGCGATACCTGAAGCAGTTCGCTGAAAGCGGGGCGGACTACATAACGGTGCACGTTGAGGCCACTGAGGACATGGAAAAGACGTTGAACGAGATAAGGCGCCTTGGCAGAAAGCCCGGCATCTCTCTTAATCCAGGCACCGATCTTTCCCTTGTGGAACCGTTCTTAGGGGATATCGATCTATTACTGATCATGACCGTACAGCCCGGTTTCGGTGGTCAGTCCTTCAAACCTGAGATACTGCCTAAAATTTCCAAGGCGAGCGAACATCGGAAGAAGAACGGGCTGAATTTTGAGATCGAGATCGATGGCGGCATCAACCGGAGCACCGGTTTACAGTGCGCGAAGGCCGGAGCGACGGTACTGGCTGCAGGTTCATCCCTATTTAAATCCGCGGATATGTCAGCGGAGATCGCACTTTGGCACGGTTTTTAATGTCATCGGGGCAATAGCAAGTATAATAACGGAGAACCCGAATCTAGGGCGAACCTTGTCGTATTTAAACGATAGGGTCCATGTACATCGTGAGAATGATCTACTCATGGCACGAATAGGCTCTAAAAAATCATTGGTGGCTAAGCTAGGCATTAAAGAGGGACAAAGAATTCGTATAATCAATCCCCCTTTGAAGTACGATCTGGCATTGGGCCGCTTACCAAAGAATGTTGTTGAAGTTAACGGTAGCGAAACTGATCTTGATTTCGTCCAATTGTTCACCTCCTCCGAGGATGAATTGAGAAGGGAGTTCCCCAAACTCATGCGGAGTCTGAAGAGGGAAGGTATCTTCTGGATCTCATATCCACGCACTTCATCCAAGATCGAGTCGGACATCGTCGGCCTGACCGTAAGGGAAGTTGGCACCGGCCATGGTATGGCCGAGGTCAAGATATCAGCTCTGGACGATGATTGGGCAGGCATCAAGTTCGTAAACAAGAAAAAGGATGTGGACTAAGCTCAGTTAACTTCATATCGAGGGGCGGTATTGCGGAGTTGCTATGTTGCTGAAGATATCCGATAAGCAGATGGTCTTATTCTTGACCGTCATGGTCCCGCTGCTCATCCTCTTTGCCGCCCTGATCGTGGCCCCCAACATCTGGGTCATTATGCTGGCCATCCTATGGATGGGTGTTGGCCTAATGATGTTGTATCTGCCCAAGGCCGAAGGTTGATCAAACCTTTCGTCCGAAGGCCACTTTTCTCTCCAAACGGGTTATGCGCACCTTCACCGTCTCACCGGGAGTGGTGTCCGGGATGATGATGACCAATCCTTCGATCTTGCCTATGCCGTCACCTCTCTCACCGATATCTGTGATGGTGACATCATAGACCTGACCCTCCTCCACCGGTCTTTTTCCGGCAGAAACGTGCTCGTCCCGCATGATGTATCGATTGGTGCCTTGGACAATAACTTTATGGCCGGGTGTCATAACATCACCGGGAACATGGGAGTCAACCTTTCAGACCTAGTCATCGCCAAGGACATTGAACCAAGGGACCTGATGGGACGTTCCGTCGCCATTGACGCTTACAATGCCATCTATCAATTCCTTTCGGTGATAAGGCAGCCTGACGGCACTCCCCTGATGGACCCCCGCGGCCGCGTCACCTCTCACTTGGAGGGGTTGTTGAACCGGAATGCCAACCTAGTGGAGATGGGGGTTCTTCCGGCTTACGTCTTCGATGGCATCTCTCCGGAAAAAAAGGAAGCGACCATCAAGGAAAGGAGAGAGAGACGGGAATCGGCCAAGAAGGAATGGGAACTAGCAAAGGCCGAGGGGGATGTACGAAAAGCATACTCCAAAGCTACGCAATCATCCCGTATCACCAACGAGATAGTGCAATCATCACGCATATTGCTCACACATCTTGGCATACCGGTGATCCAGGCACCGGAAGAGGGCGAGGCCCAAGCAGCGTACATGTGCGCTAAAGGGGACGTATGGGCATCGGCCTCTCAGGACTTCGACTCCCTGCTGTTCGGAACTCCGCGTCTGGTGCGGAACCTAACCCTCTCCGGACGAAGGAAGATGCCTGGCCGTAACGAGTACCGTGAGGTACGCACCCAGCTCATCGACCAGGAGGAAACACTGCTGAACCTGGGCATCGACGCTCGGCAATTGGTAGACCTCTGCCTACTTGTTGGAACGGACTTCAATCCGGGGGTCATGGGTATAGGGCCGAAGAAAGCCCTCAAGTTGATCAAGGAGCACCATGACCTTTCTTCGGCGCTCAGGGCCCTTGGCTTGGACGAACACGATCTCGATCAAGTGGAGTCGATCTTCCTGAACTTCGAACGTACCGATGATTATCGACTGCGGTGGGAAGCACCTGATCACGAGAAGGTCAGGGAAATGCTTTGCGGAGAGTACGGTTTCACCGAGAAGCGCGTCGCGTCCGCTTTGGAAAAGTTCTCCTCCGGTAAGAAGAACCAGCGGCGTTTGGACATGTTCTGATCAATTTATACATGTTTTTGTATTTCAAATGGTAGCCAGGACCAAGACCTTTAAAAGGTTGACATTAGATAAGGGGTGGTAGGGACGGCGATGATAAAGCAGGTCCAAGGTAGCTATAACCCAAGTGAGCTGGAGATCGCGGTACAGGCCTATTGGGCCGAGACCGACTCTTACAGGAAGACCAAGGAATCTCGGGCCAAAGGGCCGGACTTCTATTTTGTGGACGGTCCACCGTACACTACCGGGTATATTCACCTCGGTACGGCGATGAACAAGACCATCAAGGACATTATGGTCAGGTTCAAGCGGATGCAGAAGTTCAATGTCACCGACACTCCGGGATACGACATGCATGGACTGCCCATCGAGGTCAAGGTGGAGAAGTCCATTGGTGTCAAGAACAAGAAGGAGATCGAAGAGTACGGTATAGACCGCTTCGTCGGAACATGCAAGAGCTTTGCCCTGGACTTCCAAAAGAAAATGAACAAGGACTTTAAAGAACTGGGCGTATGGTTCGACTGGGATAATCCTTATCTGACCATCAGCCCCGGTTATATCGAAGCGGCCTGGTGGACATTGAAGAGGGCATTCGACAAAGGTCTGCTGGTAAAGGCTAACAGGGTGCTTCCTGGCTGTCCTCGATGCGAGACCGCTCTGGCCGAGGCCGAGATCAATTATTCAGATGAGAAGGACCCTTCCATCTACGTCAAGTTCAAGCTCAAGGACGACCCCAAGGTCTCATTGCTGATCTGGACGACCACTCCTTGGACCTTGCCAGCTAACTTGGCTGTTGCCGCCCACCCCGATTTCGATTATATCAAAGTACGTTACCGGAGGATAGGAGAAACGGACACGGTCATCATCCTTAAGGGATTAGAGGAAGAGATCAAGGGTCTGGGTGGATGGGAGAAGTACGAGGTGCTGCAGGAGATCCAAGGTGACGACCTTGTAGGAATGGAATATGTAACGCCATTCATAGACGAGGTCCCTTACCAATCGACCGCCTCCGGGAAATGGTTGCACAGGGTGATCCCCTCCAAGACGGTAGAAGCTTCAAACACGGGGCTGGTCCATATCGCCCCGGGCCACGGTCCGGAGGATTTCGATTTAGGAAAGGAGTTTGGCCTGGAACCGTTCTGCCCGGTCGACGAAGCCGGCCTTTTCACACAACTGGTCGGACATAAGTATATAGGCATGCATATTAAGAAGGCCAACCCGGAACTGATAAAGGACCTGGAGGCCAAGGACCGTCTGTTCTTCAACGGGGTCATAGAGCACCGTTTCGGGCATTGTTGGCGTTGTAATTCACCGATCATCTTCCGAACCACCGATCAGTGGTTCCTACGGATAACTCAGGTCAAGAACCAGATGCTCGAAGAGATCGAGAAGGTACGATGGACCCCGGATTGGGCCGGCTCCTCCCGAGAGTACGACTGGACCATGAACGCTCGGGACTGGTGCATATCTCGACAGAGGTACTGGGGAATACCCATTCCCATCTGGACCTGCGACTGCGGTGAGATCAAGGTCGTCGGTTTGACCGATGAGCTGCAGGGTGCGGAAGGATATCATCCAGACATGGAACTGCACCGGCCTTGGATCGACCAAGTGAAGCTGCCTTGCCCCAAGTGCGGTGAGCAGATGTCCCGAATACCTGATGTCCTTGACGTTTGGTTCGACTCCGCGGTGGCTTCCTGGGCCCAATTGGGATTTCCCAAAAAGAGGGAAGCATTCGAGCGTTTGTGGCCTGCCAAATTCATAGTGGAGGCCCACGACCAGACTCGCGGCTGGTTCTATTCTCAGCTTGCTGCAGGTATAATCGCCTTCGGGCGTGCTCCTTATGAATCGGTGCTCATGCATGGCTGGATGCTTGATAGCCATGGACAGCCGATGTCAAAGAGCAAAGGCAATGTCGTGGAACCAGGGAAGGTCATCAAGGAATATGGTGCCGACGCCCTGCGCTTCTATCTCATCAAGACATCCGCCCCCTGGGAGGATATACCGTTCCAGATGGAAGGGGTGAAGAACGCCCGGAAGACATTGAACGTCTTCTGGAACGTGGTGAACTTCGCCACGACCTATATGGCCATAGATAAGTTCGATCCAACAAAGGTGACCCGCGAAGGAGTGAGGCCACATCTGCAACAGGAGGATATCTGGCTTATATCCATGACGGAGAAACTGAAGAACGAGGTCACCCGTCAGATCAATGCCTTGGAGCTGCATAAGGCTGGAAGGGCCATCGAAAATTACATACTGGAGGACCTTTCCCGCTGGTACGTGAGGTTGATCCGCGATCGTATGTGGGACGAGGAAGGCGATTCCGGAAAGCTGGCAGCCTACCGTACCTTGTACGATGCCATCATGGACACGGCATTACTGATGGCGCCGATATGCCCGCACCTGACGGAGGAGGTCTACCGACACTTGGACGGGGAAAAGATTACCGTGCACATGATGGACTGGCCATCTAGCGACCTAACTAGAGTTGACGAAAGGTTGGAAAAGGCCATGTCTCTGGTCCAAGAGATAGTGGAGACCGTGACCAAGGAACGTCAGCTCAAGAACGTGAAGTTGCGCTGGCCCATGAAGAGGATCGTAATTAAGGTGGAGAACAACGACACGCTCATGGCCCTACGCTCCATGGAAGACATCCTACGTTCTCAGACCAATGTCAAACAGGTTGAGTATGTGTCTCCGGGCGAGGAATGGGCGGAGACGGTGCTCAACGTGGTACCGAACCCTCTAGCCATTGGAAAGGTCTATCGGCAATGGGCTTCCAAGATCGCCGTCCTGCTGCAGAGCCGGCCGGCCAACCTCATCAAGGAGAGCATGCAACGTGGAGAGTACTCATTGGGCATAGAAGGTCAGTTGGTCAAGATCGAGCCAAACATGGTCTCGTTCACCATATCACTACCCAAAGATGTCTACGCCACCAGCTTTAGTGCCGGTGAGCTGTACCTCGACTTCGAGATCACCCGTGAGATAGAGGCCGAGGGCTTTTCGCGTGAGATCACCAGGCGGATACAGCAGACCCGCAAGGAAATGAAACTTGATGTAGAGGAGTTCGTCAAGGTGGAGATCAGCGCCGAGGCTAAGGTGAGCGAGTTTCTGAAAATGTGGAAGACCCACATCATGAGCGAGGTTCGCTCTAAATCCATGGAACTTGTGCTGGAACCTCAAGGCGAGATAGTCACCAAATGGAAGATCGAGGGCGAAAATGTGGAGATCGGCGTCACTTCCATGAACCTGAAGGATTCCATCAAAGAGCTGGCCGATATCCCTGCCATCACCACTAAGATCGCGGAGGCTTTGGTTGGGGCAGGTGTCCGAAGCGCCACAGACCTCAAGTTGATGAGCGAGGAGCAGATCGAGGAATGCACCAACATGAGCAAGGCCGATGTGCGCAAGGTACTGCATTACTTCGATCGTACGCCAGAGATGAACAAGACCGTTCCGGCATCGTTGGGAAAATCGATGGAGAAGGCGGACATCATACCTTACCTCCTTCGCATTCCCCGCATGAACGAGCTGAAAGCGGAGATGCTCTATGACGCTGGATACGATTCCATTGAGAAACTGCAAAATGCCGACCGGAACGAGTTCAAATCCGTTCCAGGATTGGGAAGCAAGACCATAGATGAGATCATCAAATACATCAACGATGGCGGTTTCGAACGCTGTACCATATGCTCCAATTGTAAAAGGGAAGTTACCGCTGGGGACCTGAAATGTCCATCTTGCGGCACCTCGCTATTGTCGGAGGTCGAAGATGAGGCAGAGATCGATTCTAAGGTGCAGGGGTTGCAGGGTGGTTACAGCTATCTCATCAAGGATGACCGCTCGGACCGCTCATATCAACTGTTCATAGAGCAGTTGAACAAGGGTACCAAAGGGTTCTGCGTTACTCGCAACTATCCACTGAAGATACGCAGCAAATACGAAATGAACGATACGCCGATCATTTGGCTGAGCAACGTGGGCAAGGAGGACAGTCTGCGTCCAAAGGACCTGGAAAAGTTGAGCTATTCACTGGAGCAGTTCCTTAACAAGGAGAAAGGAGTGGTATTGCTGGACGGTCTGGAATATTTGATCACCAACAACAACTTCCTAACCGTGCTGCGCTTCGTACAATCCCTTAGGGACCAGGTGGCGATCAACAATTCCATCATGCTGATGGTGTTGAACCCTTCCACACTGGATGCTAACGAGTTGACCCTGCTGGAGAAGGAAGTGGACAGCGCTCTATAGGCCAAGTGTCTTTAGTACCATCATGAAACCGGGCACGGTGTCGTAATTCGACAACTCATCCAGTTCGATCCATGTCGATTCGACATGCTCCCAGTCCAGGACCACGCTTTCGTCGCCCACTTCGAAGAGGAAGGGATACACGTTCCAAACGTTATTTCCGTCCCTGATGCGCAGCATCTCACCCCTTCCTTCCAAGCGGGCGGTGGTGATGCCCGTCTCTTCGGAAACCTCCTTCAGGGCGGTCTCCTCAGGCTTCTCACCCCTCTCAATATAACCGCTGACCCCTGCCCATTTCCCCTTGTTCGTCCCCACTTTCTGACTACGTTTGAGGATGAGCATCTTACCTTTCCTACGTAATATGCACGTGACCACCCGTTTCTCTTGGACATCGATCAGATCCAGGGTGCCGTCGTCGATCAGGACCCTATCTCCGTCCCTTAGGGTGGAAAGGTCCAATGAATCCACCATGGGCAGACCTGCCATGACCGCCCCGGTGGCCACGATGGTCTCCGCTTTGGCGTTGATTATCGCCGCGGGCATGTGTTTGTTCTTCTTTAGGTCCAAGATAGTGTAGGAACCGACCGTTGACCCCTTTCCATAGGGGAATGCCAGTATCCTTCCTTCCACGTTCTCCCCCTCCCTTCCGGAAGCCACCGTCAGGAGACCACTGCGGGGATCCACGCCACCCAGGAAGCTGAACGGTTCATCGATCATCAGAATTCGACCGATGGCCTTTCCTTTGAATATCGTGCGGCACTTGATCCTCATATTATCAACTCCAACAGTTCGCGTTGCGAACCGCATAGGACCTTCTGGGAACATAAACCTGGAAGATAGGAACAGGCCTTGGCCGAGTTGCTTGCTGTGACCTTATGCACCCCTTCGATGGGCGCTACTACCATGCAGGTATCGCAGAGCACCATACCGAACCGTTCCAGCACGGCTCTCTCCTTCGGGCACCGAAGATAAACGCCCTTGGATGTGCAGAACCACACCTCCACATCGCTCTTCTTCGTTTTTCCCTCAAGGTAGGTCGCCAATTGCTTCATTTCAGTCTCCGAGAGGTGAGGACATCCGATAGCGATGAGATCTGGCTCTGTGGCACTTGTCAGGCGCTGAAGGGTATCTTCAACGTCCTTCCTGGTGATGTGAACGGTCTCCAATCCCTCAAGGGATGATGGCTGATCGGGGGTGACCTTTTCCACCATGAAGAATGCTACCGATCCAGAGGCGGCCATTGCCGCGGCCAGGGATTTGAGCCCGTTGACGTCGTTCCCCAAGCCACGGAAGAATGGTACACATGCTCCCAGTCTACGCCCGACGGCGTGACCCACCAAGGACCACTCGTCCTTGGTGATCCCTTCTTCAACTTGTATGATATGAGTAGGTCTACGATTCTCATCCAAATGGAGACCGTAATTCGGGGTGCGACCTATGATGGCCGCGGCTAATGCCCCCGGCCCTCCTTCCCGGTTGGTACGGGCACCGAGCACCGAATTGGCGAACGATAGGGCAGAGGATTCGGCCCAGGCGATGTGATCGCCCACCTTGGGCCGGTTGCTGAGCAGATAAGGTGTACATGTGCAATTGACCTCCACCCCCATCTGGCGGTAGAGGTCGATGATGTGCAATTGCCTTTGGGCAAAGTGTTCGGTCACTCCCATCTCCCGCCAACGTTCCGCGTCCATTCCCATGGGGTTGAGGGTGGTCCGGACCATGACCTTGGAATCCTTGGCCATCTCCTCCAGGAATTCGATACCTCCTTCACCGATGGTCTTGTATGATACACCGGAAAGGTGAGCGGAAGTGATGGGAATGAGGCGGTCGGCGCCGTAGATGGCCCCTAACGCCACTAGCAGCTCCATCGCTTTCCGCTTTCCGAGACCGTGTTCGCCAGCGAGCATGGTCTCCTCTTCCAGAGTCAGTTGCATGAATGCGGAAAACAAGCTCGATGGATAAGTAAGTAGTGGAAAAAATGTAAGGAGAAAGGCGGGCCTGCTGGGAATTTCGCCCCCATCCGGAGATGGTAGGATTCGAACCCAGGTTCGAGGCTTTCCACGCCCCCTTGGTGGGGCTCCGGAGGCCTCAGTGATATCCAAGCTACACTACAGGCCCGCGGTCATTGGGAAGGTCCCACGACCTATTAACCTGTTCCCTCGTCGAGGGAGGAAGATCGGGTCCGAGCTCACTTCTTCTTGAACTCGGTGTATCCGCACTTACCACAGGATGTCCGGTCCTTGTGCTCCCCCAGGAACACGCCAGGCCCACACTTGGGGCAGTACTTCTTCAACCGTTCAAGCTTGTCTCCCTTGGCCTGGTAGTAGTCCTTCTTGGCCGAGGGTGTCGCCTTCTTGACTTCCTTCTTCTTGGCTGCCATGTGTCAACACCTTACTTCTTCTTCGAAGCCTTCTTCGGCTCGGACAGTCCGTTCCTGACCTGAAGATAGTTCTTCTCGAACTTCTTGGCCGACTCGACACTGCCGTATACCTTAGCGTAGCCCATGCTAACGCCCATTCCGAATTCGGCCTCCATGTGGTCGATGATGACTTTTTCCTTGCTAACCGCCAAGGCCTCCGCCAACTTGACCTTCACATCGGCCCTCTTTGGGGAACCTTCTCCTCGGTGGTCGGCCTTGAAGGACACTTCGGTCCTGTCCATCAGGACGTTGGGCCTCTTGCTCTCGATCTCGATCTTCACTTTAATACCTCCATTGAGCGTATCAGTTCGCGCGCCGCTTGGTTTACTTTGGCGTCAGTGTGCACCAACACCACTCCCTTTCCAGGGAGACCATAAAGGAGACAGGTACCTACTGGAGCCAACGCGGCGCAGACCAGCGCAGCCAGGTCCTCCTCTCCTTGAACCCGGACCTTGACCTTATCCTCGCGGTCAAGGCCATCTTTTATGGCCTTTACCAGCTCAGGAGTGATCAGTCCCGGGGGGTTCTCCACCAGTATCTCCGGCACCGACAGGCGGTCTACCGGGTGCTCATCAGCATCCAGCTCCATCCTTTCGCTGCATCTATCATATACCGTGATGTGGGGGATGACGCCCTTGTTTATAAGGGTGGTGGATACGATGTCCCCCACAGTGATTATTTTCTCACATCCGAGAAGGTTATCCAGGAGATCTTTTTCCTGAAGCAGCTTCCCGAAGGGCATGCCAAGTTCGCTCCTCAAGCTCTCCGGCAGCCTCCAACCTTTTGGAGGAACCACCAGTTCAGCGGACTTTGAGGGCGTACTTGCCATTCTCATTTATGCCCATCCTCTTAGCTATTTCGGATTTGTTGTGGTCGATGATGATCACATACCCTTGCCATTCCTTGGACATGTCGCCGGCGCAGCGAGGGCACTTATCCTCTTCGGATATTAAAGAACAGGTCTTGCAGGCCTTGACCACCTTCATTTCTCGACCTCCTTCTTGGCCCTTTCCTCGGTCAACCATTCCAGCTTGCCCAATCCGGGCTGCCTCATGGTCAGGCCGATCTTGCTCTCGCGTGGGTTCATCTCATTGAAGGACAAAGCTACTATCCTGGAGCGGACGGTATCGCCGACCTTCAGATCACGCTTGGTGTCCTTGCCTATCAATCGTTGGTTACTGTCATCGACATCGATGCGATCGTCCATGACCTGGCTGATATGAAGGAGTCCGTCAAGAGGTCCGAAGCGCACGAAGGCACCGAACTTGAGGATCTCACAGATATTGCCCTCCACTACCTCCTGGATCATGGGCCTGAATATGAGCGAATCGAATTTGACGGTCTGGTAGACCGCCCCATCGCCATGCACTATGCGACCGTCACCTACGGTCTCGATGTTCTTGATGAGAACGGTGAGCGAGTTGTTTCCCTCGATGCGGCCTTCGTAAGCCTCTCGGGCCAACTCGTTGACCACCTGGTTGACGTTATCGCCCAGCCGGTCAGGGGGAATGCGAACGACTCTCTCCCTTTGGGTCAACAAATACATGAATACTCCTCTTAACTACCTTGGCATGATAAATCGGTTATATAAAGATTGAGCAACGAGCATATAAGCATTGGGGATGCTGGATAAAAAAAAGGGAAGGAAAGGGGTTTGCTTCATACCACGAACATCACGGCGAAGACCAGAGTGATGGTGGACAGGAGCTTCACCAGCACGTGCAGGGAAGGTCCGGCGGTATCCTTGAACGGATCCCCGACGGTATCTCCGACCACACCAGCTGAGTGCACTGCTGTGCCCTTCAGGCCTTTCGATTCGATGAACTTCTTAGCGTTGTCCCAGGCGCCTCCTCCGTTGTTAAGGAAGAGGGCCATGAGCACACCGGCGATGGTCGCTACCATCAAGAAGGCACCGACGCCCATGACGGCCATGTCGTTGTCGGAGTAGCTGTACCTCAG
The DNA here is from genome assembly GCA_004525545.1 of Methanomassiliicoccus sp. Classification (GTDB taxonomy): domain Archaea; phylum Thermoplasmatota; class Thermoplasmata; order Methanomassiliicoccales; family UBA472; genus UBA472. The sequence goes on along the minus strand of SPCU01000001.1, from coordinate 8,562 downwards.
GATCAAACCCAAGGCCACAGGGACGACGACCGGCAGTATGCCGGGCAGCATCATGGCCTTCAGTGCCCCCTTGGTGCTTATATCGACGCAGGTGGCGTAGTCAGGCTTCTCGGTCCCGGCCAATATGCCCGGCCTCTCCTTGAACTGTCGGCGTACCTCGGAGATCATATCTCCGGCGGCCTTGCCCACGGCGCGTATGGCCAGGGAGGTGAACAAGTACACCAACATGGCGCCTATGAGGGCCGATATGAACACGACCGGCTGCATCAGGTCCACGTGGAAGTCCTCGTAGAAGGTCAGGATGTCGATGCCCCGGATCCTAGCCACTTGCTCGAAGAACGCTCCGAACAATAGGTAGGCGGCCAGCGCAGCGGCGCCCATCGCGTATCCCTTGGTCAGGGCCTTGGTGGTGTTGCCGATGGCGTCCAGGCGGTCTGTCCTCTCACGGACCTCTTCCGCCTGATGGGACATCTCAACGATGCCACCAGCGTTATCGGTGATCGGTCCAAAGGTGTCTTCGGCGAGTACGAAGGCGCAGGTCGTCAGCATACCCATGGTGGCCGCGGCGGTTCCGTACAGCCCATAGACGAACTTGTATTGCTCAACGTCGGTGACGCTTCGACCCAGTTCGAACGAGGCGATCAATGCCATGGCGATGGCCAAAACCGACAATGCGGTGGTCTCCATCCCTATGGATATCCCCGTGATGATGTTGGTGGCAGCGCCGGTCTCAGATGCCTTGGCGATCTCTCTGACCGGGCGGTACTCACCAGCAGTGTAGTACTGGGTGATGTAGACGATCGCGATGCTGAGAACGATGCCGATCATACCGCAGTAGAAGAAGGCCATTTGACCATCCAACAACCATTCCACCGAGAAGTAGAACAGTATGGCGGCGATGATGCTCGTTACATAGTAACCGCGATTGATGGCCTTCATGGGGTTCTCGTCCTCGTTTCTCAGCTTGACGACCATGATACCAACCAGGCCGGCGATCAACCCAAAGGCGCGAACGACCAGAGGGAACATGAACCAGCCGGGGTTCCCGGTGATAGCGAAGATGGCGATACCCAAAATCATGGCACCGATGTTCTCGGCAGCGGTGCTTTCGAACAGGTCAGCGCCACGACCGGCGCAATCTCCGACGTTGTCACCAACGAGGTCGGCTATGACGGCAGGGTTACGAGGGTCATCCTCGGGAATACCCGCCTCGACCTTACCCACCAGATCAGCACCGACATCAGCGGCCTTGGTATAGATACCCCCACCCAGCTGAGCGAACAACGCGGCGAAGCTGGCGCCGAAGGCATAGCCCACGACCAAGAACAACGCATCGAGGTATAACGCAGCAGAGTCAGGGGCTCCAACGGCCATCCAAGCCTGGTAAACGAAGAATATTCCGGCAACACCTAAAAGGCTCAAGGCCACCACGGCGATACCGGAAACGGCACCACCGCGGAAGGAGGTCAGAAGCGCCTCGTTCATAGAGCGCCTTGCGGCGCTCGCAGTCCTAATGTTCGAATTCACGGACACGTACATTCCGATGTATCCAGACAGGGCAGAGAAGAAAGCACCCAGCAGGAACGCCACACCGGTCCAAAGGTTGATCCCGATTGTGATCAGGACGCCCAATATGACACTGATGATGGCGATCGTCTTGTACTGACGAGCAAGATAGGCCATCGCACCTTCGCGAATAGCGTCACTTATGGCTTTCATCTCAGGAGTTCCAGTATCTTTCCTGAGGATCCACCAAGTGAGGTATCCAGCGAAGAGGAGCCCTATTATGCCCGCGATCGGTATTATGTAGTACAGAGGATCGTCTAGCATTACTAAACCTCTTATAAATTCCAGCCTAGATATGGGTACCTATATTAATCATTTAGGAAGAATTACAACCAAAAAAATGTAATCTGGCCTCGATTAACTCTTTAAAGGCTGATGGACAGAACAGGACGCATCGAGGCTGAACTTTCCTGTTTTTTTCCTAGAATCGAGCCTTGAGCACGATGAGGCCTTCCTTACGAGAGATGTCGATGGAATGCTTTCCGGTGACGTGATTGGTGCCCCTCATCTTCAGTACCTCGAGGTATTTGCGCCGGGAACCAAGTTCCTCGGCCATATGTAACAGCACAATACCGTCCACAGCATAGGATATCTCTGGTGGATATAGCTCACCTGGTCGTACCTCTCCGGTGACCAATGTGGTCGCGTTCCAGTTCTTCAACCTATTTGTAAGATCGAAGAGGAACTGCCTGTATCCGTCCTTGAACATCTCCCCCACCACGGTTATGGGATCGATGACGATACGCTGAGGCATCACCTCGGCGATGCGCTTTTCGATGGCGTCCAACAACGCGGCGGAATCTCCGTCACGGAGGTGATTTCCCAGATCTTCGTAGACGATCTCATTTTCGAAGAACTCAGGACGCATGAACTCGAACTGGGATGAAAAACGCAACATCCACTGTGTCGGTTCGCTTAAGGTCGTAAAGTAAAGCCCCTGCTCACCCCTCGCCGCCCCTTCGGCCAGGAATTTTAGGGCAAAAGTGGTCTTTCCGGTACCGGCCGTGCCTGAGACGAGAATAACCGATGGGAAGGGGAAACCGCTCTCGATCATGTCATCGAGCCCTGGTATTCCCGTCGGTATTCGTACCAGAGGTGAGCGCTCTGTATTTGTCAATTCCATTAACGAATCCCCCCATAATCATTTTGTTCTATGATCTGTAATCGAGGCCGGTTAATAATTCGAGGAACGCTTTCTGTGCTCAGGTCCAAATGCGGTCTCCCATTGGACGAGGCCATCTGGAATAGGTTATGGTTGCGTTCCTTGTCGATAACCATAGGAAGCGTGACCTTGCCGTCGAAGGTCTTGATAAAATCTTCAAGGAATGTCTGGACAACTTGGTGACTGTTGAAGTTCAGTAATGTGTTCAGATTGTCGACGATGGCGAAACTACATTTGCTTATGTCGAACCCGGAACCGTTGGAACGTGACGACCATTCCCTGAGAGCTTCCGGTAAGGTATCGATATTGCGCGGTCCTTGAAGGAAGCCCACTCTGGCATCGGCTTGTTTACAATCCGATGAAAATCTGGCCACCGCGTCAACGAACGTTAGATTTCTGTGGTCTATCTGGTGCATATTGAGCAGATGTACCATGTACTGATGAGGTCGATCCACTGAGATGAAAAGTCCATTTCGGCCTTCCTCCGATAAAAGGCGAAGTAGGACCAGCTCTACTCGCACGAATTGCGTGGTCTTGACGTCCATCACAACCGGCCCTATGCGTGGCGGATCGCCAAGCACATCCTTGAGCCGGTCGAACAATAAAAGATCCTTCTCGTTCATCCCGACTCTGAATCCGCCAGTACTGTATTTAATCTCTTTTGACTGGATATCTAAAAAGATATTCATGTTGACATCAAAACGACCGTTTAAGAAGTCTGGGCCCCATTGAGCTTTTTATATCATCTAAGGTCATAAGGGGCAGATTGCTTTGCTTGGCGGTGACGCCCTCGGTCTGTTCCTTGTCTACGCTTATGTAGGCACAATGGTGGTCATAACTACCAAATGGGGATTTCTAAAGAAGAGGTCATTCCATCGTAAGTTCATTCATATCATGATAGGGAACATCGCCATCTTTTGGTGGGTGTTCGATACTAATTATATCATGGCCCTTTTAGCGGCCGCACCGTTCATCCCCTTACTACTATTATTCTCAAGATATGGGGATCAGGATGGAGAGGCGAAAGGAGGATTGAAAAGGGGGTTGAAGGGGTCGGTCCTTTACAGTGCATCCCACGACGGTCATAAATTGGGTCTAGTTTATTATGCAATTTCCTGGACCATCTTGGCATATTTCGCCTTTGGTGACCTGGTCATCGCCTCGGTGGGGATCGTGAGCATGGCATACGGGGATGGTATGGGGGGCTTGATCGGGAAGATGTACGGGAGGAGGAAGATCAGAGGGAACAAGACCCTGGAAGGGACGGTCGCGGTCTTTTTCTTCGCTACTCTTGGCATATTCATCATCCTTAACGTTTACAATCTCCTTTTCGACGCCGGCCTTTACGGCGATAGGACGATCGCACTCCCCCTGACAGCCATTTTGGCCTTGGGTCTGGGCGCTTACGTCGCGATCGTAGAACTTTATACACCAGGCGAATATGACAATTTGGTGATCCCCCTAACTACCGCCCTGATAATGGCCCTGACGGGCATCTGAGGTGCTTGATCGAATGGAAATGATAGTTGTGGACGGGATCGATGGCTCGGGCAAGAGCACCGTGGCAGGGTGGATCGCTGAGCATTATCGAGAGAGGGGGGAAAAGGTCCTGATACGCTCTCACCCTTCTGATTCCTGGTTCGGCAGACTTAGCCGGCGTTCCTTGACGGCCGAGGGCAAGCTCATGCGCCTGGTGGCTACCATCTTTTTCATCCTTGACGTATTGAACTCGTTAAGACTTCTTCGCCGATGGCATGGCTATGACAAGGTCATTTTCGTACGTTACCTGATGGCCACGGCATATCTGCCTTCGGGATTGCATCAATACGGTTACAGTTTCTTTTGCAAGATACTTCCCATTCCCAACCGACTGCTTCTTGTCGATACCACTCCGGAATGCGCTCTGAAAAGGATAGAAGATAGGGCACACGACCGGGAGATGTTCGAGAACCTGATATCATTGAACAAGGTTCGAGCAAAAGTGTTGGAGCTCTCAGTGGACGGATGGATCGTCCTAGACAATTCCAGCAGTTCGGAGAACACCCGGTCCCAGCTATCTCAGGTGCTTTCTTCCTGGGACCCCCTTAATTGAAGGGACAGTAGCAACAACAGTGGTATTGCCACCAATGTAAGCAGGAAGCCGACCAGCAGAAGCGTGTCGAACCCGTTGAAGGCGTATATCGGCGCAAATATCATAGGTGCCAGGGAATATCCAAAGAAACGGGAGCTGTTGAAGACAGATGAAACCGTGCCTTTGAGGTCAGGGACTATCTCCACGGTCATCGTCAGCAACGAGGCCCATATGAAGGCGGTACCGGTCCCCAGTACCAGCAATGAGAGGGCGAAGGTCATCCATCCGTTGGAGAACAGAAGCAGAACCATGGCCAACGCCACGAAGGAAAAGCCTCCGATGGCCGTAAGGATGCGTCCTTTTGAGTCCACGAACCGGCCCCCGAGGGGAGCGGCGAACATTCCGGCTATGCCGCTCATGCCGATAAGCACGCCTATCTCCTCCTCGCTCAATGATAAGGGTGCCAATGAAAGATGGTCCGAAAGAAATCCTATGGCCCCCATATAACATAGGAAGGTCAGGAACCCCAACAGGCAGAGGGTGATCACCCCTTTGGACCTCAACGCCTTATTGATGTTGGACCAAAGTTGGGTCCGGGACCTCGGACCCTTTACCGGTATCGTGCAAGCGGTCCGTATCCAGAAGGTGACCGCTATGGCTAGAACGGCCACCAATACGAACATCCACCGCCAGTCATACTGGGATAGGAACCCTGCGATCATGGGTCCGCTGGCAATACCGGCGGTGGTGAACGCACCGAAATATCCCATGACCCTGCCCCGTTCATTGGGTGGAGTGAGGTCTCCAAGCACCGCCAACAGTACAGGGTTAACGAACGCGAAGCCGAAACCTTGAACCGCCCGGCCTAGATAGAACGAATACAGGTCGGGACCGATCACGCAAATGATACATCCCAGAGCGTAGACCATGAACCCGATGGTGATCAGCTTACGTCGTCCGAATACGTCGGAGATAGTGCCAGAGAACAGATTGAAGAAAGCGAAAGGGAGCATGAAGAAGGTTATGGACAGCAGTATCTCTTCCGGCCCCGTTCCAAACTCCTGTTTCAGCACCGGGATCATGGCCAGTACCGCGTTCCCGGAAAGGGGACCGATGAAACCACCGCTCAGCACCGCCAACCGCTTGCTGTCCATCGTTCATGAACCGTTCTAAAAGGATAAAAGCCCCTCCTAGCCCTGCTTGCCGATGGCCCAGTGATCCGTTCTCGAGAATATGTTCAACGTGCCCGATGACGACCCGACCTCCAGCTTCCATGATGACATGAACGACATGATGAAGATGGGGCTCCCCACCGCTTTTTGTTCGGCTGTTCGACCACCGATCACCCGTCGAGTTCCAGAACTTTTCGTATCATCTTACATTTTTACGTAAGATAACTTATTTCTATGGCCAGAGAATAGGAGGAACGATCATAATGGAAGAACGCAGGGTAAGCGACATCAAGGTCGACACCGGCATGACCGTGGACCAGTTGGTCAAGGCAATGTCTGATTCCGGAGGATTCACCGCCAAGAAACTGGCCGACGCGGTGGACATCGTGGAAAAGATGGTGAGGGACGAGGAATGCCTTACTTTCCTCTCCTTCCCGGCATGCCTCATGGCCACCGGGACGAGAGGGGTCTTAGTCGAGCTGGTAAAACGCAAGCTGGTGGACGTGGTCATCACCACATGCGGCACGCTCGATCATGATCTGGCGCGCAGCTGGAAGCACTATTACCATGGCGATTTCAATATGGACGATGCCGAGCTGCGGGAACAGGGTATGAACCGCCTTGGCAATGTCATCGTTCCCGACGAAAGCTACGGCCTTGTGCTGGAGGAGCGCCTGCTCCCCATGTTCGATGAGATCCTGGCAGGAAAGGACTCGATTTCGACCCGGGAGATGATCGACGAGATCGGCGCTCGTCTTGACAACGAGGATTCCCTGCTTTACTGGGCGCATAAGAATCAGATCCCCATATTCGTCCCTGGTATCACCGACGGTTCCTTCGGCAGCCAACTGTGGATGTACTGGCAGACCCACCGGAACCTGAAGATGGACCTTTTCCAGGATGAGCAGGACCTCTCAGGACTTGTCTTCCACGCCGAACGCAGCGGAGCGCTCATCATCGGAGGGGGCATATCCAAGCATCATGTCATCTGGTGGAACCAGTTCCGCGGTGGATTGGATTACGTTGTGTACATGACCACGGCCGCAGAGTATGACGGCTCCCTCAGTGGTGCTCAGGTGCGCGAGGCCATATCCTGGGGGAAGGTGCAGGAGAACGCTTGGCAAGTGAACGTGGAGGGCGATGCCACCATCACCCTGCCGATCATGGTAGCCTCACTGGTAGAGCGATTGGAATGAAACGCGTAACGGTCATCGGCGGAGATGGTATCGGTCCTGAGGTAGTGGATGCAACGATGCATATCCTGAAAGGCATGGACCTGGACCTGGATTTCGTAGAAGCGGATATGGGACTGGTTAGCTTCAAGCGTACCGGTCATTATCTACCGCCGGAGACCCTGAACATCCTAGAATCGTCCAAGGCGGTATTGTTCGGAGCGATCACTTCTCCGGTGACCTCCGATCCCTGCTACCATTCCCCACTACTGCAATTACGCAGATATTTCGACCTTTACGCCAATATACGCCCTTGCTTCCCCATTCTGCCAGAGTACAAACTGGTCGACCTAAATATCGTTATCGTACGGGAGAACACCGAAGGCATGTACACCGGCCTGGAGAGGGAAGAGGACGGGAAGGTCATCCTGGAACGGGTGGTCAGCGAGAAGGGCTGCCGACGCATCGTGGAGAAGGCCATCAAGGTCTCCAAGGTCATGGGCTTCAATAAGATCACCTGCATCCATAAGGCGAACGTGCTGCGCAAATCGGACGGTCTTTTCCGACGGGTGTTCTACGAGGTCATGGAGGGTTCCGGACTTAAGGCCGATGATATGATCGTGGATGCTGCCGCTGCGGCATTGATATCCAAACCCAAATGTTTCGAGTGCATTGTCACCTTGAACCTCTACGGGGACATACTCTCGGACGAGGCTGCGGCTTTGACCGGCGGCCTGGGAATGGCACCGTCAGCCAACATCGGTGATCACTTCGGGCTTTTCGAACCGGTGCATGGCAGCGCCCCGGACATCGCTGGAAAGGGCGTAGCCAATCCTTCGGCCACGATCTTGTCCGCCTGCCTGCTATTAGAGTTCGTCAAGATGATGGACGCCGCTAGCAGCCTTCAGTCAGCCCTGGTGCAGACCTTGAACGAGGGGGACCGGACCAGGGACCTGGGAGGGACGCTCGACACCATGAAGTTCGCCGAGAAGGTCTCCGAGAGGCTCACCAGACATTAGGTCTGTGAGCAATTATTTCTACCCATAGAGTAATTATTAATTCATGACCGGGGACCTTAAGAGGAAGGTTGTGGCCAAATGTCACGATTTGGGTGTGGACATGATCGGTTTTGCATCCGCCGACGCTTGGGAACATCCTCCGTTCGAACCCTGGCCGCCGGAGGCCTTTCGACCCAAGGCGATATTTCCCGGCTGCCGCACGGTGATCGTTCTCGGCCTGCCGGTAACACTGCCGATCCTGGAGACCTCACCATCCATCTGGTATCAGGAGCTATACAAAAACCTCAATGCCCAGCTGGATGAACGGGCGTATCAGCTTTCTGAGTTCCTGAACAAAGAGGGACATGCATCCGCCTACGTCCACCGAGATGGGTATGGGTCTGTGGAGCTGCTGCTTGAC
>SPCU01000116.1 GCA_004525545.1 Methanomassiliicoccus sp. | reverse complement strand
GAAAGATATTATTTCCATGCTCGGACCAGGGCTCGGCGCATGTATGGAGCGGTCAGATCGGCATCGAAATAAAAAATGACATATCCGTGTGATGGTTCGCTCTTAAAGTGATGATCGTGCAATATTCTCTGCACCTCAGATTCTGCCCCGGCAGTATGATATGTGCAGACAGATAAACGTAGATTGTTAGATCCACGTAATATTCCCTCGGCCCCGTGCAGTATCCTTTGCTCGCAACCTTCGGCATCGATCTTGATAAGATCCACTCGGTCATTTCCAAAATATTCATCCAATGTGGTGGACGTTTTTGACATGCTATCCATCACAAATCGGGGAACGATCTCCACCTTTGTCTGCCAAGGTCTAAAAGTGCACAGGAGAGCCTCATACCATCGAGGGTCGCCTTCGAATATCACTATTCGACCGGCCTTCTCCACCAGATCCAGAGAAAAGCTTGCTTCGGCCGCCCCCACATCTACGACCGTATCTCCCACCCAGACCTGCACTGAACCATCCAGATAACGATGCGGTGAACGAACATCCTGTTCCGCGTTAAAGAAACGATATGTGGACACCACCTGCCTCTGGTCCATATCCCCTGGGAAATAAAGCCGTCTTCTATTATGAAGAACGTAATGAAGCCCGTTCCGAGGGTCGGTCTCCACCACTACCGGAAGGTTCTGGTATTCTTCCATAAAGGCGTACGGATACATACTGAGTTCATTTTTGACCAGATGTTCCAAAACCGCCTTTTTCTCCTCATCGGAGGTGTTCAATTCTTGTAGGTAATCGATGGTTCGCCGCCTTAGACGTTCTTTTCCAGTCGAGGAGGTTCTCGAATTCAATCGTCGTCTGTCCCTTTCGGAATAAAGTCTATCAAAAAGATTGGAAATTGGAAAGGTAAATACGGAGCGCAAATTTGTCTCTACCATCACTCGGTAAATGAATAGACATTATAGAAAATCTTGTTGATGGATGACCATAGACTCGTAGATCTATGAGATCGTGACCGAAAAACTACCTGTGGGTATTATGATGCGTACTTTTATCACCCTGTATCATTTTCATTTGACATTAAAGGACAATTTCGTAGACATGCTCATACTGGGAGCACACCTCATCCCAATCCCAGGCCGTGGCTTTCCGCCTTATCAGATCATGGTCCCAAGAACGTTCGATAGCATTGACGAGAGTGGCACAAAGGTCCTCCGCAGCCCTATCTGCAAGCACCATACAATCGAGATCGAATAATTCTGAAACAGATTCGATATCCGCATAGGTCACTATCGGCAGCCCTGCTGCCATGGCCTCCAAGTAGACCAGGGGAAAACCCTCTGAAGTAGATGTCAGAACGAAAAGGTCTGCCAGCAGGTACATTTCCACCAATGCATCATCGGGAACCTTACCAGTGATCCTGACATTGCCTTCCAACCCCATTTTCTTGACCGTTGCCTGCAGTTCCTTGGTCTCTCCACCACCGACCACTAGGAACATCACTCTTTCACGTTCTTCCGGACCCATCTCCTTCAGGGCTTCCAGTGTCGCCCGTTGGTTCTTTCTTTTACCCACCGTTCCCACGGACAGAAGAATGACCTTGTCCAAGGGCAGCCCATGCTTCCTGCGGAGTTCCGTCTTGTCATTCACCTCGAACCTGGTGGTGTCCACACCATTGTGGACCACATGCACGTTGTCGGGGTTCAAAGAGAATAGGCTCAACGCCTTATCTTTGACCCCCTGGGAGACGACGGTGATCGGGCATCCGCGCCTATCGATCTCTTTCATCATGTCCCCCTCCAACCCCTTGTCGAAATCCAGGAAGACATTGGCGTCGTGCGTGTAGAGGCCGTGGGCGGTGATGACGAACGGCGTTCCCCTTTCCAATAGAACATCGATGAACGGCAGCATCTGAATGATCAGGCCGTGCACGTGCACAACGTCCGGTTGTAGCTCTTTCAACTTCCTCTCGAAGAAGCTTTTGTTGAAAGAGTAAACCACCGAATATTTCACTTTGGCTTTGACTCTTGAGACAAGACCCTTTTCGTCATACCCATGTAAATATTCATGGACCCGACGGTGAGCGGAGGGCCACCCCCGGATCGTTTTAAAAGTAACAGCAAGGCTGGGCCACCTGGAAACGACATGGACCCCTTTCCAATCCGAATCCTTCTCCAACTGCGGGCGTTCCGGCAGGAACGGTATGACGTGAACGTCGTTCTTATTTGCCAGCTCTGATGCTATTTCTCTCAGGGCGTTCACGTAACCGGTGATCTGACAGCCTTCCCGGAAGTCTCCGCCTATCAATAATATCTTCATAAGGACAAGGCTATGGGAAATGATGTTTCCTGTATAATTCCTTGCCCATTTATTTCTTCATGGCCCCTTCCTCAGATATGCTTTAACCCCTGTACCATTATGCAGTATCGATGGAACGGGTCTTGAACATTGACGGTCGATTGGTGGGTGATGGGCATCCCGCATATTGTATAGCCGAGCTTTCGGCCAATCACAATCAGGACCTGGACCAGGCTAAAGGGCTCATCAAAGCGGCCAAGGAGGCCGGTGCGGACGCGGTCAAGATCCAGACCTACACTCCGGACACCATCACCATCGATTGCCGAGCTCCCGAGTTCATGATAGACCAAGGTTCCCTTTGGGAAAAAAGGTACTTATACGATTTGTATAAGGAGGCCTACACCCCCTGGGAATGGCAGCCGGAGCTGAAGAGATATGCCGATGAGATCGGCATAACCCTTTTTTCCAGCCCGTTCGACTCTACGGCCGTCGATCTCTTGGAGAAGATGGGTGTCCCCGTTTACAAGATAGCTTCCTTTGAACTGGTCGACATTCCCTTGATCAAGAAGGTGGCCGGAACCGGAAAACCGATCATAATGTCCACTGGCATGGCCACCCTGGAAGAGATCGATGAGGCGGTTGCGGCAGTAAGGGACCTGGGTAACGATCAGTTGTGCCTTTTGAAATGCCTAAGCGCCTACCCTTCTCCAGTGGACCGTATGAACCTGCGGGGTATGGAGACCCTGTGCCAGCGGTACGAGTGCCCGGTGGGCGTGTCCGACCACACCCTGGGTACCCTTGTACCTACTGTGGCGGTGGCCTTGGGCGCTTCATTGATCGAGAAGCACTTCACCCTCTCACGCTCCATCAAGGGGCCGGACAGCGCTTTCTCGCTGGAACCCCAGGAGTTCAAGGAGATGGTGCAGGGCGTCCGATCGATCGAATCCTCCTTGGGCAATGGTGTAATAGCTCCGTCTCCAGAAGAGGATAGTTCGAGAAAATTGCGCCGTTCACTTTTCGTCGTTCGGGATATGCATGCCGGGGAAACATTCACCCCGGAGAACGTGCGTTCCATCCGGCCGGGGCATGGACTGCACACCAGGCATTGGGAGGAAGTACTGGATAGGAAGGCCTCCCGCCCCTTGAGCAAGGGGATGCCACTGCGGTGGGACATGGTCGAATGATCGATCGTGCACCGAAGAAACAATAATCCCGCATCCCCTTGACCAAGCTATGGTGGTAGAGACCTTTTACGATGCGGAGGAACTGACCTCACTTGGTCTGCGTAAGTTCGGAAAGAACGTGAGGATCAGTCGCAAGACCAGCATCTACCACCCCGAGAAGGTGAGCTTGGGTGACGACGTGCAGATCGCCGACTTCTGCATCATGAGCGGGATGGTGGACATCGGCTCGCACGTACATTTAGGCGCCTATACCGCCATTTACGGTCAGAATGGAGTGAGGATCGGTG
>SPCU01000124.1 GCA_004525545.1 Methanomassiliicoccus sp. | reverse complement strand
CTGCTCGTGATCATTATGCTGTACGTCCGCCGGAAAAAGAAGCTCGAGTGAGAGGGAACGATCAACGAGGCCCGTCGGTCTCCACTTCCCTTCCTTTTTTCAATAGTACGATAGGAACGTTCCCATGTCCCAACATCAATATCATGCCGTCCGGGACCGACGGCCTCATCGGAAGCGTGGCCGAGAGGGTGGTGCGTGAGGCGAAGTGCCCGGTGCTGGTGATCAAGGCCAAGTGGTGAGAGAGGTCTTGCAGAACCGCAGGAGGCCGATCGGCACCATCACCTTATCTTGACCGATATTACGTATTGATGGCCCTTCGGGACGTTTCCCGCGCCGGCCTGGTCCTTGACGAACTCAGCCGCCTTACCATGATGCGATGCCGCTAGCCAGATATGGTACAGTGCAATTCCGATGTTGATTGAGTTCATACGTGTTCCGATCAACGATTTGGCGCAGTGCGCGTGGACAATGTCGCCCCCGCCAGTGAAGAACCAGGGTTGATTGTTCATCCCCGACGGGGCCAGTCTGGCCGTTTCCAAAATATCGTCCATGCCCTGAACGGTGGATATCTTGGCCATTGGCTTCCGCTTGAACTCCGATACTCTCTTGCGGTGCACATCCTCCTTCGGTCGGCCAAAGGAGATCATGATGGCCAACTCCATACCGACCGGGGTCTCGATGCCCTTGACGGTCTTCGCCATTCCCTGATAGCAGCTGCCGATGCCTTCCGCGGATAGGTAGAGGTCCAGCTGCTGCAGCATGAAACCAGAGTTGACCAGGTAACCCGTTCTGGGCTCTGAGAAGAAGGCCAGGAAGTGAGAGGCCTTGGTCTTGAACAGTCCTTTGACCGCCTTGTTGTCCAATAACCTGGTCTCCGTTCGAATGCCGGAGACCATGGGTTTGATATCGCCCACAAAAGACATGATGTCGGAAAGGGTCTTTCCATCCAGCGGTTCCGCGATGTAATTCCTGACCGATTTCCGTTTGAAGATGAAATCGTAAAGCTTCTCTTGATCCATATGATGGCCTCAGACTGACAAGATATGGTTCGGTGCTTAATATTGTGTTTACTACAAAATATCCGATGACGGTGGATGCGATCCCAAATAACCTCCCATGGATCATCGTGAAGGAATCTGGTACTCCCTGACAGTCTCTGCCATCTCCTGCAACCTTTTATTGACGAGGTAGTTCACGGTCCCCTTCTTGTAGGATCCGTCGGCCAGACGTTTACCGGCGGGAACACCGGTAAGCACCTCGATGCCCTCGTCGATGGTCTTCACCGGATAGATGGTGAACTTCCCCTTCTTGGCCGCTTCCAGTATCTCCTCTTTGAGCATCAGGTTCTGGACGTTGCTGGCGGGTATCATCGCTCCCTGTTCACCGGTCAATCCTTTGGCCTTGCAGACCTCGAAGAAACCTTCGAGCTTCTCGTTCACGCCTCCGATGGCCTGCACTTCCCCCCGCTGATTGACAGAACCGGTGACAGCAAGGCTCTGCTTGATCGGTAGGCCGGAGAGGGCGGAAAGGATGGCGTACAGTTCCGTACTGGAGGCGCTGTCGCCGTCCACCCCTCCGTAGCTCTGCTCGAAGACCAGCTTTGCGGCCAAGGAGAGCGGTTTATCCTGGGCGAACTTGCTGGCCAGATAACCTCCTAAGATGAGGACGCCCTTGGTATGCGTCGGCCCTCCCATCTGCGCCTGGCGTTCGATATCGATGATCCCGTCACGACCCACGGAGACGCTGGCGGTGACACGGGACGGCCGGCCGAAGGCCACGTCTCCCAGGTCCATGACCGAAAGCCCGTTGATCTGACCGACAGCGCTTCCCTTGATGTCTATCAGGTACACGCCGCGCTCGATGAACTCCTGGATCTTCTGCTGGATGAGGTTGGAACGATACAGCTTCTCCTCCAACGCCTTCTCGATATGTTTAACGGTGATGTACTTCGACCTCTCCCGCATAGCGTAAAAGTTCGCCTCCTTGATCAGGTCGGCCACGCTGGAGAACCTGGTGGAAAGCTTCTTCTGGTCCGCTGCCAGCCTCGACCCGTACTCTACTATCTTGGCTATCGCGGTATTGTCCAGATGTTTTAGTTTGAACTTCTTGCAGAGGGTGCATATGAAGAGGGCGTATTTCTTGGCGGAACTCTCGTCCCTATCCATCACCACATCGAAATCCGCCCTTACCTTGAAGAGCACCGGGTAGTCAGGGTCTCCCTGGTGCAGGATCTGGTTAATTTCAGACGTCCCGATGAGGATGACCTTCACGTTCAGCGGGATCGGCTTCGGTTTGAGCCCCCTCGTCGATATGAACCCCGCCTGCTCCCCCGGCTCCTCCACCCTGACCTTCTCCGTCTTGAGGGCGGATTTGAGCGCGTCCCAGGCAAGGGGATACCTGAACAGGTCCAGTACGGGGATGACCAGGTACCCGCCGTTGGCCTTGTGCATCGAACCTGGGCGGATCATCATGAAGTCGGTCGTCACCACGCCGAACTGCACCTCTTTCTCTGACTTTCCCAGAAGGTTCTGGTAGCTGGGGGTATCCTCAAAGACCACCGGGGCACCGACGACGCTTCCGTTGTCCACCATTATGTTGATCTCGTATTTCCTGAAAGCAAGGTCCTTCGATAGTAACTGTCGGAACTGGGCCGGGACCTGCTCCTGCTGCTGCGGTGCTCCAAGGAATATGCCCGGATTGTCCAGGATATCCTTCTTGACGCTCTCGATGTAAGAGATGACTTGATCGATCTTTGCGTACTTTTCCTCAAGGCCGGAAAGCAGATGTCCGATGGCATAGAGCGCGATCTCATTGTTGAGCTTGGAAATGACCTCCATCCCTTGCACGTCAATGTCCCGCACCTTACGGAACCCGGCCCGCAGTTCGATATCAAGGGCTTCCCTTTTCTTCAGTATCTCTGTCTTGGTCTCGTCAGGCAATGCTTCGAACTCCTCTTCTTTGAGGGGCTTTCCATCAACGGCCGGAATTATCATGAGGCCGGTCGGTCCCACCTGGATCGAGAAGCCTTGCTTCTCCGCGCTTTCATTGGCCTGCTTGATTATCTCCCCTCGCTCCTTGGCAAGTTTCCCCATGGCCTCCTGGCGCTTTGTCACGTAATCGTCGCTTTCAAAAGCGCTCGGCAGAACCCTCCGGGTCTCCTCTACAAAAGCGGCCATGTCCGCCTTGAACTGAATGCTCATCCCCGGGGGAAGCCGGATCGCCAAAGGCTCGTACGGATTAGCAAAGTTGTTGGCATAGACCCAGTCATCCGCCTTTGGTTTGGTGCTCGCCAGCTCGTAAAGGAAGTTCTTGACCGCGGTCCTCCTCCCTGTGCCAGGCATCCCGGCGACATAGACGTTGAATCCCTTTTCCTGGATCTCAAGACCGAAATGAAGGGCCTTCTGGGCCCTTTCCTGCCCAATGATCTCCTCGATAGG
>SPCU01000120.1 GCA_004525545.1 Methanomassiliicoccus sp. | reverse complement strand
ATTCAAATGCAACCACATGGAATAAAATATGAGCATTGATGAGCGATTCACCAGATGATCGCTCTTTCAATAACATCTTCAGAAGATGGCGAGTCCATGATAAAAAATATGAATGCGGTGCTATGATGCAGGTAGAATCAGAGATGCCTTTGCCGATGA
Source organism: Methanomassiliicoccus sp. (assembly GCA_004525545.1). GTDB lineage: Archaea > Thermoplasmatota > Thermoplasmata > Methanomassiliicoccales > UBA472 > UBA472. The sequence goes on along the minus strand of SPCU01000120.1, from coordinate 3,427 downwards.
CCAACGATCCCATTAATGTATTGAGCGTCAATGACTTCGACCTTCTCAATCGCCGGTTCAACGGCTACGACCTTATTGACAGATTAAAAAAATATGGCGTTGAATCCAGATTCATCGTTTGGAAGAAGAGGTCTGGTGATCCGCGGGTCAAGAGGATGTGCGGGGGGATCCACTGGACGGCCTTACGGTTCGGCATCAAGATGATCGAGAGGGGACTGGGAATTCAGAACGTCCTCTACCCGTTCCACGTCAGACTGGTGGTCGATGATTGGTTCAAGAAAGCGGACATCGTACATTTCCATCTGATACACAACGAATTCTTCTCTTTAATGGCGATACCCGACATCTCACGGAAGAAAAAGATCGTCTGGACGGTGCACGATCCCTGGCTGGTCACCGGCCATTGCGTCTATCCTATGGATTGTCAGGAATGGATGAGGGGTTGTCCTTCCTGCCCGCACTTGGACCATCCCAAGATCGTTTACATGGACATGAGCGCACGGATGTGCCGGATAAAGCGACGGATCGTTCGAGGATCGAACATACACTTCGTGGTGGCCTCGGAATGGATGAAACGGTTGCTGGAATCCAGCCCTGTGACCGAAGGACAGAACATTACCGTGATCCCCTTCGGAATTGACCTGGACCGGTTCGGCGGTGTGGATAAGCGCGATGCCCGTCGGTCCCTGGGTATCGATGATGGTTCGACGCTCATCGCCTTCAGGACCATTCCTGGCCCTTTCAAAGGGATGGACCATGCCATTGAAGCAATGCTCTCTCTGGAAGGAGAGCATGATATTACCATCATCACTTTCGGTAAGACCGGTTTTGTGGAGGATCTGAAGAAGAGGTTCAAGGTGATCGAACTGGGCTGGGCCTCTGAGGAACAGATATCGATGATGAGGGGGGCATGCGACATATTTGTGATGCCCTCGATGGCCGAGGCCTTCGGACTAATGGCCATCGAACTGATGGCCAGTGGTGTGCCTGTCATCGCTTACAAAGATACGGCTATAGAAGAGATCGTTCTTCCGGAAAGAACCGGGATACTGGTAGATCGGGGAGATATTCCAGGGTTACGGAGAGCCATCGAGGATCTGGTCCTGAACCCTGAATACCGGAAAAGGCTCGGGGATAATTCCTTGATCGTCGCCCGGGAACGATACGATATTGAAAGGCAGGTCAGACAGACCGCGGAACTGTACCGCAGCTGCCTTGATGATCGTTAAAATTAATTTTATCTCCTATAGCCGATCAGGATGTTCATCACCGTGTCGGATACGTTCCCTTGCAAATACTCCGGGGGCTCGACCCAGGGGGCATGACGTCCCAGGACCTTTTTCACGCAGGCGGCGATCATCTCCGGCGAACCGCCGCTGAGTATGTTGCTGCCGGCCTCCTGGGTCTCAGGTCGTTCCGTCACGTCCCTCATGGTAACGTTCGGTATGTTGAATATGCAGCACTCCTCCTGCACCGTGCCCGAATCAGTGAGCACGCAGGCGGCGTTCTTCTCCAGCTTGACGAAGTCGAACAGGCCGAAAGGTTCGCTGAGGATTATACGTTCGTCCATCTTGGTCTTCAATGAACTTAACTTTTCCTTGGTGCGCGGATGGACGCTCCAGATCACCTTCTTATCGTGATCCTTGGCCAAGGAGTTCATGGCCTGGACAAAGTTATTCAAACGCTTCCGGTCGTCCACGTTCTCCGCCCGATGCAATGTCACCAGAAAGAACTCTCCCTTCTTAACTCCCAGAGAACCCATCACCTTGCTGGCGTCTATCTTCTTGGAATAGTGGTCCAATGTCTCCTTTATAGGGTTCCCGGTGACGAATATGCGGTCAGGCGCTATCCCCTCCCGCAGCAGGTTCTGACGGCTCCTCTCGGTATAGGGCATCAGTACGTTGCTGGAATGATCGATCACTCGTCGATTCACTTCCTCCGGCACCCGATCATCGAAGCATCGGTTCCCAGCCTCCATGTGGTAGACCGGGATACCCATGCGCTTCGCAACGAACGCTGCCAATCCACTGTTGGTGTCGCCGAGGATAAGCAGACGGTCCGGTCTGTGTTTGAGCAGTTCCTTTTCCACGCCCTGCAATATCTTGGACACCTGTCCCATGGCCGTCTCGGCGCGGCAGTCCAGCGAGACGTCCGCCTCCCGCAACCCCAGTTCCTGGAAGAATATCTCGTTGAGCTTGGGATCGAAGTTCTGGTTGGTGTTGACCAGCACATGATCGCAATGCTCGTCGAGCTTGGGTAGAATCAAGCTGAGCCGGATGATCTCCGGCCTGGTGCCCAGAACGGTCATGACCTTCATTTCAGCATTTCTCCCTCGTATATGACGGCGTCGTCGACCATCAAGTGGTTCCTGACCATCAGGTCGCGGACCTGGTCCTTGCTCATGAGGTCGTCCCCGGAGCCGTACTCCTTGCCCAGGGGGGTGAACTTGCCCTTGGTCTGCAGCTCCGGAAGCATGGGGGCGATAGCGTAGTAGTCGCCCCGGTCGGCGCTCCTGTACCCCTCCTCCTCGGAGATGAGTATCTCGTGGATCTTCTCTCCCGGCCGGATGCCGGTGAACTTCTTCTTTATCTTGCGCCCATCGATGAGCGCGTCGGCGATGTCCACCATCTTGGCCGAAGGTACCCTTGGTATGTAGGTCTCACCGGGCTTGGCCCCTTTCACCGCCGCGAATATGGTGTCGACCGCCTGGTCGAGAGAAAGCAGGAAACGCGTCATGCGTTCGTCGGTAAGTGTCAATGGACCGCCGCAGCGTATCTGATGGTGGAACAGCGGTATCACCGAGCCGCGGGACGCCAGCACGTTACCGTACCTCACACAGACGAAACGCGTATCCGGCACCTCCAGGTTGGCACGTATGAACACCCTTTCCTGAATGGCCTTGGTCATGCCCATGACGTTGACCGGTTTGCATGCTTTATCGGTGGATATTCCCACCACCGTCTCCACTTGATTATCATTCTCCCTCAGCGCCCTGACGATGTTCTCCGGCCCTCCGATGTTGGTGCGGACAGCTTCAAAAGGGAAGTATTCGCAGGTCGGCACCTGCTTCAACGCCGCGGCGTTGAATATCAGGTCCATCCCCTTGACCGCGCTGGCGACGGTGTGGTAATCTCTTACGTCGCCAATGCGGAAAGAGAGGGAGCGTTGGAAGTTCTGGTAGATGATCTCGTCAGTGGTGGTCTCTTTGTTCAGGTACTCCAATCTCATGAAGTGCTGCTTGGCCTCGTCCCGGGAGAGAATGACCAACTGCTTCGGCGTACCGAACTCCCCGGACAGTATGCGCCTGACCAGTACCTTGCCTAATGAGCCGGTTCCGCCGGTGATGAGTATCTTCTTGTCATCTAGTATCATTTCTTCAGCTCCTTGTCTCGTACAAATGGAAATCCTTTACCAGGGATTTTATCAT
>SPCU01000031.1 GCA_004525545.1 Methanomassiliicoccus sp. | reverse complement strand
CAACATATATCTAACGAAAGATTATAATATGACCCCCTGTGTTCCGATTAATCTAACAAAATATATGCTGAATGCCATTTTATTTCAATCGAAGTAAGATGGAGCAAGCCAGTAATGGTGCCAGCAATATTAATAAAATGAGAAATAGAAAAGAATATATATCAACTAAATAATAAGTGATATGTATTTATAAATGATAAAAAGGTGTAAAAATATGGCCGACAAAGGCTTCAGTAAGAAGGACGAATCGCTGGTAGAACTGTTAGTTAATACTGGAATGCCCAAAAATGTAGCAAAGACATTGGCGTTTTTACGTAAGAAGGAGGAAACGACATCTGTCGAAATAGAGATTATGACCGCCCTGAGACAACCCGAGGTCTCTATTGCTATGCAGGAACTACGCCGCAGGAAGTGGGTGATCAAACGGGACATCAAGAAGGAAGGCAAGGGCCGACCGGTTCATGCGTATAAGCTGGCAATCCCCTTCGACAAAATCATAGAGACGTTAGAGAAGGAAGAACGGAAGCGCATGGAGTCCATCGAAAAGAACACCGATCAGCTCAAGGCGCTCTGCCTGAACCCCTGATCAAACCCTTTCCATCACTCTAATACCCTGGTCCGAAGCTACAATAACCTTTTTGGTCATTTTCAGGAACAGCCCGGTCTCTACGACCCCAGGGATGTCCTTAATTTTTTTCTGCAGCTCGCATGGGTCACGAATGCCCCGATCGAAATGCAGATGGTAGATGTAATTGCCATTGTCGGTGATGAATGGTTCGCTTCCACCGCGCAGCTCCGCCTTGCAGCCTAGCTCCTCCATGTAAAAGCGCGTGCGACCGTGAGAGAACTGTACAACCTCTACGGGTAGAGGGAATTTCGTCCCTAGATATCGTACTAATTTGGAATCGTCCACCACGATCACCAGGGCACGCGTGGAATGAGCAACTATCTTCTCTCTAAGCAAGGCTCCTCCCATGCCCTTTACGAGGTCCAGGTTCCCATCGACCTCATCCGCCCCGTCGATGGTCATGTCCAAGGTCCCGACCTCCTCCAGTGTTGCGAGGGGGATATTCAGCTCTCGAGCCTGCTTCTCGCTGGCTATGGATGTTGGCACAGCTATCAGATGATACCCGTCCTTCACCAACCGGCCTATGGCCTCGATGGCGAAGTAGGCCGTGCTTCCGGTCCCCAATCCCACCTTCATACCGTCCTGCACCAGTTCCACGGCCTTCTCCGCCGCCAATCGCTTCTTATCGCTCATCCTAACCCTCGAAGTTCGCTCGCACCAGTTCGGTAAGAGTGTCCACTATGTATGTGTTAATGCGCCTCCCCTTCTCTTCCGAGGCCAGACCAGCGTCCCCCGAGAACCCTTTGGGGAAGCAGCGCTCTGGGTCTGAAACGATCAAGTAACCGCTGTCCACGAACTCACCATGCGATCGTTCCTTGGCCACTAGATCGGGACGTATGTCCATGATGCGTGACGTTTCCAGAAGTCCGCCATGACCATCCTCCAAACCCTGGCATATCTCCTTCTCCAGGTGCAATGCGAGCTGGTAATCGCTAAGCATCATGACCTTCATGCCCAGGTGCTGTGTGGCGTGCTCGCAGGCCAATTTGATCGCGATCCGGTGCACCGAACCGAAATGGCCAGTGAGGACCACTACCTTGTGTACCTTGTTACGGTGCAAGGATTCCAAAATATCCTTGACAAGGGAGCGCAGGGTGTCGAAGGTCAGAGATATGGTCCCTGGCATATTGAGCGTGGAGGAGTGCTGCCCGTAGTTGATGGTCGGGGCCACCAAGCCACCGACCCTCTTGGCAACTTGGGTGACCGTCTCTTCCGGCTGGAATGTATCGGTTCCCAGCGGTAGGTGCGGTCCATGGGCTTCACAGGCCCCAAGGGGTAGGAACACGATCGGGTCGGCCTCCATGGCCTTGGCGAAAGCGGTCGAACTGAGCTCGTCTATCCTCATTTCTCCACCTTCGGGTCTGTATCGATGAGCGGGGTGCCACATACCGGGCATTTCCCCCGTCTGAGGGTATCGTTCTTGAACGTGTTCATCAGACGAGAGTCGATCTCCTCGATCTTGGCTTTGTCTATGGTTTTGTTGCAGCGCGGGCAGTGAAGTGGCATGTTCGTATCGTACAGGGTATGGCAGGAAATTGATTTCAATCCTTCCCCGGCGGAAGCGGTTAAATCCCCTGAAACGATTGCCCGGACATGCGCTTGGCCTGTCTATTTTCCGGTGGTAAGGATTCGACCTATGCCGCGTACCTGATGGAGCAGGCCGGGCACGAGGTCGTAAACCTGGTGACGGTGATGCCAAGGGACCCGCATTCATGGGTGTTCCACACTTTGAACCTGGAGCATCTTCCGGAGATGGCCCGGGCCATGGGGAAGGACCTGGTGGCAGTCCCCTCCAGCGGTGAGGAGGGTGACGACCTATCCGCACTAAGGAACGCACTTACAGGGCTGAATGTGGAAGGGGTGGTGACCGGGGCCATCGCCTCCGACTATCAGTGGGACCGCATCAACGGGATCTGTGAGCAGCTGGACCTGAAGATGTTCTCTCCCCTTTGGCGGAAGGATCAATCGATGCTTCTTACAGACATGATATCGGCCGGATTCAAGATAATGATCGTGGGGGTCTTCGCCGAGGGGCTTGGTAAGAGTTGGTTGGGTAAGGTACTTGACCGAGAAGCTCTGGGTGATCTAGAACAGCTGGCCAAGGTTCACGGTCTGAACGTATCGGGCGAAGGGGGCGAGTATGAGACGCTGGTGCTCGACTCACCAGTACACCTCTGTGAACTGATGCCGGAAGAGATCGTTCCCAACTATCATCGCGACTCCGGACGCCTGCACATCGGGCGCCTTTCGTCGAGACCTAAGTAGACAACGAACGCATTACTTCGATCAGTGCCGGTATGTCAGGTCCGGTGTGGGGGCTTTCGGGGACCCAACCATACAGAACGGTCAGGTCCCGGTCGATCATGAAAATCCCTCGGCAGGATCGGTTCTTGAACCAACCATCGTCATAGCATGACATACCGTACTCCTCGGTCAAAGCCCCGTCCTCATCAGCCAGCAGTCGGAAGGGGAGGCGCATGGATTCTTTCCAGGCAGCATGCGACCTAACGCTGTTGGTGGAGATCGGCAGCAGTCGTACCCCTGTCTCTTCTATCAGATCGTACGAGTCGCGCAGCTCTCCCATCTGAATGGAGCAGATCATACCGAAATCGGAGGGGTAGAACATCAGAACGACAATCCCCTCACTCGCCTCCTCGCTCAGGCGGACCGAACGTCCCATGTCATCAGGCAATACGAAGTCCAAAGCCTTTTGACCGATCTTTGGGACGCGTGCCTTATCCATAGGGAACCTATTCCACACCGATTGTAAAAAAGTTCCTAGGCTAGCTTCCTGACCTCGGTCAGTATAGTATCGTAGTCTGGCTCGTAATTCGAGTCAGGGGGGATGTGAACGTAACGTACGATGCCGTTCCGATCGATGATGAACTCGGAGCGCAGGGTGAATCCTTCCCAGGCGCTCCCAGGCTTTTCCACCGTGCCCAGAAGTCGGGAGAGACGTGTTCCCTCATCGCTGAGCAAAGGGAACGGTATTCCCAGGTTCTCACTGTAAGCACCGAGCGAGCGTGTCGAGTTGTTGCTTATGCCGAAGATGCGGCAGTTAGCATCTATAAACACCTTATGCATCGCTTTGAAAGTAAGGAACTCCAGGTTGCAGATGAATCCGAACGCCGAGGAGAAGAAGAGCAACAGTACGGTCCCCTCCTTCCACTGATCGCTCAGACGAACCTCCCTGCCCATGTCGTCCTTCATGGTCCAGTCCGGAAAATGCTTGCCTAAAAGATCTTCACCCACGCCCTCAGCATGTCTCGGTGAAATGAAATAAGTTTGCAGAACGGTCAAGCCAGCCTGACAACGTCTCACGCAAATGCTACCAGGCGTCCTCCCCCCTCTCCTAGGTTTCAGCAGTAATAAGAAAATAAAAAGTGGGGCCGTCCGAATTTGAATCGGAGTCTCAGGCTCCCAAAGCCCGAAGGATGGACCAAGCTACCCTACGGCCCCTCGGCGCCGTGATGGCGTGTTCAGTAATATATAATTGTCTAAACTGGCAATTGATATATATTCGAAAGGTGCAAACACCGGGCATGAACGGTCGCGCGGCAGCGGTGACGGGGATCGCCATAGCAATTGTCATCATGCTCCTAGCATTCTTCTTGCTGGGCGGTATAGCTCAGGACCCCGATGGATTTCAGGAGGGGGAACTTACCGCTCCAGCGATCAATGTCATAGACGGTACGGTCATGGAACCGAGTCCGGTCAGCGGATCGGACTATTCGGTCCACCTCAAGACCTCGATGAGCTATACAAACGTATACCAGGAGTTCGGCGGGACCATAGAGCTTTTCATTGAGAACGCAGGCTCCAACGAGGTGTTCGTCCGCTCCTACAGCTTCAATTGGGAAGGCCATGGCGATGTATTTTCGGTGAACTGCTCCGAGTACATATCGCCGGGGGAGGAAAAGGGAATGGGGATATTGTACTATGAAGGGCCGGGCACAAACGGTACGACGACCTTCGAGATCCATATGAACCTGTGGGCCTCCTCCCCCAACGGCCACTTCTGGAACGACAAAGGGATCTTGCTGGTCTTTAGCAACGAAATGGAATGTCTGCTAGAGCCAGATCCACATGCTCGGGAGATCGATAGGAACCCGGTCGGGTATTACAATCGGTTAAACGATCTGGTTGAATTCGAGGCCGTGAGCGACCTTGCCGAGAAGGTGCTGGACACGGTTCCCGGTGACTATGGCGTGTTGCAGGTCATCGAGGCCTATGAACTGATAAGAGCGGAGTTCCCCTATCTGTCAGATACCGACGACCATTGGCAATCGGCTTCGGAGACCATTTCATTGGGCACCGGTGACTGCGAGGACCACGCCATATTGCTGTCATCCCTGCTTACCGTCCTAGGCGGCAACTGCCGGATCAATCTCATCAGTGGGCATGCGTTCCCCACGGTCTACATAGGGAACAGCACTTCCCAGGCGTTAGAAGTTAAGGAGAACGTCCAGGCCTTCTACGGTAACCAAGTGCCATTATTCTGGATCGAGGATGAGCTGGGATTCTGGTTGGTCGTGGATTCGGTAGGCATGCCATATGTGGGAGGATATCCCTCCTCCAGTATTCCCATCGGTACCAACGGGGGGGATTCCTGGAACTTCGAGTCCGCTGATTGGATCGTGATCATCGACGTGACCGGGGAGACCGTGCCTGGTCTGGTGTTCTAGTCCGGTTTAGCCACTATCTCTCGCACCGCTTTGCAGATGGCCTGAGAACTGTTCAAGCTCGGTTCCCAGCCGTAGGAGCGTAGTTTTTCCGAGGACAGGAGCATGTTCTTGACGTCCCCTATCCATCCGCGGCCGCCCTGGACCCCACCGGTCCACCGGTACACGACGCCACGCAGTTCCATGGAATCGATGACGATGTCGGCGATCTCTTTGACCGTCAAACAATCGGCCGATCCCAGGTTGAACATCTCCACCTTGTTCCTGGCGTACTCTGCACCAATGATCATGCCGCGCACGCAATCATCCACATGTACGTAGGATTTCACCGTTCCCGGCTCCGCCCCCAGTATCTCAAGTTGGGTGGGGTCGTTCCGCAATTTGGCCACGAAGTCGTGGAGCACGTTATGCGTACTGCGGGAGCCGACCACGTTGGCGAAGCGGAATATGACCGCCTGCATGTCGAAGGAATGGGCGTAGGAGCATATCAGCGCCTCGCAGGCCAGTTTCGTCGCTCCGTAGACCGATATCGGCACCAGCGGTCCATACTCCTCCGGGGTGGGTATGACCGTGGTCTCACCGTACACCGTTGAGGTGGATGGGAAGACGACGTCCTTGATCCCCAGGCTCTTCATCGCCTCCAACACCCGGTAGGTGACCTCGATGTTCTGCTGGTAGTGCGACAAGGTGTCCTTCGCTCCCGACCTCACGTCGGGGTTGGCGGCCACATGTATCACCATTTGCGCGCCCTTGAAAACGTCCTTAAGGTCGTCTTTCAGCAGGTCCGACTGGATGAAGGTGAAATCGTCATAGGTCTCCGCATCCTCTAAGAACGACCTACGTCCAGCGCTTAGATTGTCCACTCCAACCACGTGATTGCCCATCTCAAGAAGGGCGTCCGTGAGGTGGCTGCCAATGAAACCGGCGCAGCCGGTCACCACTATCTTACTGCCTCTGATCTTCATTTCTTTCCCTCCATCCTTTGCTTCAGCTCCCTAGCGAGTTCCACCATGGCCTTTCCTCGGTGAGAATGATGGTTCTTGGTCACCATGTCCATCTCGGCGAAGGTCAGCTCTTGCCCCTCAGGCATGAAGATGGGATCGTACCCGAAGCCGCCCTCCCCCCTCTTCTCAGTGATGATCCGTCCCGGTGACCGTCCGGTGAGTGTGAACTCGCCAAGTTCGTCGGAGCAAACGCCGATGCAACATTCAAAATGAGCGGAGCGGTTCAGACCATCCAGCAACCGTAGCATTCCCTGGCAGCCGATGGTTTGCATGACGTAGGCCGAATAAACTCCAGGGAATCCGTTCAGGGCCGGTACGAACATGCCGGAATCGTCCAAAATGAAATCACGGTACCCGTCCCCCTTCAATTGTTCCATGCACGCCAGTACCACCTCGTGCAAGGTATCGGCCTGTATCTCGTCGCAATCCACATGGAGATGCTTTACCTCGATGCCCAGCGGATAAAGCCCGTTCCGGTACTCTTCCAGCTTGTGCTCGTTGGACGTCACCAGGTTCAATATCACGCGTATCGCCCCCTCTCCTCAATGTCCTTTACCTTGGCCAGGACCTCTCGCCCCCGCGGGAGCTCTTGAGCGTAGGTCTCGACGATCATATCGTAGGCATACAGCATATCCGAGTGCGTCGATTGGAACGCTTCCTTCAACAGGTGCAGGTCGACCCCCATCTCCTCCATGCTTGCGGCCTTGGTTCCCAGTGAAAGGTCGATGAACCAGATGCGTTCGTCTTCCATTATCATGTTGGAGGTGGTCAGGTCGCCGTGGGTCATGCCATGGCCGTGCATTCTAGCCACCATCCGTCCTATCTCTTGGCAGATGCGCCTAACCTCCTCTTTCGAAGCGGTGGCCAAAGCATCCTTGACCCGCGGCCCATCGATCTCCTGCATACACAGTTCGGCCTTCTCCAGGTCGATGTCGTACACGATGGGGGTGGGAACCCCGCAGCTCCGGGCCTCTTGAAGCAGTCGGGCCTCCATCTTGGTGCGGTGGGCTCGAAGAGATCGGTCCAAGGTCGGGTGACGGTACGTCTTGGGTATGCGGCTTTTAATAAGCACGTTCCTCCCCATCCACACGTCCCGACGGATCTCGGCCTCTGCCCCTCTTCTTATCACTTGCACGGTCCAAGTAAGGTCAATGCTCGGTTATTATCCTTTCACCCTCCGTCGATGATAGCCAATGACCTTTCGTTCCGTGATGGAAGAAGGCCCGCAGGGTCACGGACGGATCGCCGTCCACGAACTTCATATCAGGTGGTAGCAACCGAACCACTCTTTGATCCAAATATCGGGGGTCTAGCAGAACAATGGCCGCGCGATCCTCCTCGCGGCGGATGGCCCGGCCGCAGGCCTGAAGTACCTTGCTCAAAGCCTCGTAGGTGTCCAGATATAACCTGGCCTTCTCCTCTCCAATTCTTTTGGCCGTTCGAAGCATAAGCTCCTTCCTCTCCAGACCAGGGGGCGGGATGGGTAGTCCGGCCACCATGACCGCGGAGATGCATCCTGCGGGAAAGTCCACACCTTCTGAGAAGGACCCATGAATATTGCATAGCAGGAGCACGTTCGGCCCATCCAATAGACGTCGGGCCAGACCGTCCTTCTCCTCCTTTCCCAGGCCGGGACGCTCAGCCAGCAGCACCTTGTCCAAACGGGTGTTCCTCAACTCCCGATGCACCGCAGATAGGTAGGAGTAGGAAGGGAGGAACACCAGCACGTTGCCCGGTACGTCCCTGCTTAGTTGAGCTACTCGTTGGGACATATCCTTCGTACTTTCTCGACAGCGTTCACGGAATCGGGTGCCTACTTCCGGAACTATGATCGCCAGGCGTCTCCGGGGATCGAAAGGTGATGGGTAGGTCCGGCAAAGGCAATCTTCTATGCCCAGTAGGGCGGCGAACACCTCTGGCGGATGCAAGGTACCGCTCATGAATATGGCACTAGTACAATGATGGAGCACGTTCTGCACTACCAGGGAGGGTTCCAGGAAACGAAGGGAGATGCGGCTCTCGTCAGGATGGGCTATGCGCATGCTGACCTCGCCAAAACGATACCAATCGCGCACGAACTCATCCCGCTCTTCCAATATCTCCGGTCCAGGGAGACCAAGGGATTCCAGGTGCGTTCGTAGCTCCCCGAAGGTAATTTTTCGGTGACCTTGGGAAAGCATCTCTCTCCAGACCCTTTCCAGCTCGTCATCGTCCGAGGAAGGGACGATATGCTCTTTGCTGAACATCTCCCTGACCCTGGATGGTAGGTTGTGGGCCTCGTCCACCACCAAATACTGTGGTCGGGAGGATCCCTGGAACCGCAAGATATCGGGCAGATCGCCGAAGACCCTGGAATAGTCTCCGACCACCAGGTCGGCACCGTTCAAGGCCAATCTCGCGGTGAGGTATGGACATGCCCCGCGCCTCACACATAAGGACATCGATTCCTGGGCGTGCATAGGCCTCCGCAGGACCTCCTTGGCACAGAGGACAATACGCCTCTCCGCTTGCAGGTGGCAACGTTTACCGTTCAGGCAAGGGGGTTGGGGGCCAAGGGGGCACATGCTCTCCCTGGAGAGGAGGTCCACCGTCTTGATGGCCGCGGGCAGGACCTTAACGGTTTCAATGACCACCCGATGCTGAGATTGCCTCGGTGTCAAGAACACCGTCCGGCCATTACGGCCTATGGCCGCCTCCAAGGTCGCCGCCAACGCCACCGCGGTCTTCCCTAGCCCGGTGGGAGCATGGGCTACCAACACATTACCGGAAACGAGGCAATCTCTCGCATCCTGCAGAAAGTCCCGCTGTCCGTGCCGGAGGCCAGGAAAAGGGAAAAGATCGATCGTCCCGGAGCTCATATATGATCATTCGCGAAGGTGGCGTTCTCCCTTGGCACTACTATGAGGCTGACCGTATGCTCATTGCCGAGAAAATGGAAATACAACCAAGATTGTAACCATCCTCAAGGTGATACCCTGAGGTACAACATTACTGGAGACAATCTGCAGTGCGTGAACGTCGAGTTCTCCCCGGGCGAGGTATTATACTCCGAGGCGGGAAGCATGCTGTACATGAGCGGCAACGTCCGATTGGAGACCAAGGCCAAGGGCGGGGTAATGTCCGGTCTCAAGCGGGCCGTTACCGGGGAGTCGTTCTTTGTGACCAACTTCCACGCTGAGGGAGGTCCAGGTATGGTAGGGTTCGGGGGGAGCGTACCAGGGAAGATCGTTCCCCTGGATCTGAGGGGGGGAAAGCAGTGGCTGCTACAGAAGACCGCTTTCCTCGCAGCAGAGGACGATGTCACCTTGGACATTGCTTTCCAGAAGAAGTTCGGTGCTGCCCTGTTCGGCGGCGAGGGCCTGATCCTGCAGAAGGTCCAAGGGGAAGGCACTGTATTCGTGGCCGGTTGCGGTGACTTCATCGAATTCAACCTCGCGCCCGGCCAGGTCATGAAGGTCTCCACAGCCAATACGGTGGCCTGGGAGAACAGCGTACAGTATGACATTCAGAGCCTGGGGATAAAGACCGCCCTGTTCGGCGGGGAAGGTCTCTTTGTAACCACCCTCAGGGGGCCGGGAAGGATCATCCTGCAGTCCATGACCATGTCCAAGCTGGCTAATTCCTTGGTCCCCTTCCTGCCCGATAGGAAGTGACGGAATGGCCTCTCGAGGGGCGGACACCACCATAGTGGCGCTGTTGATAATCAGTATCGTAGCTGTGGCCTTCCTGGCCCTGCTTTTCCTTCCCTTGGTGATAGCTGCTTTACTCGTGATAGTGGCTGTTATCTTCGTGGCGGTAGCTGTGATTCTCATATTGGGGGGGCTGATGGCGATTCCGTTCTATTTCCTGAAAAGGAGAAAGAAAGTTGAGCCTGGCTCCTACCGGATGGAACAAATGGACGACATGCAACAGAAGGAGAGGAAGTGAACTTGGAGGAACTGGTGCTATTGCCGTTCCGATGCTCCACCCTGGACGAGATGCTCGACGGAGGGGTGGAGAGCGGATGTCTAACTCTCATCTACGGAGCGGCAGGGACCGGCAAGACCAATCTATGCCTTGCGTTGGCCAGAGAGATCGCTCTCCAGGGCAAGAAGACGGTATATGTGGATAGTGAAGGCATATCGTTGCAGCGCCTTAAGGACATGGCCGGAGAGGACCAAGAGGCGGTTCTGAAGGAGGTGCTGGTCAGCGAGGTGCATAGTTTGGAGGACCAGGACCGCATGATCAACAAGGCTATCAAGCTCGCGGAGGGGAATTCCGAGATCGGGCTGATCGTCATCGATTCCATGACCATGTTCTACCGGCTGGCGAGCAAGGACGACGAGCGTGTTGAAAGGCGCCTGTTGGGCGGGCAAAGCGCTAGATTATTGACGCTGGCCAGAAAAAAGAACCTGCCGGTGGTCATCACCTCTCAAGTATACACCGACGTGGAGACCGGGATCTTCGAGGCGCTAGGTGGCAACGTACTTCACCACAACGCCAAGACGATAATCATGGTCGAAAGGCTAGCTCCGGGTAAAAGAAAGGCGGTGCTGATGAAGCACAGGCATCTGGCGGAAGGCCGTTCAGGGATATTCTACCTTACTAACAAGGGGATCGAGATCGAACCTCAGATCTCCCTGCCCACTGCGTAATCGACCATCTCCCGCAACATCTCCTTCTCCGTACAGTCCCTCAGACAGGAGAGCAGTTCCTTGGCACGCCGGGCGTAATCCAAAGCGAACTGGCGAGCTTGCTCTATCGAACCAATGTCCTCCAGCAATTGGATGGCAGCGTGAACCGCCTCATCGCTGGCGTTGGCGTTGCCCAGGGCAGCGGTCAGTACGTTCTTCCTGGGGTCCTTCTCCAAGCGTTCCAGGGCATCGACGACTATGAGCGTCCGCTTACCGTTGCGTATGTCGCTGCCCACTGGTTTTCCGGTCTTTTTGGCGTCGCCCTTGATCCCCAATACGTCGTCCCATATCTGAAAGCCGATCCCCAGCAGGCGGGCGTACTCCTTCATGGATGAGATCTGCTCTTCCGTGCCTCGGCCGATGATGGCCCCTCCCTCGGCGGCGCAGGCGAAGAGGACCGCGGTCTTCTTCTCTACCATGTCCAGGTATTCTTCCCGAGAGACCTCCGCCCGCTCTTCGTTATCCACGTCCATCTGCTGCCCTTCAGCGACGAGGAACACGGTGTTCGATACGGAGCGCAGCAGGCGGCGAACGGCCTCGCCATCCACATCAATATCGGCAAGTATCTCATACGCCCGGGCGAACAGGGCGTCCCCGGCGATGATCGCTGTTGGTATGTCGAAGGCGATATGCACGGCCGGTTTGCCACGGCGGACCGGGTCCTGGTCGATGACATCGTCGTGGACAAGGGTGAAATTGTGTATGATCTCAAGGGCGCAGCCGAAGGGGAGAGCCTCTTTACCCCGGCCTCCCACAGCCTCGGCCGTCAGTATGGCCATGACCGGGCGCATACGCTTACCCCCCGCCTCTGGATAATGCCTCATGGCCTTGATGAGCTTCTCATGTTTCCCGTGCTCCACGTAACGAAGGATGGCCTGGTCGACCTCATTCACCAGTTCCTTCATCTTCTCGGTGTGGTCCATGATAATCATTCCTCCCCAGCGGAAAGCCAATCGGCGGTCCTTCCGCTCACAATTACCCGGCGGCGTCTCAGATCAGCCACCTCTTTGCATCCGGTCAGGAACATGGCGGCCTTAAGCTCGGCCTTCATTCTTTCAAGCTTGGCGACCACACTTTGAGCTGAATCCATCGCCTCTGCCAACAATATTCTGGCGCAACCAGCGGCGTTTCCACCTAGGGCGATACCTTTGGCCATGCGCAGGCCGTCGTCCACTCCCCCGCTGGCGATCATTTCCAGTCCAATGTCCGCCTCGATCACCGCCGCTGGAGCCGGTATGCCCCAGTCGATGAAGGTGGCACCCACACCACTGGCTATCAGGTCCTGCTGCATGCGGGCCCGGTGCATCTCCACCGCGGCGAAGTTGGTGCCGCCCATGCCGGAGACGTCCATTCCCCGAATGCCGGTGCCCTTGAGCTGCAAGGCCGTCTCCCTGGAGATGCCAGCGCCGGTCTCTTTGACCATGCAAGGAAGTTCTTTGGCCAACGATCTTATGCCTTCCAGGCAGCCCAAGGCGTTCACATCGCCCTCCGGTTGGACGACCTCCTGCAGGAAATTGAGATGTATGGCCATGATATCCGCGTCGATGAGGTCCTTGGCTCGAAGTACGTCCTCGAGAGAAAAAGGTCCTTTGTTCTTCTGTCTGACCAGTTGCGGCGCGCCCACGTTCCCGATGACCAACGGCACGTCGTATTCCTTGATCAATGAGTAAGAGTCATCATCCCCGTGCTCTATGGCCGGCCGCTGGCTTCCCACCCCCAATCCAATCTGCATCTCAGCGCAGGCCTCGGCCAAATTTCGGTTGATCTTCTCGGCCAGAGGGAAACCTCCGGTGATGGCCGTGACCACCAATGGGAATTCCAGTCTCTTACCGAACAAGGTGACCGAGGTGTCGATGTCGTCCATGTTCACCTCAGGCAGAGCATGGTGCACAAAATGCACGTCCGCCCAGTAGTCGTAGTCGGAAACAACCTTCTCCTTCAAGGTGACCTCGATGTGGTCCGATTTCCTGTGCTCTATCTTCTTCATATGGATCCCCCTACTACTCTGGAGGCTATGACCGAACGTCCCTTCATGGCCGCCTCTAGCCTTCCTGGTGCCTTACCATTGAGCACCAGACATTCTTTGGTTCGGCCGGCCATATCGATCATGAATTGAATTTTGGAATAGATGCTGCCGGTGACATCAACATTCCTCTCCGTCCTTGGCAATGCGTCCAGCACCGCCTTGTCCACATTCTCTATAAGTCTGGCGCAATCATCCATATTAGGATCGCCAGTGAAGACACCGTCCACATCGGTGATGAACAGCACCTTGTCCGGACTGAATTTCTCGGCCAAGGACATCATCAGCTGGTCGCCCGAGCAGATGCTCAATCCGCGTTTCCGGTCCCACACTACGTCGCCAAAGGTCAACGGGACCATATTTAGGTCTAGATATCTCTGGAACAGGTCTACGTCCAGCATCTCTAGTTTTCCCTGGTTCATTCGAGCACAGGAGGCCGGTGGGAGTGATACGACCGGCAGTCCGCTGTCCATCATGCAACGTGATATTTCCAGGTTCAGTTCCCTGACATCGGCCATGACCTTGGCCGCCCCCATGATCTGGGAGAGTTCATCGATGCCCAGATGCAGCCTGTGTTCCTTGGCCAGCATATGTCCGAATGATCCAGCACCGTGAACGATCATGACCTTCTCGTCCGAAGAGGCTATCTCCGAAGTCAAACGGCTGGTGGTCTCACGGTCGAAGGTGCGGTATCTGCCCTTATCGGTAATTACGCTTCCACCCAACTTGACCAGTATCATCTGCTTCCTCAGGATAATTGGTCTTTGGGTATTAATGTTTCAACCGCGGCGATATGTGAGAGATCAGATCGGCCGGCCACATTTAGGGCAGAATACATCATCCGCCGATACGTCGGTTTGGCAATGTGAACAGGTCCGTTGCACCCCGACACTAGTGCCGCACTTTCTACAATAAAGGTCCTCAGGTGGGACGCCGATACCGCATTTGGCGCATTTCCTTTCCGGTTTGGGGATCTTGATCCGGGGCGTCTCCATCTTTGGTTCAGATATACCTGGTGAAGATTCTCCCATCATTCTCCTGGCCCTCATTCCCTCCTTTAAGGCTTCATCATATCTCTTCTCAGCGAAACATTGCTCAGCCTGGGCCAACCGCTCCTTCGCTTGGGCAATATCCTTGCCGCATGCCTCCTCAGCCTCCAAGTGGGTACGGCATGAATTGATGATGAAACGAGATTCGATCAGGTTCGGTTCTAATTTCGTGATCTCGTGGACCGTTTCGTGGTCCTCCTCTGAGGGTGATTCCGGTTCCGTCTTCGGTGCATCCCCTAAAGCCATTTCTATGAAGGGGGCATTGATCAATATGTCCCTGGCCTTCTTGGCGGATTCCTTAGAAGAAACGAAACTGCCTCGGTTGTAAGCCTGTTCAGCCTGAATGATGACCAGTTCGGCCTCGTGCGTGTCCTTCCCTTTTTGTCTTAGAACCGAGGCAATGGCTTTAGTGGTGGCGATGTTATTGTAGGCATCGTCCTTGTCGATGGCCTTGTCAAGGTACTCTCTATTGCGAGTACGCATGAAACGAAGTTCGATGTATACCACTATGGCCAAGATAATAAGCAGGACGACCAGAAACACAAGGTCAACGTCCAGTACAACCACCTTCGATTATGAAATCAATAGGTGATTTATCGATATTAATTCTATCGGGTACAAGAATATTAAAAAATATAAGTTAGAAAGAATGGCTGACAGCGTTCCAGGCTTCCCGTGGGCTCGCGCACCACAGTACAACGGAGAACGCGGGCGGGCTTAGCTTCTGGGATCAGACGAGACCAGGCGTATCCCCGCCGCGATGGCCGTCAAACCATTCTGGAACAGTGCAACCAATCCGATTATAAAAACTTTTTTGGAAGGTGTACGGCACGATGTGATAAGGATGGACGAATCATGATCCGCTTGAAAGGCCGGGACGATCATTTCCATCAAATTATAATTTGAATATTAATTTCATATTGTAATAGTACAATAATATGCAATGGAAAAGAAAATATCGAATTATTTTTACGACTTTTGCATGAGATTTTTTTTTAATATACTGATCAATAAAAAAGAGTTTTCTTATCAATCATCTACTGGAGCCAGCAATCCTAACAATAGTAAAATACTGAGCTATTATTATCAGTATTGATAACAAATGTTATATACGCAATCAACCTAGATAATAACTGATTCAACCTCGGAAAGGACAGACCTCGTTATCTAATCTACGCATACGCAAATTCCACTAATGCACGGCCGCTTCGGCGGTTGAATCATCGAGGGGGGGAACAACATTCAATTAATTAATGAAAGCAAGGGCGAAGCTAACCGAAGAGGCCGTAAGGCTATCGGTTTGGTCATTGCGCTACTAATGGTCACTTCTGCACT
>SPCU01000145.1 GCA_004525545.1 Methanomassiliicoccus sp. | reverse complement strand
TTGAGGAAGAGGAAACGCATGTAATTGTTGAAGCTGGGCCTCATGTCCTTGACCTGCAGGGCCTTATAGAACCTGTCGGACGCCCGTTCGAGGTCCGCCTGGCGCTTTACTATCGATCTCTCCTGCATCGGCCAGGGGAGATGCGTGTATTTCAGTTCGCTGACGACCTCCGGCCCTCCGATCGCTATCCGGAGCGCGTCCAGGGTCTTCGGCAACCCTGATCCTCCGTTCGCCACTATCATGACTTTCTTGCCGAAGAATCGGGGCCGGTGATTGGTGTATGCGATTCGGTCAATGAAGTTCTTCATCAGACCGCTGACGTTCTGCACGTAGCCGGGGGAGACCAGTATCACCCCGTCCGCGGCCTCGATCTTTTCCTCGATGGCGACCAGCTCCTTCCTCATCGGGCACAGTTGCTCGCCCCTGCTAATGCACTGGAAGCAGCCTCTGCACTGCCCCAGGTTCACATCCTTCAGCCTTAGGACCTCGAGCTGGACCGGCCCATGCGTTGACAGCCTGCTCTCGATCTCCCTTAATGCCCTAGCACCGGTCCCCTCCTTCCGGGGACTGCCCATAATAGCCAGTACTTTCATAGCCCCACCTTCGCCGGGACCGATCTTGTCAATGGCCTATCCTTTAGTACCAATGCGATGGCGGCCGCGTTTATGGCCGCGCCTGCGATGAACCAATCGTGCCAGAACGCCATCATTAAAAACAACGATAATATGCTGGACACCAGGACCACGTTTCTCCAGGCGGCCATTCCCATCTTGCCCATGAACCCGACCGAACCGACGCTCAACCCCAATGTCGCCATCTTTAGATCTCTCCAACCCAATTTATGGAATGTTCGTATTTGAACATGTGATCACTTCAAGAAACGAACCATCCAGCATATCTTGCTTTATGACCCGTTCAATTGTATTCGATGTTCCAGCATCGGTCGACCCTGAATTACAATTTTATATATAAAGAATGGGATTAAGCCGATCTTAAAATTTCTGTGATTATCTATTAGACCATCTGGATGATGTGTAACGCAGATCCCGTCGCCCGCTTTCTGATGCTTTCCCGCCTCTTTAATTTTGACTGGAGATAACAGTAATGAACACATTTGTCAATTCCTTGTAAAAAGTAAATAAAAAAAGGAAATGGGTTGGATCCAGTTCCCTGATCACTTAAGAGGATACCGCGTATTTCAGGTCCATCTTTCCAAAGTTGAGATACGATATATGGATCTTGAATCCCGCATCCACAGCGATATCGTTTGCCTGTCCGACGTTCAGAGTCCCGTCCACCACTTTGTTCTCCCAGATTCCATTTACGTTCGTTGCATACATCAATATGGATCTCCAGGAGTTCGCGGCCATGTCGTCGTAGCTAATGTGAACGCCGCCATTTCCATCGATCGCTATGAACGTTGTTATCTTCCTGATGATACCTTCAATTCGCTCGTTGAAGAAATGAAGCGAGGAGGCATTCAGTCCTCCTGATACTGCTCCTTGGCCAGCTCGACGGACGCGGTATCCTTGTGGTGGCTATCCTTCTTGTGCTTCTTCCCACCTTCCACGGTGCCTTCCCAGCCGCGCATGAACCCTTCCTCCGCGGCCGTGATCTCGTCGTCCTCGAGCATCTCCTGCCTCACATCTTCATCGTAGATGTCCTCGGGCTCCTTATCCCCTTCATAGACGAACTCAGGATCGTCCTCGCTTCTCTTACGCCTCTTTTCGGTCACCCGATCACCCCATTTAATATGGAAGGGGGGAGTAATTATAGGAGTGAGTTAGACCGATCATCCTGAGAAGCTCTATTGATTAATGATCTGGACCAATGTTGCTTGATATGGATGCTTTTCAACTTCCTGCACAATTTTCATCCCTTCCATCCTTGCGTTGAGCGAAATGCTCTCAGAACGTGTAAAAGAAAGAATAAAGTCCTCCAAGCTAGAATATTATGATCATAAGGGGAATTGATATGATGGACGACGAAGAAGTGCAGGAGAGCATAAAGGACATGAGAAACGACATGTGGTTCAAGGAGAACTACATCGACCTGATGCAAAAATATCCGCGGAAATGGATCGCGGTCCTGGACCAGAAGGTCATCGCCAATGGTCTTTCAAAAACGGATGTCGAGGTAGATGCCGACGAGATCGCCGGTGACGAGGAATACTCACTTTACTTCGTTCTTCCGACCGCCACCGTCACCGATGCTGGATACTCGCATCGATGAGGAGTGATAACCCTCGTTTTTTCAGGCTTGAGAGATCGTGGTAGAAGGAGATCGTCTGTCGCTCAGAGCCAC
>SPCU01000135.1 GCA_004525545.1 Methanomassiliicoccus sp. | reverse complement strand
TCCGTTCTCCTCCATGACCTTCTCCAGACCGTCGGGGAAGGCGGCGGAAAGAGCGAAAAAGCCGATCAGTCCGATAGCGAAAATCGCCAGGATGACCCCTGAGGCCTTCATGTAACGACCTTTCATACAGGTACCTCCTGGGGATGCATACCGAACTCCAGGGTCTCCGGGGCCACCTTGCTCAGGAAGAGCACTACTCCAGTGGTGATGATGGCCTCACCGAAGGCGATGAAGGCGTGATAGATGCCCATGGCCGGTAGGGAAATGGCCCAGTCAATACCGAACGCCCCTCCGGACAGAGTGTAGCTCAGGCCCAGCTGCACTCCGCAGAACAGGGCGGTGACGAAGACCGAGGTCCAAGCGGCGAATGGCACGGTCAGCCCCTTTTCCGTTGTCCCCATTTTCAGCAGGCGAAGACCTCCGTAAGCCACCAGAGGTGCCACCACCGCCATGTTGAGAAGGTTGAGTCCCAGTGCGGTCAGCCCACCATCCCCGAAGATCAGACATTGGATGACCAGGATGGTGGTCATTACCAGAATTCCTCCGTACAATCCTAGCAGCACCACGGCGAGGGCGGCACCGATCAGATGGCCGGTGGTCCCGCCGCCGACCGGGAAGTTCAGCATCTGGGCCACGAATATTCCCGCCGCCAATATGGCCATGAAGGGCACCATACGCTCGTCAACGCTTCTGTTAAGTTTGTATATGGCCAAAGCGATGACCGGCAGGGCCAAGGCCCAGCCCATGATGACCACCACAGGGTCCATCAGACCGTCAGGAATATGCATTATCGTCTCCTCAAATTGAATTTAGGATTTAGGTGTTAATAATTTAATTTTAGTAACACGAAATCCCTTAGGTCAAATAAATAATTATTGAATCTGCGGACGCTCCGCATCGCAGGCCGATGCTAGACGGCGGACGGCGTCCTTAAGATCATCCGCGGAGGAGCCATTGAGCGTCAGGCCCACTAGGGCGCTGCCGACTATGACGCCGTCCGCCCCCATTTCCCTCGCCGCCCGAACATGTTCCGGTCTAGATATGCCGAATCCGACGGCCAAGGGAACGTGGCGGTCGACGGAACGCGTCCTGCTGATCATTTTCCGAAGGTCTTCCGCCATGACCGAACCTCCTCCGGTGACGCCAGTGCGCGTGACCAGGTACAGAAAACCTGAGGTGGCCTGCACCAGTTCACTGTTCCGGTCGTCCGGTGTCAATGGGGTGGTCAACTGAATAAGGTCCAATCCCTTTTCCAGACAGGTATGGCGCAGGGAGATGCTCTCGTGCAACGGCAGATCCGGCACGATCAGGCCGTCCGCACCGGCGTTCCGGCAAGCATCCACGAACCTCTCCTCCCCCATGCGGAAGATGGGGTTGTAATAGCCCATGAGCACAATGGGTCGGTCGGTCCTTCTCCTCAGCTCACGTACCATGTCCATGACCATCGGGGGGGTCACCTTGTTCTCTAGGGCGCGCACTGCCGCCTGCTGTATGACCGGACCGTCGGCCAACGGATCGGAGAAAGGCACGCCTATCTCCAGAACGTCCGCCCCGCCCTCAAGGCAGGCCACGGCCATTTTCACGAAATCCTCTGGCGAGGGCACCCCGGCCATCAAATAGCATATCAGGGCGGTGCGCCCCTCCGCACGGGCGTCGGCGAAGGTCTTTTGCAAACGGCTCACTCGACCACCCCCATGTCGAACACCGTCTCCAGGTCCTTATCCCCCCGGCCGGAGATGGTTATGACCACCACCTGGTCCTTGGACATGGACGTCGCCTCCCTCATTCCGGCGGAGACGGCATGTGCGCTCTCCAGAGCGGGAATGATCCCTTCCACCTGGGACAGGGTGATGAAGGACTCCAAAGCCTCCTTGTCAGTGACGCCCACGTATTCGGCGCGCTTCAGGTCCTTCAGGAAACTGTGCTCCGGACCGACGCCTGGGTAGTCCAATCCCGGGGCGATGCTGTGGGCCTCATGGATCATGCCATGTTCGTCCTGAAGCAGATATGATTTGCATCCCTGCAGCACCCCGACCTCCCCTATGGACAAGGATGCGGAGTGATGTCCGGTCTCCAGTCCTTCCCCGGCCGCCTCCGCGCCGAGCATTCTGACCCCGGTGTCCTCTATGAACGGGTGGAAGGTACCGATAGCGTTGCTTCCTCCGCCCACGCAGGCCACCAGCAGGTCCGGCAGGCCGCCCTCGGCCGCCTGCAGCTGCTGGCGTATCTCCCGGCCGATGACGCTCTGGAAATCCCGCACCATAGTGGGGTAGGGATGCGGACCGGCGGCGGTGCCTAGCAGATAATAGGTATGCTCCACGCTCCCGGACCAATCGCGCAAAGCTTCGTTGATAGCGTCCTTGAGCAGTTTGGAGCCGGAGCTCACCTCGTGCACCTTCGCCCCCATCAGTTTCATGCGGAAGACGTTCATGCGCTGTCTAGCAACATCCCTCTCTCCCATGTAGATCTCCGCCTTCAGTCCCAGCACCGCCGCGGCCATGGCAGTAGCCGTGCCGTGCTGACCAGCCCCGGTCTCGGCGATCAATCTTTTCTTACCCATGCGGCGGGCCAGGAGTGCTTGGCCCATGACGTTGTTGAACTTGTGAGCTCCACCGTGACACAGGTCCTCCCGTTTCAGGTATATCTTCGCGCCACCGCAACGTTCGGTCAATCGCCGGGCGAAATAAAGAGGGGTCTCTCTTCCGCCGTAGTGACGGTTGTAGCTCTCCAGCTCCCCTAGGAACACTGGGTCGTTCCGAGCTACGAGGTACTCTCTCTCCAGGTCCTGGAGGGCGGGTACCAGTATTTCAGGCACGTATTGCCCCCCATATATACCGAACCTTGAATTCATGATCCATCAACCCTTTTCACG
>SPCU01000035.1 GCA_004525545.1 Methanomassiliicoccus sp. | reverse complement strand
TGGCAGAAGGTGCCGGCGTTCGACACGGCCGGTTCGGTGCGGATGGTGCGGGAGCGCGGCCTCATTGAAGAGGCGGCGATCGCCAGCCGGCGCGCCGCCAGCACCTACGGCATGAAGGTATTGCTGGAGGACGTTCAAAGCGTGCAGGACAACATCACCCGCTTCTTCGTGCTGTCCAGGAAAAGTTCGACGGTGGTTGGCGACAAGACCGCCCTGGCGTTCACCACCCGGAACCAGCCTGGTGCGCTTTTCGATTGCCTGAAGACCTTCGCCGCCCACGGTGTCAACATCACGAAGTTGGAATCCCGACCATGGCGCGGAAGGACCTGGGAGTACGTGTTCTACCTGGACCTCGACGGGGATGTGAAGGACCACAAGGTGGCCGACGCCTTGGAGGACCTGCGCCAGAGCGCCTCCTGCGTCAAGGTCTTCGGCTCGTTCCTCAAGGCGTCCTTGCCGTCGTGATCACTCCCTTTCCTTGATCGGCCGCTCACCTGCGGTCCAATATTCCCCATCCCAATACAGCAACGCCTTGCTGCGATCGTAATCGGAAGTGATGTCGGTGTGCTTGATCTCACCCAAATACCAGGTGTGGTCCCCGACCTCGAAGGACCGCAGCTTCTTTAGTTCGATGTTCATCAGGCATTCGGCTATTCGTGGAGCCTTGGTACGCTTGCCTTTGACCGGGGTGAGCCCGGTGAGCTTGAACTTGTCAGTGTCCGCCCCGCTCTTCTCCCCGCAGGTGATGACATGCTCCAACAGCTCCTTTCCCGGTATGTTGATGGTGAACTCATCGTTCTCCTCCAGGAACTTATAGCTTTGACGGGAGGTGGTGACCGCTATGCCGATGATCGGCGGACGCACCGAGAACACGTTGAACATTCCCACGGTGATGATGTTTTTTTCCTCGTCCCCCACACCTACGAGCACGACCGGTGCCGGAGGCAGTGACATCAAGGCGCCCATGTGGTCGATGTCGACCTTATCGTCCATGTTTACCATTATAACACCAGGGTAAACCTTGGGGTTGAACGTTATTAAAACTTCTCAACGACGGCGGATGACGTCGCCCAGGACCCGGAACTCCCCGGACCAGTACATGAGGGATTTTTCCCGGTCGGCGTCCTTGGCCATTTCGGCGTGCACGACCTCGCCTAGATACCACACGTGGTCCCCGGCGTCGATCCTCTGCCGCTTGATGCATTCCAAGTTGACCATGCATTCCGCGATGGTCGGAGCCTTGATCTTCTTGCCGGGCGAGGCCACGAAGCCGCAGTCCTCGAACTTGTCCACCTCTCGTCCGGAACGTTGCCCGCAATAGAGGACCTCCTCCACGAGTTCCTTTCCGGGTATGTTGATGGAGAAGTCATCGCTCGATTCCATCAGCTCGAAGCTGTGCCGTGCCGGGGAGACCCCTATGCCCAGTACGGGAGGGTTGAAGGAGAACATGTGCACCAGCGCTATGGTCAGAACATTGTTGTTTCCGTTACCGTCGCCGACCGCGGCCAGTACCACGGGGAAGGCCGGAAAGGCCCGGCAGGCCCATATAGGGTTTACCTCGTTCTTCTCCAACATAACTTACCTGGATAGGAATTGTTTGGATATAAAATAAGATATGGTCACTTGATTCGTAGTAACGGAAGCTTTTGATCGAAACATATCCACATCGCTAGTCCCGGTTCACATGTGCGCAATTTAATAATCCCGATGACCGTATCTCAACGGAGTAAAATGAAGGCAAGGATAGGGATCATCGGCGGTACTGGGGTATACGACCCCGAGATGTTCGAGTTGAAGGAGACCGTGCGTCCGCATACCCCCTATGGGGCGGCCTCGGACGAGATACAGATCGGTGAGCTGAAGGGCGTTCCCGTCGCCTTCCTGCCCCGGCACGGCCGCGGGCACATCATCCCTCCGCATATGATCAACTACCGCGCCAATATCTATGCCTTAAAGCAATTGGGCGTAGAGAGGGTGATATCCCCCTGCGCCGTCGGGTCCCTGCAGGAAGAGTACAAACCAGGGGAGATCGCCATCATCGACCAGTTCATCGATCTCACCAAGAGCCGCGATTACACCTTCTTCGATGGGCCGAGGAC
Source organism: Methanomassiliicoccus sp. (assembly GCA_004525545.1). Lineage (GTDB taxonomy): Archaea > Thermoplasmatota > Thermoplasmata > Methanomassiliicoccales > UBA472 > UBA472. The sequence continues at coordinate 11,509 of SPCU01000035.1, read as the reverse complement.
GGTGCACGTAGGGGCGGCCGACCCCTTCTGCCCTGAGGTCAGCTCCCTTTTCGCCAAGGAGGCCAAGAAGGCCAAGATACCTTTCCACGAAGCGGGAACCTACGTATGCATCGAGGGTCCACGATTCTCCACCAGAGCGGAGAGCAGGATGTACCGGGCGTTCGCCGACGTGATCGGAATGACATTGGCGCCCGAATGCGCACTTGCCATAGAAATGGAGATGTGCTATACGAGCTTGGCCATGATCACCGACTACGACGTGTGGGCGGACCATCCTGTAGACACCGCCACCATCCTAAAGACCATGGCGGACAACATGGACAAGATCAGGGCCCTTCTGGCGAATACCTTGCCGAAGATACCGGTGGAGAGGAAGAAGTGCCAATGCGGGAACGTGCTGGAAGCGGCGGGCGCCTGATCACAGCGCCTTGATCGCCTTCAACGCCTCCTCGGCGTGCTCCTTGGAGCGCAGCGGGGAACTGTAGACCAGACGTATCTTCCACTCGCGATCGATGACGTAGGTGGTGCGAGCGGCCGTACCGCCGATGCCGAAGGCGCCGAAAGCCTTGCGCAGCTCGTTCTTCTCGTCGCTCAGGAGGCGGAAGGTCAGTTCATGCTCATTGGCGAACTCCTTGTGCGTCTGGACATCGTCCGCCGAAACACCTATGACCTCGGCCCCGGCGGCCTGGAACTGCTCGTGCATCTGACGGAACGCCACCGCCTCCATGGTGCACACCTTGGTGAAATCCTTGGGATAGAAGTACAATGCGAGCACCTTCTTCCCACGTATGTCCTTGGAACTCACGGTCTTACCATCCTGATCGAGCATCTCAAAGTCCGGGGCCGCGTCCCCCACCTGCAACTTCGTCGTCATGTTATCCGATCAAGTTGCGTTTGAAAGCTGATTAAATGTTGTATAAATGATATGAAACATTTTTATTCTTAACACGTCCATTCTATTCAGTATGACCTGCTATTTCCGGCACCTTGACACCGTTTTCAAAAGGGCCGGTCTGATCATTGACGTGGACAATCGCAAGCGGGTCGATCTCATCATTCATGAGATGGTCGGGGTGCAATACAAGGATTGCACCGATACCTGGATTGCGATCAAGGAGTTGTTGGAGGACGAGGAGGGCTTCACGCAGCGTTTGCGGGAGGCCTGTCAAGCTCAGAACATCTATCTGGAGTTTTGATCACTCACCGATGTGCTTACGGTAGGCGGCGGCGTCCATGAGCTTACCGGGCTCCGACGGATCGGACATCTTAATTTTGGCCAGCCATCCATTTTCGTAAGGTGATCTATTGATGAGCGCCGGATCGTCGTCCACGGGGGCGTCAACATCGACGACCTCGCCGGAGACCGGAGCGTAGACGTCGGCAGTGTTCTTGACGCTCTCCACGATCGCCAGAACATCTCCCTTCTTGACCTGGACCCCTTTCTTGGGCAACTGCACGTAAACGAACTCGGTCAGTTCCTCCTGGGCGTGGTCAGTGATGCCCACTGTGACCACATCATCCTCTACCTTCACCCATTCGTGGTCCTTGGTGTAATGGAGTCCCTCAGGTACCTCGCTCATATTATCCCTGGTAGGAACGGGATACGGATATTTATGCATCGTGCGTTCCGTTTTCAACCGAAGAGATATATATCTGGGGTAGGATGGAAAGGGGTATGCGCGTCACCGTGCGAGGAGTGGTCCAGGGAGTCGGTTTTCGTCCCACGGTCCATCGCCTGGCCAGATCAATGGGGTTACACGGCTACGTGCAGAACAACGGTTCCAATGTGGTCATCGAGATCGACGGGGACCCACAGGAGTTCATTTCTCGATTGAAGGCGGCGCTGCCGCCCCTGGCCCGTTTGGATGATATCGTCATCTCCGAAGGGTTGCCGGACCATCGCTTGAAGGAGATGGGTTTCGTCATCGTTCCTAGCCAGGAAGGATCAAAGGGAGTTGGTATCCCCAACGACACGGCGGTCTGTCCATTCTGTCTCGAAGAGATGCTCAGTTCGGGGGACAGGCGGTACCTCTATCCGTTCACCAACTGCACTGATTGTGGTGCACGTTTCACGGTCATAGAGGATCTGCCGTACGATCGGGAGAATACCTCCATGCGCCCGTTCCCTATGTGCCCGGAATGTCAGCGGGAATATGAGGACCCGGATGACAGACGATTCCACCACCAGACCATCACCTGCCCGGTCTGCGGTCCCCGATATTACCTTCTAGACGCGGAAGGGCGCAGGGACGACGAGGACCCCATAGCCAAGTTCGCCTTCGGATTGCAGCAGGGAAGGATCGGAGTGGCCAAGAGCTGGGGCGGAATGCACCTATGCTGCTCCTTGGACCGCTTGCAACATCTGAGGGAATGGTACCGGAGGAGAGAGAAGCCCTTCGCCGTAATGGTGCGGGACCTGGAAGCGCTGAAGCGATACGTCCGGCCGAGCGATCATGATCTGGAGCTGCTCACCTCCGGCCATAGGCCGATAGTGCTGGTGGACAAGATAGAGAACGATATCACGGAACTGGTATCGCCTGGACTGGGGAACATGGGCGTATTTCTTCCCTACACCTCCATGCAGCACCTGCTGTTCCATTATCTGAAGGAGGATGCATTGGTGATGACCTCGGCCAACGTTCCCGGGGAGCCGATGGTGCTGCGGGAGAAGGACGCACTGATGCTGGGCGCTGACATGTACCTGATGCATGACCGGGAAATAATCAACCGCTGCGACGATTCAGTGGTGCGTTCCTTTGAGAGCAAGACCTACTATCTGCGCAAATCCAGAGGGCATATCCCCAGTTACATAGAGTTTCCATTGAAGGGAACGGCGATCGGCGTGGGAGCCCATGAAGGACTGGCAGGCGCTTTGGCCTTCGACGGCCGCCTTTACGCCACCCAGTACATCGGCGATGCCACCTCGCCGGGAGTGCTGGAATTCCTTGAAGAGGGCTTGAAGTATCTGAGGCGATTGCTGGGAGCGGACGAACTGGACGCTATCGGCATGGACCTTCATCCCGGACACTCCACTCGGAGACTGGCCAAGAGATTGGCCGAGGAGGCGGGGATAGAGGCGGTGGAGGTGCAGCATCACCACGCCCATGCCGCCGCCCTGCTCGTCGAATCGCAACTGCCAGAGATGGTGGTCCTGACCCTAGATGGCACTGGATACGGCGATGACGGTGTGGCCTGGGGAGGGGAAGTCCTCTTCTCGGATCTCAAGGATTACCGGCGCATCGGGCACCTGAGGGAGATACCGCTGTTGGGCGGCGAGAAGGCCGTCTATGACGTTCGGAGATTGGCCTTCGCCATGGCCGAGCTTACCGGAGGGGGACTGGACTACTTCCCGGAGAAGGACACTGAACTGTTCCGCAAGATGATGCCCCGGGCCGGGACCAGCACTTCGTTCGGACGGGTCCTGGACGCCATCTCTTGTTATCTTGACGTATGCCAGTACCGCAGCTACGACGGCGAACCGGCCATGAAGCTGGAGAAGTGGCTGGAGAAGGCGAAGCGATTGGATCTGGTGCCGACGGTCCGCAAGGGAAACGTCATCGACACACCGGATATGTTCCGCTGCATGATGGATTCGTCCGGTTCCGTCGCTGATAAGGCGGGAAGCATGACCTACGCCATGCTCTCCGGACTGGTGGACATCGCCGCCGAGGGGGCCGAGGACGAAGGGGTAAAGCACATCGGTCTGAGCGGTGGCGTCAGTTACAACCGACCCATCTCCCGTTGGAGCAAGATGCTCATCGAAAAGCGGGGCCTGGAGTTCGTCTGCCACGATCGCACCCCCAACGGGGACGGATGCATTTCCACGGGGCAATGCGCGGTAGCGCTTTCGAGGACCGGGAACTGAAGTTCCTTGAGCGCTAGCACATCAGTTGGCCAGAGCTTCCCGGACGACCTTCCATGCATTCACCTTATCAGATATTCTGACCGCGTTTGCTGGTGATGATGAAGGGAGCGTTACGACGAACGGTCCATAGAGATCCTGCAGTAGCTTTTTCTGTACCAATTTTTCATAGCACCTATAGGCCTTCTTTCCATTGAGGAACACATAGCTGATGCTCGTGTGCCTCCGGAACAATGATGCGAGATCGTTGGCCACCGGATTGATTATCGAGTGGTCCTTGCTTTTGTCAATGTCGCATTCACCAAGCACGTCCCAGAGGGCAATTCCCTTTTCCCTGAGGTAAGCCAACCTCCTCTCGTAGATAGGGTCGAGCTCCGAATCGAAGACCTGGTAGATGATCCTCCAAAAATGATTTTGAGGGTTGCCATAGTATTCCTGCTTACTATCGGACAATACACTTGGTATGGTCCCGAGGATGAGGACCTTCGGACCGTCGCCGATGATGAGCGGTAGGCCGACCCTATGATCTAGTACCTCGCTCCCATCATCTTCTGATGTCGGCATGAGGTTCAAAGATACCTACTGGCACATATAACGTTCTCAGATTGGACGATACGACCAACACCTATTATATGGCCAACGCCATCTGGGACAGGCAAGGCCTGACGAATGAGGAAGCTCATCATTTTACTGGACGGCGCGGCCGACGAACGCATATCCATCTTCAATAACCGTACCCCCTTGGAGGCGGCCCATAAGGAGTTCATGGACGGGCTGGCCCGCGAGGGCAAGGTGGGCACCACTGACGGTAAGGACTACACTCACACCTTCCTGGTCGAGCTTCTTACTGGCAAGCCGTACGACATCCCGCGCGGAGTGATCGAGGCCTATGGACTGGAACTTCCCATCGGAGAGGACCGCGTAGCCTACCGCATGACACCGGCCAAGGTGCGCGATGGTCATGTGGAATGGTATTACAATATCAGCTGTGACGAGGAGATGTTCCTTCAGCGCGCCATCATCAAGAACCGGTCCAAGCTCTCCCAGATGGACCCCAAGATGCTGGTCTACCACGGTGGGAAAGGGGTGCTCACCGTAAAGGGGGAGGACTTACTGGACCTGCCGAAACCTCCTGGCCCGGCAGAGCTTTCCGCCGATGAACTAGGACCGTTCCAGGAGTTCGCTCAAGGCGTCAGCGAGAGCACCGGCGGCATCACTTTGATCCCTTGGGGGGGTGGGCGTGGCCGCGTCGCCGTGGACGTCCGAAGGGAGATCGCCAAGGTCCCGGACCTGGCGGTCATATCCAAGAGCCCTTCCGCTTTGGGCGTGGGGAGGTTCCTGGGCATGGAGACGGTCCGCGTTCCCGGGTTCAAAGAGGGGATCAAGGTCGCCGGTCAGATGATCGAAAAAGGAGACGTCTTCCTGCACATCGAGGAGACGGACGATGTCAGCCATAAGTGCAACCCTAAGAACAAGCTGCGTTTGATAGAGGACATCGACCGTGAGCTGAGCCGTTATGGTAAACGTCTCCGCGAGTGCCAGGTGGCATTGCTCATCGACCACGGAGCGTCGTCAGTGACTGGGGAGCACATGCGCATGAAGGTTCCTTTCGCGGTCCGCGGTGGCAAGTGGGTGGGAGGCGGCGATGACTCATTCCATGAGAACGGAGGGGAGCATTTCCCTCTTGGAGAACTGCTGGAGACCATTCTGGAAGAATGATCCCAGGCATTAGCAATAGGTTAAATATTTTCTTGGCATTGAGTTGGATGATACAACCAATAGATTCTGAGGTCACATCATGTTCAAAGTGGACATCATCTACGCGTTGGAGGAGCAGGCAGGGAGACAGTTCGCGGAAAGGTTATGGGGCAAGCGCCCGACCTACGCCGTGGTGATCGGCAATACGGAAACGGCCAAGATCCCTGGCGTGTCCGCCGCGGGCGCGGTCCCGGAGATCACTGATTTCACTCCGGCGGCCGACGTGGAGCTTCTTTTCTACGGGAGATGCAAATGCATCGACGGTGTTCCGGTGACCCCGACGGGCGTACCCACTCCAGGCATCATCACCATGAGCGCTTTGCAATTGGCACCCGTGCCTCAGTACGCCATCAACGGCGGTGTTCGGGTCAGACCGCACGCTCCCTTCTTCGATGTGGAGGGTACACCAGGTGAGGACATACGCACCGGAAGGGCGCTGAAGGACCCCCGACGGGTATACGAGAACTCGGTGATCTTGGGCAGGGAACTGGCAAAGAACAACTCATACCTGGTGATAGGGGAAAGCATCGCTGGCGGAACCACCACCGCTTTGGCCACACTGCTGGCCATGGGCTACGACGGCGAGGGAAAGGTCTCCAGCAGCATGATCGATAATCCTCATTCCGTGAAGACCGAGATCGCCTTGGAAGGCGTTTCCAACTCACCTTTCAGCCAAGAGGAGATGAGGACCGATCCGATGAAAGCGCTGCAGGCCGTGGGCGACCCCATGATGCCGGCCGCCGCCGGTGTCGTCGCCGGAGCCGCGGAGACCATCCCGGTCCTGATGGCCGGCGGTACACAGATGGCCGCGGTCATGGCCATAGTCAAAGGTATGTCCCCCGGGTCGTTGAGCAACGTCGCATTGGGAACCACCAAATGGATCGTGCAGGACCGCTCTTCGGATATACGAGGGATAGTCGAGCAGATCGGCAAGATGCCTATATTGGCCGCCGATCTGGATTTCTCCGCCTCCGTTCATGACGGGCTGAGCATCTATGAGAAGGGGTTGGTAAAGGAGGGTGTAGGCGCAGGCGGAATATCCGTGTCCACCTTCCTTCAGACCCAGGGAAGGATCGGCGCCCAGGAGATGCTGGGGGCGGTCGAGTTGAATTACGTCCGTCTGATGGCTATAATGAGGAAGTGAGCCGTTCGCGTAGAACGGTCTCCGCCTGCCTCAGGTCCTTCACCGTGTTGACATTGACCAACACATCGGGCGTCCCCACGATTATGTAACCTCCAGGCAGATACTCCCGGGTCAGCATGCTCGCCTTGTTGACCACGCTGACCCCGCAGGGTATGACCGGCTGGCCGTCGACATTTTCATAGAAGGTGACGTCCACACCGAACTCCAACGCTTTTTCCAGGGGGATGCCGACGGTCAATGAGGACTCCTGACGCGATAGATAGTCCCGGACCACCTCGCCTACGAGTTTCGCACTGAGCAGCGGCAGATCCGCCGGACAGATGAAGATGTGCTGTTCCGTGATATCTTCGGCCGCTAGGATTAGATCTTGACAGTATTCCGTTCCTGAGGTCTCCAGCACCTTGACCCCTAAGCTCTTCAAATGCTCCCTGGTCTTCGGCACATTATCGCTGACCGAGACGTAGACGACCGATATCTCGTCCACCGCTAGGAGCTGCTCCAGTATCCGATCTATCATCGGTTCGCCGAGGACTGTGGCCATGGGCTTCTCAATACCCAGTTCCTTGATGCGCGTCCCCCGACCACCGGCAGTGATCAGCGCGGCCACGCTCATGCCAACACCAACATCATGGCGATGAGCAGCAACGGCCGGGCGATCTCGTTCGTCGCCCCGAGCACGTCACCGTTTACAGCTCCGAAGTTCTTCTCCGCCAGGCGGCTCATGCCCAATCCCGTCAAAGCGCTCACGAAGGCCGCGACGACCGCCAGAACGATCATCCTCTCGATGCTCCAGGCCTGAAAGAACAGGAGGTCGATGATGAAGACCAGGCCGATGCTCAGGAGCAGGGAGAGAAGGAGCGATATCACTGCCTGCTTCTCCCCGGTATTGGAGACGAACAAGTTGCCCAGCCCTTGGCGCGACTTTCCGCCGAAGGCGCAGAACACCACGGCGTTCTTGTTCATGATCTCGGCGATCAGCGGGAGGAGCAGCAATCCGACGCCCCATAGCGAGCCTAGGGTGGCGAAGCTGAGAATGCTGAAGACCATTACGTAACCGACGCCGCCGGCACCGGTCTTGGAGTCCTTCATGGCGCTGAGCTTCCGTTCCGCGTCCCCGCCACAGACCATGCCGTCGCCCAGATCGCTCAGTCCGTCCAGATGAAGGAAGCGGTTGAGCAGGTGCAGCGCGGCGATGGCCAGGGCTGCCGCCACCAGCCGGGAGAGCCATCCATCGGAAAGGTACATGATCCCTCCGACCAGCAATCCGTAGAAAAGGCCTACGAAAAGGATCAGCTGGAAATTACAGGAGAGCTCCTCCACGTCCTTGCCATCGTTCTTCGCCGGCAATATGGTAAATAGGGTCAGTGCCGCCTTCAACGCGCCTACGATATTCGTCCTTCTCCCTCCAGCAGATCAGAATAGATGGTGGACATGGTGGCGCCGATGAGCGAGGCCACTATATCGTCCATGAACGGTCCCAGCTCGGAGAGCACTCCGGGCTTTTTCTTGTCGTAGCGAATGTACTCGAACACACATTTGCTTCCGCCGATGTATTCGGCGAGCGCTATGCCCAGCAGTTCATCGGCCAGCAGGTGCACCGGGTCCTCCTCGAACTTCTTGATGTCCAGACCGTACAGTTGACCGAAACGGCCTTTCTCCTACAGGGCGATGGCCGCCTGGATCATGGCGTTGACATTGATGTCCTTGGCCAACGCCACCAGCTTGGCCTCGAACCTCTTCCTGATCGCCGACTCGTCCCAAGCAGGGTCCAGGGCGTTCATGCCTTTGACCGCACCCCACAGATGGTCGAGGGTGATCCCCCGTATCGCCAATGACCGCAGATAATTCTTGGAATCGCCGTTGCCCCCGTTCCACTTGGATATGGACGTCCCTACTCCTCGCCGAACGGCCATGGCCATGGAGATCCCGTGATCGGAACCGGTCCCGGACCACAGGCACTTTTCCCCGTCGACGGGACAGACGATGAGCACCGCGTCGCTGGTCGTCCCGGTTCCCGGTACGCTGTGATCACGCAATGCCGCGGTCTTCGCTTCGGTCACGGTCATTATGGCGTTGGCCAGCCCGCAATCGTCCAACGGTTTGTCCGTGATCACCATGATATTGATCGTGCCCACCTGCCGATGAGGCACCATCCCCTCCCGTGACGATTCCCCGGCGTTTATGGCGTTGGAGATACCGGCGCTGACCATGGCGATGGCGCTCGTGCCGTTGTGCGCCACCTCCTCCACCGAGAAGGCCCGGTGCAGGTCGGCGGCGGTCATGAAACAGACGGTGCCCTGGGGAAGGCTGAGCTCCAGCAGCAGTTCCTTCATGTGGGCTATCGGGTCTTTGTGATCGTAATGCATGGGGACCTGGAGCATGAGCACGGAATCGCCCTCGCCCAACCCCCCGTTCAGGATCGTCGACGCGAGCATTCTCATGCGGCGGGCCAGTCGTATCGCCACGTAATTATGCCCCTTCACATTGCCCTGCTCGATCTTGACCTCGTTCAAACGCATATGCTTAACCACCTATGATGTTCCAGAGCAGATCTTCCATGTAGATCTGTAGGTGCACCCCCACCAGAAGGTATAAGGGTATCACCGCCGCGAATAAGAAGAGATACGATGCCAGGGTCATGACCTTTATGGTGTCCCGCAAGACCTCCGGATCGGAGGGCAGCGGCCCGTCGCCCATGACGTACCATCCCATCTTCTCGAATCGAATACCAAGTCCGCCGGCGAATGCTGACATGTGCCACCCCTTGTTGGGAGAAAGGGTCTGATCGTGATACTTCTTGGAGGACGCCCAGCCTGCCTTTCCGTCCTTCCCTAATAAGGCCAACGCCAGCAGTATGAAGGGTACGGCAACGCGGGCCATCAGCCAGTTGGTCGCGTCGTCCAGCTTGGCCGAGAACCATCCCACGTATCGGTACTTATCGTTCAGGTAACCCACCATGGCGTCCAGGGTGTTGGACGCGCGATACGCGACTGCCGCCGGGAGACCCAGCAGACCGAAGTAGAACAGTGGGGAGAAGATGCTGTCCACGGTGTTCTCCGCGGCGCTCTCCGCCGCGCAGGAGATGACGTGCCCCTTGTCCAATTGGCTCACGTCCCGGCTGACCATCATGGCTGCCTTCCCCCTAGCCGATTCCAGATCGTCCTCCAGCAGCGCCTTGCGCACCGGCTCGGTGTGCCGGGACATGGCATTGATGGCGAACATGGTCTTGAGCAATATGCCGCCGACGATGGCCCAGGCAAGTAGTCCCAACGAGTTCCTCAGCGCAGCGAGGAGAAGCAATGACAGGAAGGAGAAGAGCAGGATGGTGATCATCGCCAGCGCAACTCCGGCCGCCCTTTCCCGGCGCGGCCTCCCGCGGGAGATCCTCCGGTCCAGGAAGGAAATCACCTTGCCCATCCAGACCACCGGATGTAAACGGTTCGGAGGTTCCCCTAGTAAAAGGTCCACCAGAACAGCCACCGTCAGCGTGAGGAGCGCGTAGAACAACAGCTCAAACATGCATCCTCGCTCCAAAAGCGGTGCTGCGTATCTCCTGCGCCGTCTCCTCTATGGCATTGATCAGCATGTCGTTCTTCTCCGGGGTCTTGATGCTGAAACGGACGAACTTGTCGCAGGGGCGGCCGAAGGTGGTACAATCCCGTACCAACACCTTGCGCGGCAGCAGATGTTCCATAACGTCCACCGCGTTCAGCCGGACGTTGTTCACCCGGGTGAAGAAGAAGAAGGCCTGGTCCGAGAGCGGGGAGAAAAGACCGGTCCCGTCGATCGCCTTCTTAATTCGTCCGCGTTCCCGGGCCATCATCTCCGCTGCCCTCTGAACATGACCCATATGTTCCTTCAGCAAGCGGGAGCCGACATACTGCTCTATCACGCCTAGGTTCCAGGAAAGGCGGGCCCGGTCCATCATGTCCACGCTCTCCCGACTGCCGACGCCGTAGCCGACCCTCATGCCCGGGATGGCGAAGGATTTCGTCAGCGAAGAAATTACGAACAGATTACTGTGATTCTTTACCTCGGACATGCAGGAGATGTTCTCGTGTCCTTCCACCAGGTCCAGCAATGTCTCGTCCAGGAAGAACAGCTTCCCGGCGCGTTCGCATTCCTCGATCAGTTCCAACATCCTCCGCCGCGGTTCCACCGTCCCGGTGGGATTGTTGGGGTTGCAGACGTAGACCGCTTTTGAGAGCGGCAACTTCTCGAGAATGGCGTTCATATCCAGGCGGAAGCCCTCGCCTTCGCACAACGGAACGTCCATGATGTTGGCCCCCTGCATCCGGCAGGCGTGCGAGTATTCCGAGAAGGTCGGCCGAGGGATGATGACCCTGGCCTTGCGCGATATGAAGACCTCCGGATACAATCGTATCAGTTCGGCGGAACCGGCACCGGCGATGACGTTCTCCGGGTCGACGTGATGCAATGATGCCACCGCTTGGCGGAAGTGCGCCGAGGTGTCGTCCGGGTAATGGTCCAGTTGGTCAACGGCCTCCATGACCAGCTGTGGAAGTGCGGCCGGCGGTCCGTATGGATTGAGGTTGTGGCTGAAGTCCTCCACACCGGAGATCTTCCAACCTTGGCCACCGTGCACCGGTCGCTTAATCGGCAACAATTCCCTTTTCACAAGGTCCTGGATCCTCATCTTTGGTTCTCTCCGAATCCACTGGTCTTAATGGAATGACGTAAACGTCCTCGCCCTGCCGCACCACCGAGACCTCCACACCGTAGAC
>SPCU01000058.1 GCA_004525545.1 Methanomassiliicoccus sp. | reverse complement strand
GCAAGTGCTCATGGCCAGTGCCAAAGGCAAAGGCGCCTATCCGGTGCTTCTCAGTATGGAGGAGCAGATGAAACCGGAGGTTCGTGAGATGCTGACCTTGGTATGCGATCAGATCGTGACATTGAAGTGAGAAATATTGCATAGGGAGTTCAATTTGAATAATATACGATACTTCGCAATATTTTCCACAAACCAGAACTTTCTCTCGAAATATCGTTTTTTTCTCTGATTTTCAGGCAGATAATTATATATTCTGATATGTATAAACAGAACTTGGTAGGGTAACCTACCAGGAGACTATACACATGAAGAAAATGTGGAAATTGAACAACAAGGCCGTTTCGCCGGTCATCGCTACCATCTTGATGGTCGCTATCACCGTTGTTTTGGCTGCAGTTTTGTACGTAATGGTAATGGGCTTTGGAGGGGACAACGCCAATGAAACCCCATCGGGGTCTTTTACCACGACTGAGAAAGTTCTTGCTACTGAGAAGATAGTATTTGGCCAAATTACTCCATCTACCAACATTACTGAAATGAAGTTCCTTTTGAACGGTGCGCCAGTAACCCCAACATATGTGGACCTGGCCGGTGACACTTCGATCAGCGCCGGAGACTATATAGTAATAGCCACCCCGGCTCTTGGATCAAACACCGTTTCGATGATATTCATTTCGACTGGCGATTTGGTCGATGAGATCACCTTTAACTGGGCATAAACCCTTTTATTTCTTTTTTTATTATTATTGTCTTAGCTATGGAATCTACCCACCGTTGTCTAGGATCATTACATATGGCCATTCCAACTAAAACATCGATTGGTAGGAAAATATACCAAAACATCTTTGAAATGTTTCTTACAACTCCCTTACTAAATGTCATGGGTCCATCAATCGAGACAACAATTAATCCCAACGTTTTCTTCCCCAACGAAGTTCCGGTCCTCGACTCCGATATAGCTGAATAAAAGAACCAACCAAATCCTGAAAGAACCCCTACCAACATTTCCTTTGGTTCCAGGCCGACCAAATAGACGATCAATACGACCGGGAGGAAGATCACAACAGCGTCGATCAACCCCGCTGCCAATCTCTTCAGCAGGTGCATTCTGAACTCATGACTATGCTCTATAAGATCGTACCCAGTCGGCATCTCCATCCCTTCTTGAATATCCGGGACAGGATACTTTATGCTTGTGCCGTGAAAAATCGAATAGCCACTCAGCTCGCCCGTCTCTCATCACTGGTCAGAGCTGGGTTTATCATCATCGTGGCGAGGACGCATCACGCCTCCCGGAGATAAAGGTATGCCGATTTCTCGCTCCGCGATAACGCAGCATCCACCCTTATATCCCTGAAGGGGATATCCGAAAAAGAGTAAAGATCAAGGTGTCCCGTCAAGGTCCGGTGCTCCTGGACCGTCACCGACACCAATACCAGGTGTCACATCATGCTGAAATCGAAGGTCGATCCCCGCGCCTATGCCGGAGGGCTGTTGGCAGCGATAGCGGTGCTCGGGCTGATCATCAACGACCTATGGCCGCTGTGGCTAGCTCTATTGGCGGTCGGCATGGTGTTGTTCACGATCTCCATGCTGGGCCATTACGAGTACCAATGCCTGAAATGCCAAGGGGTGTACAAACTGGGAGCGATGGGCGCACTGGCGTCCAAACATGGACGGGACAAGGATGGGAAATGGGCCATTTCCCGATGTCCCCACTGCGGGACGGTCACCAAGGCCAAGGAGTCACGATCAAATGAATCCGAGAAGGTATAGGGACACCACAGTCAAGCGCACAATATTGTTCATATGCATGGGAAACGCTTCCCGTTCGCAGATGGCAGAAGGGTACGTCAACGCCCGCATGAGCGACAGGTACCAGGCGAGCAGCGGCGGGCTGAACCCGGAGAGCGTCAGCCGCAAGGCCATCGCTGTCATGGACGAGATAGATATCGACATCTCGGAGAGCCGTTCCAAGAGCGTGGAGGAGTTCTACGGCAAGGAGTTCGATTATGTGGTGACGCTCTGCGATGAGGCTGAGGACGAGTGCCCCCACTTCCTTAGGGGAAAGGACTACATCCACTGCGGCTTCAAGGATCCGTGCAAAGCGCGCGGCACCGATGAGGAGCTTCTTACTATCTACCGAGGAACCAGGGACGATCTGACGAAATGGATAGATGACGTATTCGGGTCCGAAGCATGATCAAGCTCTACGTCTACGACGAACGGGATTGCGATCCCAAGAAATGCACCTCACGCAAGATGGTCAAGTTCCATTTGGTCAAGGAGCTACCGAACCTCAAATCCGTTCCGTACGGTGTGATGGTGCTCGACCCCTTCGCCCCCAAGGCCATCTCCCGCGAGGACCTGGAACGGGTCAAGGCGCACGGCATACTGGTCATGGACCTCTCCTGGGAGAACATCGAGTCCTTCCCGAAGATACGCAAGGACGCCGCCCATCGGGCGCTACCATATATGCTGGCGGCCAATCCGGTGAACTGGGGGAAGCCTATGAAGCTGACCAGCGCAGAGGCGGTCGCCGCCGCGCTCTACATTCTGGGGGAGAAAGAGCAGGCGCACGAGGTGCTGTCCAAGTTCAATTGGGGCGAGCAGTTCATACTGTTGAACAAGGAGCCTCTTGAGCGCTATTCCGAAGCGGAGAGCAGCCAGGAAGTGGTCCTTATACAATGGGAATACTGTCCCCCGCCGGAAGAGGGGGCGCCGGAAAAAGAGGAATAGGGTAAAAAGGTAAATCTGCCTGTAAGGAATACCTTAGCTTCCCTAGCACTTGCTACGAACGCTCACCTTTCAAATAACGGAGTGATGGTTTTGACTATCGACTATACTGACGAGGACCTGGTCGCCCGGTGGGAGGAATTCCTGGAGGCCGAGGACAACCGCCTCAAGCTGCTGGAGCTGACCGACCGGTATCCCGAGCTTAGGAGCCTTGTCGTTACATATTCTGACATCGATCGATTCGACCCGGATTTTGCCTCGTTCATACTGGGCCACCCCGATCGTTCCCTACAAAAGGGCGAAGAGGTGGTAAAACGACTGATGAACCCCTCCCGGGGGGACCTAGAGATCCATCTGCGCATCAGGGAGCTGCCGAGGGACAGCCGCATCGAGATCCGATCACTGAGGAGCGAGCACTTGGGAAAGCTCGTTTCCGTCGAAGGGCTGGTGCGCAAGGCGACGGAAGTACGCCCGCGCCTGATCATGGGCGTCTTCAAGTGCTTACGCTGCCCCGCACGCATTGTCGAACCGCAGGACGGCCTGTTCTTCCGCGAGCCCATGGAGTGCTACAAGGAGCAGGAAGGCTGCGGGCGCACCGCCGGAAGCACCAAGTTCCATCTGCTGGCCGAGGACTCCCGTTACGTGGACACGCAGAAGGTGGAGATGCAGGAGTCTCCCGAAGGTCTGAGGGGCGGAGCGCAGCCTGAAAGGCTCACGGCCTTCCTGGAGGACGATCTGGCAGGGATCATATCTCCTGGAGATAGAGTGGTGCTCAACGGCATCCTGCGCAGCCATCAGAAGGGAGCGCAGATCAAGTCGACGCTGTTCGATATCGATCTTTCCGTTCTCTCAATGGAGTTCGAGCAGCACGAGTACGAAGAGGTGGTGATATCCGAAGAGGACGAGGATTACATCAAGCTGCAGGCGAAGGACCCCGAGGTATTCCGCAAGATCGTCGGTTCCATCGCCCCGGCCATTCACGGTTATGACGAGGTCAAGGAAGCCATCGCTCTGCAGCTTTTCGGCGGGACGGCGAAGACACTGGAGGACGGAACGAAGATCAGGGGGGACATACACATCCTTCTGGTCGGCGACCCCGGTGTGGCCAAGTGCGTCACCGGTGAGGCCAAGGTGCTCATGGGCGACTGCTCGGAAAGCAACATCAGGGAGCTGGTGGACCATTGGCTCTCTAAAGGTGAAGTGAAGGAGGTCGACGACGGAGAGTATGCTGAAGCTGACTTCGAGGTCATGACCTTCACCACCAGGGGTTACGTGGAGAAAGGGAGGGCGGTCCGCGTCTGGAAGCGGGACTCCCCTCGGAAATTGATCAAGTTCACCACCAAGGAGGGTAGGACTCTCACCGTCACCTCCACACACCCGCTGTTCGTACAGAACGCATATTTCCTGGCGCAAAGGGCAGCCAGCAAGATCGTGGAGGGCAATTATCTGGCGACAGTGATCGACCAGATACCAGACGGCAACAACTGCGGTTACAACCGGGGCTTTGGCTGGGACCAGGTGGTCAAGCGGGAAGAGGTGCGAGCCGAGGAACGCTTCGTCTACGACATCGAGGTCGAGGAAACCCACATATTCGTGGCGAACGGGATCATCTCCCATAATAGCCAGATCTTGAGATACATGTCCGAGATGGCTCCTCGGGGAATATACGCCTCAGGCAAAAGCTCATCCGCGGCCGGTCTCTGCGTGGCTCCGGAGACCCTCATCGAATTGGATGGGGGGGAGCAGCCCATAGGCAATTTCGTTGAATCGCGCATGAACGCCCCGCGAGAGATCGGGCCGGGTGTTTGGCGACAGGAGGCCCATGTCAACGGAGTGCGTTCGATCACAGACGATTGTCATACAGACGTCCGACCGGTCTCCGCGATATTCCGCTTACGGACCCCTTCATTTCTTGTGGAACTCGAGACCGAAGCTGGTAATAGGGTCAAGGTGACCCCCGAGACCATGCTTAGAGGGGTAGAAAAAGACAATTTCCGGTGGATAAAAGCGTCAGACGTTAGGGCCGACGATATGTTGCTCAACATTACATCTGGCTCTGGTCCAAGGGAAGCCCTCCCTACCCGCGTTTCGGCGGTGCGGGAGGTGCGGGAGGACCTGCCACCGTTCGTATACGACCTTACGGTAGAAGGCGCGCATAGTTTCATCGGAAACGGATTTCTAGTGCACAACACCGCGGCGGCGGTCAAGGACGAGTTTGGCGACGGCCGATGGACCTTGGAGGCCGGGGCACTGGTCCTCGCAGACAAGGGACTGGCGGCCATCGACGAAATGGACAAGATGACCGAGCAGGACCGCAGTTCCATGCATGAGGCCATGGAATCGCAGCGCGTGAGCGTGGCCAAGGCCGGCATCACCGCCTCGCTGCAATGCCGCTGTTCCATGCTTGGCGCTGCGAACCCTAAGTTCGGACGCTTCGATGACACCGAGGCCTTGGCCTCTCAGATCAATATGCCGCCAGCGCTCCTCTCTCGTTTCGACCTGATATTCGCTCTGACCGACAAACCGAACGCCACGAGGGACCAACGCATCGCCGAGCACATACTGAAGGGACACGTTCGAGGCGAACTGCGCAACGTACCCAATCCCGAAAGCATCAAGGGCATCGATTACCAGCGCATCATGGATGAAACGGATGTTCTTAGCCCCATCTACGACCGGGAGTTCATGCGGAAATACGTCGCCTTCGCCAAACGGTTCACACCGGTGCTTAGCGACGATGCCCGGCAGATGATCATCGACAAGTACCTGTCAATACGAAAACTGGGGGAGAAGCCAGGGTCGTCCGTGCCGATCACCGCCAGGCAGCTGGAGGCATTCATCCGTTTGTCCGAGGCATCGGCCAGGATACGACTGTCTCAGGTGGTGGCACAAGAGGACGCCGACCGCGCCATCAAGATCGTTGAGCACTACCTGAGGAAGATGGCCTCGGACGAGGGGACCATTGACGTGGACAAGCTGATGACCGGGACCACTCGAAACGAACGGAACCGCATCGCGTTAGTGCGGCAGCTGATACACGAACACTCCGACCCCCGTTCCGGAGTCTCCGAGCTGACCCTGATCCAGAGAGCGGCGGACCGCAACCTGTCCGAGAGTGAACTGCGGGAAGTGCTGAAGAAGCTGAAGCAGGCTGGTGACATCTTCGAGGTGCAGGCGGGACACTACAAGCTCATCTCTAGCGACTGAGGAAAGGTTTATCATCCAAGCCTTAGACTTCCGTTCGAGGACGAAGATGATCCGAGTGAAGGTGCACAGACGCGGCAGCGACATACTCATTGCCGCCTGCGACGAGGGCTTGCTAGGCCGCTTGCTCAAGGATGACAAGCTTCGCCTGGACGTGAGCGACGAGTTCTACGGTGGAGACCAGGGCGGGGTGGAGATGCTCGTGAGCCGTCTGGCCACGGCCAACATGGCCAATCTGGTCGGCGAAGTGGTATGCCGCATCGCCGCCGAGCATGACTTTATCGACCCTGACTGCGTAATTACGATAGAGGGCGTTCCTCACGCCCAGATGGTAAGGTACTGAGATGTCTTTCTGCGTGAAGTGCGGAGCCGATGGCCCAACGTACAGATCCCTTTGCGAGAGCTGCTTCATGGAAGGCAAGGTATTCACCGTCCTTCCGGACCACGTGGACGTGTTCAATTGCGGTCACTGCGACGATTACCTACTGGACGGGAAATGGGCGACGGTGAAGACCAAAGAGGAGGTCTCGGAAAGGGCCACGGAGCTGGCGCTGAAGGTCATTAAGGACGCCCAGGTGCTCAATGTCGCCCTTCACGCCGAGAAGATCGATGAAGCCAATTATCAAGTGAACATGACGATCGGTCTGTCCATCGAGGGGTTGGAGGTGGACGAGGGCCGTAAAACCATAGTACGCTTCAAGAACACGTCCTGCCCCCGTTGCAATAAATTGATGGGCAATTACTATGAGGGCACGTTGCAGGTTCGCACGCGGGACCGCAAGATGCCCGAGGACCTGAGAGAGGAGATCATGGACCGCATCCTCAAGATGATGGATGAGCACATGAAGGACAATCGTGAACTGTTCATATCCAAGATCACTCGCCTGACCACCAGCCAGGGTGGGATCGACGTGATACTTTCATCGTCCGTCGTCGGCCGCACCATGGCGCATCATCTCGCCGATCAGTATGCCGCCGAGGTCAAGGAGACGGCCAAGCTCGTAACTCAGAAGCAGGGAAAGGACCTGTACAGGGTCACTTTCGTGGTTCGCCTTCCCGCATATCGCTTCGGTGACCTGGTGGAGTACGAGAAAAAGCTGTATCTGGTCGGCGCCCTGCGCTCGAACACCACTAAGCTAACGAACATGAAGACCACGCAAGGGGTCATGGTCAGCAACAGCGACATGATCTCGGCCAAGGTCGTTGGGCGCAAGGAGGACCTGATCGAGGCAGTCATACTTACGGAGACGGACAGGGAGGTGCAGGTCATGCACCCTACCAGTTTCAAGGTCTTCGACCTCAAGAAGCCGCCGAAGTTCGAGAGGAAGGGGGACACGGTCAAGGTCTTCCAGTACAACGAGGAATTCTATCTGCTTCCTCTGCAGGGTTAAAAAAGGAAACCGGGGGTTGACCCCCATTTCTTCGTTCCTACGAGACCATCTCTCTCCTCTTGAAGAGGAAAAACCCTAGCAGCAAGCAGATCACCACGTATGCCGCCAGCACCGCCAGGGCGACACCGACGTCCGGGAAATAGTACCAATAGGTCATCTGCTCCCCCCCTCCCATGGGAGGAAGGGGCGGCGAATAGTTCTGAGGATAGGGGGTCTGCATCAGGGCTGTAATTGCCCCGGCAGAGTAGGTAAGCAAGAAGAAAGGCTCGATATTTCCCAGCGTCAGCAACGCTGACACCATGGGGATGATCATGAGCAGCGCGAAGAAGGTCAGGACCAGCGAACCGGTAGATCCCTTGAACAGCGAGGAGATGAGGAACCCAAAGGCCGCCGCGGCCGCCCCGTAGCACATGGCGAAGAGCATGGAATATACCCATAGCTCGCTGCTGCCCCCGGTCATGATCAATGTGAGCAGCGCCGCTACGCCATAGTAGCTGACCAGCATGAGAAGCACGATCAACAGGGTGGAGATGTATTTTCCGGCGAAGATCACCGAGCGCTTCACTGGGTTGGGGAATAGCAGATATCCCGTCCTGTTCTGGAACTCGGAGACGATGGCGTCCCCGGCGAACATGGTGGCGCCTAGGACCACCAGTATGTTCACCCATTGAATGTAACTGGATATATGATCCGCCGGATTCTCCGCGGTCGGCTGGTCCAGCAATATCGGTACAATGAACATGAGCCCCAGGAGCACGGCCTCTAGGACCAGTAGGCCCAGCAGGCGTTTGGAGCGCAGGTGCTTCAATAGGTCGTATCGAGCCACCGTTATAACCTGGTTCAGGTCGGAAGGTAGCCTCCCGCGATTGTTTACAATATTAGCGCTCTCCATCTTCTCACCTCGAATCCATGATCAATGACATGTACAATGACTCCAGTGCCAATCCAGATTCCTTGAACGCGACCACTTTCAGCCCCATGCGCTGCAACTCCAGCAGTAGGGTTGCCTGCGAATCCTCCGGTCCCTCGAAGTCCACTGCGAACGACAGGTCACCAGTGATATTGAAGTTCTCGACACCTGGAATACCCCTGAGCGTGCTGAACATGTCCTGGGTCAGGGGGTTCAAGGTACGCACATCGATCTTGCGTGCCTTGACCTCGTTGATGAGCGAGGCGACGCTACCGGAACGTAGCATCTTTCCACGATTGATCAGTGTGACATCGGTGCACACCTCCTGCACCTCGTTCAGCAGGTGAGAGGACATCAGCACGGTGACGTCCATCTTATGCAGCTGTTTGAGAATGTCGCGTACCTCTACCATGCCCCGGGGGTCCAGACCCGACGTTGGTTCGTCCAGGATGATCACCGAGGGCTGAGATAACAAGGCCTGGGCGATCGCCAGGCGCTGCTTCATGCCCTTGGAGAACTTGCCGACCCGCTGGTCCGTCCACTCGCTCATCTTGACCAGGTCCAGCAGGTCCCGTCCCCGGTTGGTTATCTCGGTGGCGGACATTCCCCGCAAGGAACCCAGGTATTGCAAGGTCTCCATAGGTGTCAGGTAAGGGTAGAACTCCGGTGTCTCGACCACAGCGCCGACGTCGGCCAGGGCGGTCTTTGGGTCCTCCATGACATTGATGCCGTTAATGAAAACATGGCCAGAAGTGGCTATCAGCATGTTGGTGATGATCTTGATGGTGGTGGTCTTTCCGGCACCGTTGGGTCCTAAGAACCCCATGAAGGCGCCCTTGGGCACCATCAGGTCCAGGTTGTCCACCGCCTTGAACCCGCCGTTGAAGACCTTGGTCAGGCCCTGAATATGAATCGGTCCGTCCATATCGATCGCACGCTAAATTCCTATCACGATATTTCATATTAACCTTGTAAACTAATACTCATCAGGCCAAGGATTAATTCCTTCTCCGTCCATCCAGGATCAGATGCTCTCCACAGGAGTGATCGAAGAGACCGTGGTCAG
>SPCU01000107.1 GCA_004525545.1 Methanomassiliicoccus sp. | reverse complement strand
GGTACCTCGGCCAAGACGCTTTGAACGTAAGAACGAAGGCGAGGAACGGCCGCGATCATATCGCGATGCGGCTGGCAAAGCCCGGCTCTCTGCAGAGCTAGGGCCGCCGCCCCTAAAAGATACCCGAGCGAGGCCCGGGGCTGATTTCCCGTCGGCACCTTCAGCAAAGGTTGTGAGTTCTTCAGCGCCAGTTTCTCCAGCTCCCCGCCGGAGGTGATGACCACGATCTGGCACCCTCGGCGCATGGCATCGTGGTAAAGGTTCAGGCTCTCCGCGGTGTTCCCGGAATAGCTGATGACCAGCGCCAACGTGTCCGAGGAAGCGAAACCGGGCATGATGACGTCGCGGGAGGTGATTATGGCGCTTTTACACGTCGGCGTCAATAGGTCGGTGATCACGTCCCCCGCGATGGCCGAACCGCCCACGCCACATATCACCACATTGTTGATGCCCGTGATGTCTGCCAAATGCAGCCCCTGGGCCCATTCCAGCTGATCGGGGAATGCCGCCATCTGAGATAATATGTCGGAGGGATCGGCGGCCTTCATGCCCGCCACGTCGTCTAGTCTTTTGACCATCGTTACGAGTAATTGATTTCGGATATAAGTTTTTGACCTCTTGGATATCTGGATAAGATCGTTTACCAATGAATTTGTAGTAACGCAATAAATAATATGCTACCCTTTGTTTCAAGATGCCATCATGAGTGACGATGAGATGAAGAGAGCGTTGGACTCCATCCGCCGTGGGAAGATGGTACTGATATTCGACGCTGATGACCGGGAGAGGGAGACGGACATGACCGTCGCCTCTCAGTTCGTTACCCCCGCCTCCATCAGGGATATGCGCAAGAACGCCGGGGGGTTGATCTGCACCACCGCGCACAACGATATCTGCCGTAAGCTGGACATGCCATTTTTAGCCGATGTGCTGGCCGCCAATCACGACAAGCACCCTGTCCTGCATAACCTGGCGCCGAACGACATTCCATACGATACCAAGTCGGCCTTCTCCATCACCATCAATCATCGCCGGACCTTCACCGGCATCACCGATAACGATCGGGCGCTCACCGTTTCCGAGTTCGCCAAGTTGGCGAAGGGATCCTATTCCATGAACGATGAGGAGGCCCGGGTGGAGTTCGGGAAGAACTTCCGCTCCCCAGGGCACATCCACCTTTTGAACTCCACGCCCCAGCTGCTGAGCAAGCGCAAGGGGCATACCGAATTGGCCACGGCCATGATGGTGATGGCGGGCGTCACACCAAGCGCCACCATCTGCGAGATGATGGGGGACGATGGCAACGCCCTCAGCAAAGAAAAGGCTAAAAGGTATGCGGAACGATTCGACCTTTGCTTCCTGGAAGGAAAGGATATAATCGACTTCTGGAAGAGAGGCGGTAACGAGAAATGATAAGGGTCATGGCCAGTGGCGTTTTCGACATTCTGCATCCGGGACACCTGCGCTATCTGCAGGAGGCCAAGGACCTGGGGGATGAACTTGTGGTCGTCGTGGCCACCGACGCTACGGTCCGCCGGAGGAAGCACGAGCCGATAACGCCGGAGAACATGCGTTTGGAGCTCATATCGGCCTTGCGGATGGTCGACAAGGCCTACCTGGGCAGTGACGGGGACATGTTCGGCGTCGTTGAACGCATACGTCCCGACATCATCGCCCTGGTCTACGACCAGAACTTCGAGGAGGGTAAGATCGAGGAGGCCATGGCCGAAAGGGGTCTGTCCGTCGAGGTCGTGCGCCTGTCGCAACACGGCGAGGACCTGAACGGCACCAGGAAGATCATCGGCAAGATCATCGACTGGTACTCACAGAACAAATCGACCGTCAAGGAGGACTGATGAAGACCATCGGGATCGTGGACACCACCTTCGCCCGAGCCGACATGGGGGCGGCGGCCATTGACGAACTGAAGAACTACGGCACCGGGTACAAGATCGTACGCCGTACCGTTCCGGGCATCAAGGACCTGCCGGTGGCGGCCAAGATACTTTTGGACGAGGGGTGCGATATCGTCATGGCCCTGGGCATGCCGGGCAGCAAGCCGACGGACAAGATGTGCGCTCATGAGGCGTCGACGGGCATCATCGCCGCCCAGCTGATGACCGGCAAGCACATCATCGAGGTCTTCGTGCACGAGGACGAGGCGGACGAGAAGAAGCTCGCCTGGCTCATGGAGCAGCGTGCCAGGGAGCACGCTAGGAACGCTTTTGACATGATATTCAAGCCCGAACGGCTGGTCAAGAACGCCGGACGGGGATTGAGGCAGGGCTACGAGGACGTAGGCCCGGCAAGGGAGAGATGAAAATGACGAGGTACAACATCGGAATAGTGGTCTCGGAGTTCAACTACGACATAACCAGCATGATGCTGGAACGGGCAAAGTCCCACGCCGAGTTCCTAGAGGCGAACGTGACCAAGATCGTGCACGTGCCGGGCGTTTACGACATTCCCCTGGCCGTGAAGACCATGCTCAAGGACGGCAGCATCGACGGCGTGGTCACCATCGGCTGCGTCATCGAGGGGGAGACGGGACACGACGAGATCATCATACAGAACGCCGCCAGGAAGATCACCGACCTGTCCCTGGAGTTCATGAAGCCGGTCTCCTTGGGCATCACCGGACCGGGAATGACCCGCCTGCAGGCCGAGGACCGCATCGACAACGCCAAGAACGCCGTGGAATCCGTCGTCAAGATGCTGAAACGCCTTTACTGAAACCTTTTTCTTTTTAATAGCTTCAGCGAAACCTTTATGCTCTAGAGGACTGACTGAAATCCGTGTCCGTCAAGAGAGCGAAGGCATTGACCATGTTGATGGTCGTGGGCGCGGTACTCATGTTCCTCGTGCTTGCACTGACCCCGGCTGGTTATATGAATGAGGAAACGCAGTTCTCCGCGGAGGCGAGCGGATACTTCCCAAATGTGGAGATCGACGCCTTAAGAACTGTGACCAAGGTCGGTGACGCGGCGTACATTTTGACGAATGATTTTGGACATAACGGATCGGAGGTATCGACCCAGGAAACGATCGTCCGATTGGACCTGTTGAACGGGAACGTTGATCATTTCTCTCTCAACATCACGGACATGGATGTATCTAACCCCTATCAGGGAAGTATAATGGGGCTTCTGGAAGGGGATGGAGGGCTGTACGCTTATGGATGGATATGGGACCAAGACGTTGACCCCGCCACCATCCGTTTTATAATGTGGGACCTGGACATCGACTCGATGGAGCTGGGAGAGCCGTGGTCGGTTCCAGACCTGGACAACGAGCTGCTATGCGATCTTTTCATTGAGGACGGAATGCTATACAAGATGCCGGGATTCGCCTCGAAGTACGATGAAGGTCTGTCCGGTGCCTATTTCGTTCCCAGCCCCACCATCAAGATCGTGGACCTGAAGGAGCGCGAGCTGATCAGCACCATCAATGTCACGGAGGACCTGTGCTCCAGCAACATGTTCCCCTTCGGTGACGTGTTCCTAGGTTACTGGACCTTTGATTACAAGAGCGTGGGGGAGTTCTTCGAGCTAGATCCAGACACCGGGGAGATCGGCCTCATAGGCTCTCTGTCCGAATACCACGATTATTTCATCAACGATTTACTGCACCCCGAGGCCTGCGGGAACGTGGTCCTGTTCCCCAATCTTATTGACTGGTCCCGAGAGCCGTCGACCACAGTGCTCGCCATGGATGATTCCTACGATGTGACGAAGACCGATCTGACCTTCGTGCCGGAGGAAAATGGTTTCATTATGAGCACTGGTGATGAGGGAGGGGTACTGATCCTTCAGTTCTGGATGGACGATCAGATGGACCAGATCCAGACCTATACCATCACCTATGAGGAAGGACGGGACGGCCCACTGTTCGCTGCCTACTTGATCCCATTGGCAATACTATGCCTGGGCATGTTCATACAGCTAAATAAAAAATGGAAATGATGAGGCGGACCCTCCTCGAGAGGTCTTTTCAGGCGTTCTTCCTCATGAACGACTCGATGGAGTCGAAGGCCTTTCCCAAGATATCGATGTTCGGCAGGAACACCATGCGGAAGTGGTCCTTGCCGTACACGGGGCAGAACCCGGACCCGGGAACGACCAGGACGTGGCATTCGTTCAGGACGTCCAGGACGAAATCCTTGTCGGTCTTCCAGTGGTCGGACTCGATCTTGGGGAACATGTAGAAGGCCGC
>SPCU01000074.1 GCA_004525545.1 Methanomassiliicoccus sp. | reverse complement strand
CTTCACCCCGTTGTACTCCGGGGGGTTGTGCGAGGCGGTGACCATGAGTCCGCAATCGAAATGGGACGCGGCGTAGGCCAGTGTTGGCGTGGGGATCATTCCCGCTCGGTATGGTTCAGCCCCGGCCTCGATAAGTCCGGCCACAAGCGCGCTCATCACCAGATCCCCGCTGGTCCTCGGGTCCTTTCCTAATACGACACTGCCGGCCATTTCTCCAACCGCACGACCGATCTTGACGCAAAGCTCGACGTTTATGTCCTTTCCGACCAAACCTCGTATACCAGAAGAACCGAAGAGGCTCATGATGTTCCCGAGGTTATCCCGCCCGGGGCATATAACCTTGCTCCCTCCAGCACTAGCCAGTCATTGACCCAGCATGGTTTTCAAATTCATATAGTGTGTATAATTATCTGGATTACTTTAGAATTAACAGGGCATATTATATAAGTCAATAAACGCTGGATTTAATTCTTTATACGATAAATTTTATATATAGAATATTTCCATTACTTACTGGGTAATAGGCCAGAGTGGTCGATTATCGAGGAGGTAATTCTTTGGTGATGGAGAAGATCAGCTTAGACAAGGCCAAGGACATCGCGAAGAAAAAGGGTCTCAAGCCCGGTCGCGTGAAGGGCACTAACGGAATTCAGTTCACGAAGGGCAACAACGCAAGGCTAGAGATCGTTTCCTGGGACGAGTTCGAAAAGACCTTGGGAAAGAGGAGTCTCGCGGTGTTCGAGAGCGGCGGCTGGATGAAAATAATGAAAAAGTCCAAGTAAGTTCTTTTTGAACTTCCGGCCAAACCCCTTAAATCGATTTTACCTTTTCATTCTTTAACTTTCGATGCGGTTCAATATCACTTGCAATTCTTTTCTAAAAGCTTTCACGAAAGCCTTGCGGTCCTCCTCCAAACGCCACATCTCAAGCTGTGGGTCTCCGCCAGCGGTCACGATCAAACGCACCGAACGTTTGGTGACCTTGTTGAAACGTACGCTCTGCACAAGGTTGGAGTGCGACCTGTCCAGGCTCTCGGCCATCCGTAGAATTGTGGATAGGTGTAATACCACCCGTCTATCGATGTCATCCAGGTCCCGAAGGTCTACTGACCGGACCTTGGGGGTCCGCTTTCTATGATACTTAGCCACATTGGCCATGATTAGCACCTCCCGGCTGGAAAAGCCCAGGAGCTCGGCATGGCAGATGATGTAGTGCGAGTGGAGATGATGGTCGTTGAAGGAGATGAAATCCCCAACGTCGTGCAAGAAGGCGGCGTGATGCAGCAGCTCCCTCTCCTGTTTACCGAACCCCATGAAGCCCTTTCTTGGCGGCGCTGTCGAACAGCTCTAAAGCAATCGTCATCACCCTGCGGGCGTGCTCCTCGTCCACCGAGCACGCCCGTCCAAGCTGTATGACGCTCCTCTCCCTCACTGAAAGCTCGCGGTATCCAGGGAACTCCTGCAGACCTCCTAGATAGTCCATGAGCATCCCATCGCGAAGGCTGCGGGAGCTCACGGCGATCTCGCTCAGCTTCAGCTCGTCCATGATCATCTCCAGGATCACCGCCCCGGCCACGATGATGTCCGCCCTTTCAGGATTAATACCCGGCACCTTTCGCCGGGTGCTCAGGTCCATTGTGGACAGGTAGGGGATGACCTTCTTCAATTGCGAGTGACGGATGATGCCCGGGCGGGAGCCGCTGTCGTGCTTGACCAAGATCTCCGAGAGATTGACGATGGTGCCGGAACTGCCGAAGGCCAGGCTCACCTTGTTCTGCACGATCTCCTTCTTCCCGCGGACCAGCGCGCTCTTCACGTACTTGCGCATTTTGTTCAGCACGTCCTCCGATACCGGTCCCTCGATCTTCTTCACGAACATGGTGGTCAGGCGGATGGCCCCAACCTTCAAGCTCTCCAGGTACGAGTAATCAAGCTGGTCACCCAGCACCAGTTCCGTGCTTCCCCCTCCGATGTCAATGAACAAGGAGGTCTTCCGTCCGATGTGATGTCCGCTGGATACTCCTAAGTATATCAGACGCGCCTCTTCCATTCCGGAGATGATCTCCAGCTTAAGCCCGGTGGTCTCCTTGAGCCTGTCGACGAGGTCCATCCGGTTGATGGCCTCGCGAGTGGCGGAGGTTGCCATGGCCACGAACTCCGTGGCGCCATATGTCCGGGAGAGATCGCAGAAGTTCTTTACCACCCTGACTGTCCTATCAATGGCCTCCTCCGACAACAGTCCTTCCCTGAACTCAGTGTCCCCAAGCCTAACTATCTCCTTCTGTTCGCTGATGACCGTGTAGGAACGATTGGGGTTGATGCGCACTACCAGCAGCCTCACGGAATTGGTGCCCACGTCGAGGAAGGATGCGACCTTCCCCTTGTCCGCCTCATTGTTCAAGGCAGATCCTCCTACTGAACACACTTTCGAACTGGCATTGTTTATACCCGACCCATTCCCGTTCCAGCAAGAACGGTTCACTACCTGCCAGTTGCAGGCGCACCTCCTTTTTCGACACCACGGCGGTCACGCCGGACACCCGGGAATCGTGTCCCCGGTCCAGGGCATCAGCTATGGCCAGCAAGGCAGCGAGCTTCCGCACACGTCTACGGTCCCTCTGCTTAAGGTCTCGGAAGACGCGGTCGTTCTCCCGCGGGGAGCGGCAACCATGGTAGCGGGAGATGCAGGCCACTATCATCTGATCCCTCCGTTCCAGGGGTAGTTCAGCCTTCATGATCAGGTCTAGGGCTCTCCGTTGGTGTCCCTCCCCGCCCTGATATAATCCTACATCATGGGCCAAGGCGGCCATCTCCAGCAGCTCGCGGTCACCTTCTTTCGATCGGTGCAATCCTTTCGTTTGGTCAAAGAGCTGAAGTGCCAGGGTCCGCACCTGTTCTACATGCCCCTGGTCTGGTTGGAGCAACATGGCCCATTGGCCTACGGCCTCCACCCTATCCTCCTTCCTCCCCTCGCCAATATCCTTGGCCTGGTCCTGGAATCCCTGTTCCAGCACCTCATTGGCCATCTTTTGGGAATCGTACTTGACCTGATAGTGCTGTATCTCCATCGTCGGGAATGTCAGTATGGCGTAGCAGGCCCGAGCCCCTCCCCTCGGCCGTCCCACGCTTCCCGGATTGACAAATAGTGTATGCGATACCTCCCGGTGCATAGGGATATGGGAATGTCCAGTGATCACCACGTCCGCCTTGACATCCTGGGCTATACACTTCAATCGCGATTCGGGGGTGGTGGGGAGCAGTTTCTCCCGATCGTTGCCGGGAGAGCCGTGCGTCATGAGAACTGTCCGGCCGCAAATGTCCAACCGTACCTCCATGGGCAGGGAAGATAACCATTCCCAGCCTCCATCCTTAAGATCGTTGACGAGGAACTCGAGGGAGGCGTCGAAGCATCTGCCGCCCCTATGGTGGGCCTCCAGGACAGTCCTGTCAATGTTCCCAGCGACGCTGAGCACGTCCGCACCTCTAAGCAGGTCGATGACCTGGTTGGGCCTTGGAGCACCGACGGCGTCACCCGCGTGCAGTATCGCCGACACCCCCCGATCGCGCGCGTGGGTCATGACCGCCCTCAATGCCAACTCGTTCCCGTGCACGTCCGAGATCAGCGCCACGTTCATCGGGCAGACCTCCTCCGCCCCATGTCCTTTTAGCTTGTCCAATACGCGGTAGAAGAACCTCTCCTGCAACAGGACGTACCAGCTATCCATCAGCTTCCCATGCAGCTTCCTACGACGCAGTTCGCGATCACTTTGCAGGCGGTCCAAGGCCTTTTCCGCTTCTGGCATCCTTTCCCGCATTTCCGGCAGGCGCTGTAACCATACGTCGCAGTCATGCAGATCCCCTACGACGTCCTGCAATCCCTTGAGGGTGCGTATCTCTTCGGTCAGACCGTCGGAGTAGGCCCCCCTGAAAGCCTCCAGGGCATAGCGCAGGCGCTTCCCAGCGATTCGAAGGGCATGATGGCCTTCCCAGTCCTCGTAGACCGGCACCGAATGCGAGTGGGCCATAATTTCCTCCACGGCAATGGCCGAATGAGCGTAGGCGTGGGAGCCGATCACGGAAGGGTCTCCCTGCCATTTCTCCACACCCATCAGCTCCAGCTCCATTTCCTTGAGGGGGTTCTCAGCGGTCAAACGGTCCATGAGCGCAACGATGTCAGGCTGCAATGTCGCCCTCCTGTCCCTGAGGTTACGGACGATCTCCTTCAGTCCACCTCCCTCCTCTCCTTCCCAATCCTTACCGAGGTCCTCAAGAAAATCTATCTGGACGTCCAGGTCCCTCGCTTCGCCTAGGGCGGAGGTGATCTCTTTGACCGCTTGTCGCCAACGTTTGGCCTTCCTTTCCTTGAGGCATTCCTGGAACAGGCGCAGTGCCGAGCGCAGGCGTCGGCTGGCCACGCGCATGCGATGCACGTATTCGATGTCCTCACCTTTGCGAACACCGTCAACCTCCGCCAGTATGGCGGTCAATCGCTCTCTCGTCACCTCCTGGCCGAAATGGCACAGTTCATCCTGCCTCATTTTCACTCCTCCTCGTGCCAGATACCACGGTTCTTGATCAGCCATTCTTGAGAATCGACCCTTTCGTCTCCCTTCTTAGGTCTTTTTTTGATATAGCTACCATCCGGCAGCAGGTCGCGCGATTTCACGTTGTCCCGAAGATGAATGGGTATGATATTATCCACCAGCATTCGCCGGTACTGTTCGTCCAGGACAGGGAATAGAACCTCCACTCGGCGGTGGAGGTTGCGCGGCATAAGGTCAGAGCTGCCCAGGAAGACCTCTTCCTCCCCTCCGTTCCGGAAATATAATATGCGGGCGTGCTCCAGGAACCTGCCGACGATGCTATTGACCTTGATGTTCTCGCTAACGCCTTTGATACCGGGTCTCAGCGCGCAGAGCCCGCGCACGTTCAGATCGATCTTGACCCCGGCATTGGACGCTCGGTACAAGGCCGATATGACCTCCTTGTCCAGCAACCCGTTCAACTTGAAGGCGATGTAGCCGTCGCCATGGTCTTTCTGTCGCTGGGCCTCCCGGTCTATTCTAGATATCAGTTCCCTCTTCAAGGTCACCGGAGCAACCAGCAGTTTGCGGTAGCTCTCCTTTTGCGCATACCCGTCAACGAGTTGAACAGATCGGCAGCGTCCGCCCCAATGTCCGGATCGCTGGTCAGATATCCGATGTCCCCGTATACCCTGGCCGTCTGTGCGTTGTAGTTACCCGAGGCCATGTGCGTGTATCGTATGATGTCATTGCCCCTCTTCTTGACCACCAGCAATACCTTGGCATGCACCTTGAGGTCCAGCAGACCGTACACCACATGAACACCTGCGCGTTCCAAGGCGCGGGCCCAGACGATGTTGTTCTCTTCGTCGAAGCGAGCCTTCAATTCCACCACGGCGGCTACCGCCTTGCCGTTCTCTCTGGCCTCCATCAGGGCGTCGATGATGGGGGAGTGCTTGTCAATACGGTAGAGGGTTATCTTAATGGTCAGCACCTGGGGGTCGTTAGCCGCTTGCTTCAGGAAGGTGACCAAGGGCACGAAGCTATCGTAAGGATGGTAGAACAGCCGGTCCCGTCGGTCCACGGCCGTCATGATATCCTTCTCCGGCGCGAGGTCCGGGTGTACAAAAGGGAGGAAGGGCAGGTCCTTCAAGTCCGGGCGATTGATGGAAAGGAGGTCCCAGAAACCGCTGAGGGCCAGGGGGGCGAACGAGCGAAATACGGCCAACGGGTGGAGCCCCAACTTATTACTGAATAGATCGACCATCCTCTCGGGCATGTCCTTGTCCACCTCTAGCCTGGCCGGTGAACCGATCCTCCTTGTCTCCACGCTTTCCTCGATGGCGGTCAGTAGGTCTTCGGCCTCGTCCATGGTTATCTCGATGTCCGCGTCCCGAGTGATGCGGAAAGTATGCACTTCCTTGACCTTCATGCCCGGAAAGAGCAGGTCCAGGTTGTCAGCCACTAGGTCTTCGAGCAATACGAAGTCCTGTGAGCGGCCCGGGCTGGTTCCAGGTAAAGGAACGAAGCGGGGGAAAAGGTCCACCGGGACCTTCACCCTGGCATAACGTTCGCCCCTCTGGGGATGGTGAACGACCACTGCCAGATTGATACTGAGATTGGAAATGAAAGGGAATGGCTGATTGAAGTCCAAGGCCAAAGGCGTCATGGCGGGGAACACCATTCTTTCGAAGAAGTCCCGCAGATCCTCCCGCCTTTGTGGGTCAAGGTCCTTTATGCGATGAATGCTGATTCCTTGAGCCTTGAGCTTTGGCAGAATATCATCATACCAGCACTTGCCATGCAGCTCCAGCAACGGTAGCAGATCATGGTTTATGATCTCCATCTGCTCTAAAGGTGTCAATCCGTCCGGGGGGGCTTCCAACGCCCCCTTTTTTAATTGTCGTTTCAGCCCGGAGACCCGGACCATGAAGAATTCATCCAGGTTGCTGCCGCAGATGGCCAAGAACTTGACCCTTTCCAGGAGCGGGTGCTCCTCGTCCAGTGCCTCCTCCAGGATGCGACGATGGAACTTTACCCAGCTGGTCTCCCTGTTCAGGAACGACCCGGGGGAATCTGGTTTCAGAGATTCGACTCCAGTGCTCCGCTTGGCCGTTACCTTTTTACCTTACTTGCTCTTCCCAGAGGGCATGATTATCCAGATTACAACTGACCGCATGTATATATGAAGTTAGCAGACCAGATTGATTTATTTCATTATCATGATGTGTACTAGTACTGTTCAAT
>SPCU01000149.1 GCA_004525545.1 Methanomassiliicoccus sp. | reverse complement strand
GTCAAGTTGAACACCCGCGTCGAGGAAGGCTCCCCGTCCCGTAAGATAGTGGAGCTGTCGCACGATCACGACCTGGTGGTCATGGGCACCCTGGGTCGAACCGGATTCTCAAAATTGCTTTTAGGCAGCGTCGCTGAGCGCGTGGTGCGTTTCGCCGAATGCCCTGTACTTGTGATCAGGTCCTCAGGGGAGGAGAACTAAATGGCCAACGTAGGGGACGTGATGACGTCCAATCCCATAGTCGCCCAGGTGCCCGGTTCACGCCAAGAGGTGCTGAAGATCATGGTGCAGCACAATCTGACAGGGTTACCGGTCGTACGCCGCACCGATGGTTCGCTGGCGGGTATGATCACACGTCAGGACATATTCGAGCATTCGGACGAGGACCAGGCGGCCATGATCATGCAGAGGGACCATCTGTCCATCTCCCCCAAGGACTCGGTCGAGGACGCGGCCAAGCTCCTGGTGGAAGGGGGCATTCGCCACCTCCCGGTGGTCGAAGATAACCGTCTCGTGGGCATATTGACGCCGACGGACCTGCTGTGCATCGTGGAGAAAAGAGGAATAGATTCCCCGGTGGAGAGCGTCATACGCTCGCCCTGCGTTCCCATCTTCATGGAAACGCCCTTGGCGGTCGCGGCGGTCATACTGAAGGTCTCGAAGTCCACGGCGCTGCCGGTGCTTGATGAGCAAGGGCGGCTGACCGGCATCATCACCGACCGGGACATATTCAACAAGAGCTATATCGAGGGCGCCGCGGTCATATCCGAAATGGGCATGGCCGAGGACGAGGACCAATGGTCCTGGGAAGGGCTGCGCAACGTCATGAAGCTGTGGTACGAGGTCTCCAAGATCGAACTGCCGGGCATGCCCATCAAGGAGATCATGGTGAAGGACCCCATCACCGTCTTCAAGAAGACCGCCATCTCGGATGCGGCCCGCGTCATGCGCAAGAACGATTTCGGGCAGCTGCCGGTCAGGGACAACAAGGACTGTCTACTGGCCATGATATACGATCACGACATCATTTCCGTGCTCATCAAGGAGCAATGAACCAGATGAAGGAGGTCAGCTCTGGGGACGTCCTCTCCCTGTGCAAGAGGAGAGGGTTCATCTACCCCGCCTACGAGATATACGGCGGTATCGCCGGTCTGTATGATTACGGGCCGTTAGGCACGGCCCTGAAGAGCAACATCGTCGACCTGTGGCGCAGGATCTACGGCCTGCAGGAGGGCTTCGTGGAGATAGACGGTGACAACATCGGACCGGAAGCGGTGTTCAAAGCATCCGGCCACGTGGACAACTTTACCGACCTGTCCGTCACCTGCAAGGCGTGCGGCGAATCGTTCCGCGCCGATCATTTGGCGAAAGATCTCCACCCCAACCCCGATTCCCTGTCGAGGGAGGAACTGCAGAAGCTGATCCGTGAGAACGACGTCCGCTGCCAGTGCGACGGGGAGTTCACTGACGTGGAGGAGTTCAACCTCATGTTCAAGACCAAGATCGGCCCCGGTAACGGTCGTACGGGCTATCTGCGTCCTGAGACCGCCCAGTCCATCTTCGTCAATTATACGAACTTATACAGGCACTGCCGCGAGAAGCTGCCATTCGGCGTCATTCAGGTGGGCCGCGGCTTCCGCAACGAGATATCGCCCCGGCAGGGCGTCATCAGGCTGCGGGAGTTCAACCTGATGGAGGCGGAGCTTTTCGTAGACCCGGAGGATAAGACGTGGCCCCGCTACGACGGCATCAAGGGGAGGACGGTCAAGCTGGTCCCCAACGAGGGGGAGCAGGAGATCGAGACCACCTACCGGGAGGCGGTGGAAAAGGGAACGATAGGAAATGAGACCCTGGCCTACTTCATGTGGGTCACCTATGACTTTTTGACCTCGGCCGGTGTCGATCCGAACCGATTACGTTTCCGACAGCATCTAAAGACCGAGATGGCCCACTACGCCTCCGATTGCTGGGATGCTGAAGTGCTCATCAGTTTCGGGTGGACCGAGATCGTGGGCATAGCGGACCGAGGATGCTGGGACCTCTCCCGGCACATGGAGCATTCGAAAGCGGACCTCACCGCCTTCAAGCGCTTCGAGCGACCGGAGGACGTGGAGCGGGACGTGGTCCGCCCGAAGTTCGGGGCCTTAGGACCAAAGTTTAAAGGGGCCGCTGGTGACATAAAGAAGCAGTTAGAGGTGATGGACGCTTCAGCGGTGCACGAGGGAACGGTGACCGTGGTGGTCAACGGGGAGAACG
>SPCU01000023.1 GCA_004525545.1 Methanomassiliicoccus sp. | reverse complement strand
CCGCCCCTTTCTTTGGGATAACCCAGGCGTATCCGCCTGGAGCGACCGTACCGAAGTACATCTCCGGGACGGGGTCGAAATCCCCCGGAACTTGAACGGTCACTGCGGGGCAGAGGTCCTTGGACCGCTCCAGCCCGAAGGTCTTGCCCACCAGGGAAAGCGGACCGTCCGCTCCCACGATGACCTTGGCCCGGACAGTTAGTTCATCCGTCTGAACCATACCTTCCTCGACCTTGATCACGCGCTGACCTGTGATCACCTCGGCCCCAGCTTTCTCGGCCTGGGCGGCAAAGAACTGGTCAAGTCGGTCCCTGTCGGTCGTGTATCCGCCGAAGGGAAGTTCATAACGAGTGAATTTTGGTGAAAAGATGCGTATGGTGTCGCACTTCAATACCATGAGGTCCGCGGGAACCTCGAAGATCTCGGCCATATCCTCGACCAGGGGGAACATTCCCTGCATCTCATCGAAGCTGGGCATGAACTCCCCGCAGCGCACCGGAACGCCCACCTGGGGTCTGCGTTCCAGTACCAATACGTTCGCCCCGCCTTCCGCCGCGAACCTGGCGGCAGTGCTGCCGGCCGGACCGGCGCCGACCACGACCACATCGACCTTCATTTCCTTGCTCATGGTCTTCACCATAGTATTATTGATGACTTCAACGAGTGAACGTTCAATTGCTGCGGGTGACCACCGTTGAGGCGAGTTTCCGCAA
This sequence comes from Methanomassiliicoccus sp., assembly GCA_004525545.1. Lineage (GTDB taxonomy): Archaea > Thermoplasmatota > Thermoplasmata > Methanomassiliicoccales > UBA472 > UBA472. The sequence continues at coordinate 19,384 of SPCU01000023.1, read as the reverse complement.
CCCTTCCTTGTGAATTGAATCGGGGATTTCCTTCAATGCCCTCACCGCCAGATCGGCGTATTCCTGGGCCTTCGTTCGAGATATATCCAGCGCCGTGGTCCTGCTTACCAGTTCTGCAGCCTCCTCGACGTCCCGATGGGTCTTATGGTCCTTGTTGAAAAGTTCCGTCAACCGCTTTTCCACTTCCCCATCGCCAATGGCGAGTATCAGAGGCAGTGTGGCCTTCCCTTCGGAGAAATCTACCATGCGTGGTTTCCCAAGCATCTGCTCCGTGCCCACTATGTCCAGGATGTCATCGACGATCTGGAAGGCCATTCCGATATTGAGGCCATATTCCCCCATGCCCTGAATTGCATGGGGTTCAGCTTCGGCCAGGTACGCTCCTATCCGGGCACCGGCCATGATGGGTTTCGCCGTTTTTCCCCTTATGATGTCCAGATAAACGTCCAGTGAAGATATTTCACCCTCCTGTTCGAACTGCACGATCTCACCTTCAGCGATAGCGGTGCAGGCATCGGCCACCATGTTCACTATCTCCTCGTTGAAAAACCCGCCAATGGAAAATGCCTTGACGAACAGGAAATCGCCACTGATCAGTGCTTCCTGCAGTCCGTATCTCTTGTATGCCGACGGTTTTCCGCGCCTCATCTCTGAACGGTCGTTGATATCATCGTGTATGAGGGTGGCGCTGTGTATCATCTCGAAGGCCGCGGCGATCTTCACCGCATCGGATACTACCTTGCCTCCGTTGGCCAGGTAGGACAATATGGTGACACCAGGGCGCATGCGCTTGCCGCCAGATGATATCACGTAATCGCAGATCTCGGTCAGGATGGGTTGCTCCGACTGGATGCTGCGACGGATCTCCTGATCCACCTGGTGCAGCTCTTCCTTAATAGAGAAATCCCAAGACTGAGGCATCGTCGCTGGATATGATAAATCCATACTTAATCGTTACTGGATTTATCCGCGACTTTATCGCCAGCACGCATGCTGGTAAAGAAAAAAAGAAGAAGAACTGGGAAAGGATTTTAGGCCAATAATGCCCGGGCGGCGTCCTGACACAGCTGGATAAAGTATTCTGGGTACAGACCGATGCCGATCACGGCTATGACGCATATCGCCACCGCGGCCATCATGCTCTTCGGCAGCTTCAGCTTCGCGACCGGGACATCCTCATCCAACTCATCCACGTACATGTACTTGACCACGCGAGCGTAGTAGTACAGGGAGATGGCGCTGTTGATGATTGCAGCCACGGACAGCCAGATAAGCCACTCCGCGCCTGCTACACCGCCCTGTATGGGCGAGGAGAACAGCACGACCTTGCTAGCGAACCCGGCCAATGGCGGTATGCCCGCCAAAGAGAAGAGCAGTATGGTCATGGAGAAGGCCATGAAGTTGGACCTTTTGGCCAGTCCCTTGTAGTCCGATATCCTCTCACCGATGGCCACCACGGCCAATGTGGCCACTATGATGAAAGCCCCGCCCTTCATGAAGGCGTGGGTCAGGATGTGGAATATACCACCCGTCAGGGCGAACTCCGTTCCTACCGCAATGGCGATCAATATGTAGCCGGCCTGGGCGATGCTGGAGTAGGCTAACATCCTCTTGATGCTGGTCTGGTTCAGTGCCGCCAGGTTGCCGACGGTCATGGTCAGTATGGCCATGATCGCGATCACCATCTCCCAGTCCGCCTTGATGGCAAGCATGGCGATCAAGAAGAACTTGAACATGGCCACGAGACCCATCTTCTTTGAACCGGCTGCCAGCATGGCAGTGATGGTGCTGGGGGCACCTTCGTAGACGTCCGGGGCCCAGGCGTGGAAGGGCACCACTGCCACCTTGAAGCCAAAGCCGACGATGACCATGACCAACGCTAGCCAGATCATCTCCTTGAATTCCACCAGGCTGCCGACGGCAGCGCCGATGCCTTCGAAGGAGGTGGTCCCGGTGATGCCGTACACCAGTGAGATACCGAACAGTGTGAAGGCTGAGGAGATCCCGCCGAAGATGAAGTACTTGGTAGCTGCCTCCGTTCCCTTTATGTCCTTCTTGCGGAAGGCCACCAGGGCGTACGAGGATATGCTGGTGATCTCGATGCCGATGTAGAGCACGAAGAGATCGGTGGACGCGGCCACTAACATCATGCCCACGGTCGCCAGCAGGATCAGGGAGTAATACTCCGAGGCGTGCTTCTCACCCTCGATGAACTTACCCGACGCGAGTATGACCACGAAGGCCACAGCCAGGAAGACCATCATGAACAGTCCGCTGAAGTCGTCCAGGACCAGCAGGCCGTTGTCAAAGACGACGGCGCCCAATCCCTCGTAGAAGTACATAAAGACCGCGAGCATGGCCAGGCCTACGCCCGCCAGTGAGACCGCGGCCAGGAACTTACTGTCCTTCAGCATCATCCCTACCGCGGGAATAGCGATAGCGAATAGGGCCAGTATGATCTCCGGATATAGTGCTGAGTAGTCCACTTAGATCCCTCCCAAGAGGCCCACGACCGTGCCCAATGCAGGCCGTATGTAATCCAGTATCAAGCCGGGGAACATGCCGAAGAGCACGATGAGCCCGCTCAGCACCGCCAATGGCAGTGTCTCATACCAGTACAGATCGTGTATGTGTTCGGTGTCCACCTCCTTGGTCAGAGGCCCAAATATTGTCCGCTGAAGAGCCCAGATGTAATACGCGGCGGTTATGGCCACGCTAATCACGGGGATCAGTAACAGCCATCCGAAGGCATCGTAGGTGGCGGTGAAGACCGAGAACTCGGCCACGAAGCCGACCATGCCCGGAAGCCCCAGGGATGCCTGGAAGCCGATCACCATGAAGGTCGCAGCATATGGCATCTTTGCAGCCAGTCCTCCCAATCGGGGGATGTTTCTGGTGCCGACCTTATGCTGCATCACACCGCACATCATGAAGAGGACGGCAGTGATGAGACCATGGGCGAACATCTGGAAGACACCGGCCGCAATACCCAGCTCGCTAAAGGTGGCGAATCCCAACAATACGATACCCATGTGGCTGATGGAGGAATATGCCACCATCTTTTTTAGGTCCTTCTGGGCCAGACACATGATCGCACCGTATACGATGGACAATATGGCCATGATGACCATGACCAACTGCCACTCTTCGGCACCGCTAGGAAGGGCCGGGAAGGCCACGCGTATGATACCGTAAGCACCCATCTTCAACAGAAGACCGGCCAGCAGGACCGATCCTGCGGTAGGTGCCTCCACGTGAGCGTCCGGTAACCAGGTATGGAAGGGGAACATGGGCATCTTCACGGCGAAGCCGAAGAAGAGAGCCCCGAACACCACTATCTGGAAGGTATCGGAGAAGAACGGGGACACGGCGTTGATGGTCTCCATACTGAATGAGTAATAGCCGTTGTAGTTCCCGGCCTCGAAATAGAGGGCGAATATCCCCAGCAGCATGACCAAACTGGCTATGTGGGTATAGATGAAGAACTTGATCGCGGCATAGGAACGCCGTGGACCGCCCCACACGCTGATGAGGAAGTACATCGGGATCAGGACGACCTCCCAGAAGATGTAGAACACGAAGTAGTCCAGGGACATGAAGACCCCTAGAATTCCGAGCTCCAGCACCAGCAACAAGGCCATGTACTGATGGGTCCGGTGTTCAATGTCCCAGGAGAATATGACTGCCAGGAATACCAGCAGCGTGCTCAGGAAGACCATGGGCACGCTGATGCCGTCGACACCCATGATATACTGGATACCAAGGGTATCGATCCAGGAGAACGACTCCATGAACTGATAGCCGCCAGAGGTCTGAGTGTACTCGGTGAGCATCAGCAGAGACAGCACCAACGGTATGGCGGAGAATACCAGGGCGGACATTTTTGCCGCCTTGGGGTTCTTTCCCAAGGAAAAGGTGACCACTGCACCGATCAATGGAAAGAGCAACAGCAGGGATAGTATCGGTATGTTCTCTAACATGGGATCACCTCAACACTCCTACGACATAGAGCAGTATTATGATCAGCGACACACCCGCCAATAACAAGGTGGTGTAGCTCTGAACGAAACCGGTCTGGGCCTTGCGGACCACTCCTCCGGCTCCGATCAGGAAGGCGCTGATGGCATTGACTATGCCGTCGATTACGTAGCGATCGAACTTATCCAGCAGCAACGAGAAACCGTAGAGGCCCACGTAACCTATCTTATCATAGGCCACCGGGAACTTGTAACGGTCCAGTAGCAGCTTGTGCATTGCCTTGGGGAATCCCTTGGAGACAAATTTCTCCGCAGACACCGTGGTCTTGAGGAAACTGAAGTAGGCCAGCACGATGCCGCTTACGGCTGCTATTATTGAGACGTATGTTAAGGGCGATGTGAACACATCGGTCAGGCGCTCCCCTATGCTCAGGACGTGGGCTTCGTGGTAGTAGATGCTACCGAAGAACCCATCCCCGATGAACAGGGAGAACCCAGAGCCGAAGGCCAGCGCAGCCAGGACAACCAGAGGCAGAAGCATTGCCACAGGGGCTTCGTGCTTGTGATGCGCGTGCTCGGTGGCGTGCTTGGTGCCCTCGTTCTCCTTTCCTTTGAACACCATGAACCACATGCGGAACATGTAGAAGGCGGTCATAAAGGCGGTCAGGACCCCCAATATCCATAGTAACATGAAGGTCAGGTTGGCGTCTCCAGCCTGGAAGGTCACGGCCAGTACCTCGTCCTTGCTCCAGAACCCGGATAAAGGCGGGATACCAGCGATCGATATGGAGGCTATGAGCATGGTGATCGATGTCACCTTCATGTACTTGCCCAGCCCACCCATCTTGTTCAGGTCCTCAGTGTGCACATAGTGTATGACCGAACCGGCACCCAGGAAAAGCAGCCCTTTGAAGAAGGCATGGTTCATCAGATGGAACAGGCCTGCACCGAAGGCAATGCTTGCCTCGACGTAATGGCCGAAGTGCCACATGTATGCACCAGCGCCCAACGCCAATATCATATATCCCAGCTGGGACACCGTGGAATAGGCGAGGACCCCTTTGATCTTTGGAGCGCAGAGGGCCATGGTGGCTGCGATGAAGGCAGTTATACCTCCGATGACGCCCACGAACAGACTGACCTCGGCGCTTTGGGTCAGGATCGGGAAGGCTCTGGCGACCAGATAAACACCTGCGTTGACCATGGTGGCCGCGTGTATCAAAGCGGACACTGTGGTCGGACCTTCCATGGCGTCTGGTAGCCAATCGTGTAACGGGAACTGCGCGCTCTTGCCTATGGCACCTCCGAACAGGAAGAAGCCAGCAAAGGCCAGCGTAGCAGCGTCCGCAGTATCTAAAGCACTCCAGACCAATTGGAAGTTAAGGGTCTTGAGCTCGGTGAACAGTAGGAAGAGGCCGATCATGAACATGACGTCCCCCACCCTGGTCACCAGGAAGGCCTTCTTGGCGGCGCGAGCCGCGGCAGGCCTCTCGAACCAGAAGCCGATCAACAGGTAGGAACACAGTCCGACCAGCTCCCAGAAGATGAACATTTGTATGAAGTTGTTGGCCAGTACCAGTCCGAGCATTACGCCCACGAACAGGCATATCTCGGTGTAGTATCGGTGACGGCGCGGGCCCTGATCGTGTATATAGGCGGTGGAGTAGACCACTACCAGGAAGGCGATGAAGGAGACCACGATCAGCATCATGGCCGCCACGTTGTCCAGGAACACTCCTATCTCCAATCTGTATTCGGAGCTGAGAACTACCCAGTCCATAGACACTTCATAAACTCGTCCGGTAGTGAGTATCTCGAAGGCCGTCCAAAGGGCCAGGACCATTCCGCCCCCGACACCGAGGATGGCGACCAGGCCTCCTTTGTCCTTCATCCTGTTGCCCAAGAATCCTACTATGACGAAGGCCAGTAAGGGGATGACCGGGATCAACCACGCGTATTCCAATATGTCCATTCTTACCACCTCAGTAAGTTGATGTCATCCACATTCACGGTCTTCTTCAGCTTGTTCAGGTTGAGCAGGATCGCCAGACCAACCGCCACCTCGGCCGCGGCTATGCCGATGGAGAACAGGGCGAAGACCTGACCCCTGGCATCACCGTAATACGAGGAGAATGCCACCATGTTGACGTTCGCTGCGTTGAGCATCAGCTCAATGGACATCAACACCATGATGGCGTTCTTTTTTAGGATTACCCCAGCCGCCCCTACGATGAACAGGGATGAAGATAGGACCAGTATGTATTCTAGAGGTATGTTCATTCCTCATCCTCCTGTGCTATGAAAACCCCGCCCAGGATGGCGGAGAGGAGAAGCAGGCCCACCATGAGCACAGCTACCCCGAACTCGTTGAAGAGCATCTCACCGATCTGGACCGTATTGAAGAGCGTGCTGCCCACGTCCCCCCATTCTACGGAGAACACGGAGTACATCATGAGCTCGATAAGCAGTCCGACGACGAGCAGCTTCACAACGACGGCTTGAGTTGAATCACCGTTCTTCACGGCAACCACCTCCCGCTCTCCTCATCTTGGCAGGAATCGTCTCCCACCATCCGCCGGCGCGTCAACATGATACCGAAGAGTATCAGAACGTTGATGGCGCCCACGTATACCAGTATCTGTATCAGGAACAGATATTCCGCGTTCAGGAACATGTAGATGATGCCCACCCCGATGAAGGTGGCAGCCAGGAACACCACGCTTCGCACGATGTCCTTTGACACCACCACCATGATGGCGCAACCTACAGTCAGACCGGAGAATATCAGAAAGAACACTGTGGTCAGGTCCATCACAACACCTCCTTGATTGAAAGGGCGTCCTTGGGACACACCTCGACGCACTGCTCGCAGACCACGCATTTGGCGTTGTCGAACTTGGGCCATTTGATGGGCTTCTTGGTCTTGGGGTTAAGTTCCCCGGTCTCAGCCATCTCGATGGACCCAGTGGGGCAGGTCTTGGCGCATCTCTGACATGAGATACACTTCACTCCGTCTAGGACGATGGTATCGTGCATCTCGGGATCGTTCTTGGCATAGGTCTTGGCCGCGCCTCCTTTCATCTCCGATATCAGAGCGAAGGAGTAGTTCACCTCATACCCAGGTTTGTGGGGGTGTTGCAGCTTGATAGGGTCGAACATCATGTCCGCCCGGTTGTACGCCGCGAGCTCGAACTCGGGGGTCACCATCATTGCGTTTGTGGGGCATTCCTCGGCACAATAGCCACACATCATGCACCTGGCAACGTTTATCTGAGGGCGTTTGACCTTTCCCAGCTCCGGCGTCTCGATGGGGACCATCTCGATGCATTGGTTAGGGCATATCTTCACGCAGCGGGCGCAGGCGATGCACTTGTCCAGCACGATGCCTGGGCGTCCGCGGTAGTTGTCCGGATAGACCAACTTTTCCCAGGGGTACAGTATGGTGCAGGGACGGTTCACGGTCGCCCGGACCAGGTTCTTGAAGGTCACCTTCATCGATTTGAATATGTACCCAGTGGCGCGAAGATGGTCCGCCTTGGTGTACCTCATATCTTCTATCCTCATCAGAACACCTCCGCGGTCTTCAGGGCGATAGCGATAAGCAGATTCACGATGGACAGGGGCAGAAGCCGCCTCCAGCCCAAGGTCAGGATCTGGTCGGTCCTTATCCTCACCATGGCCACCCTGACCCAGATGAAGAAGAAGAACACTATGAACGTCTTGGCCAGGTACCATATCTCTGCCCAAACGAAATCGGGACCGTCCCAACCGCCCAGGAACAGCATGGTCACCAGGGCGCACATGATGTAAGCCCTGAGATAATCCGATAGCATGATCAGACCCCAGCGGAACCCGCCGTACTCGGTCTGCCAGCCTTCCACCAGTTCAGCTTCGGCTTCGGGAAGGTCGAACGGCACACGCTCGGACTCGCCGATGGCCGCCACGAAGAAGGTGATCAGTCCTATGAACAACGGAAATGCCAGCCAGATGTTATCCTGCTGCCAGCCGACGATGCCTATGAACGAGAGACTGCCGGTCATGACCACCACGGAGACGACCACCATCAGGATGGGTATCTCCAAGGCGATGAGCTGGGCAGCGGCCCTCATGCCGCCGATAAGGCTGAACTTGTTGTTAGACGACCAACCTCCGATCAGAATGCCGAAAGGGGCGAAGGAGAATATGGCAATTCCCAACAGTAGTGCCAGATCCACGTTGATAACATAGAATTGGGGGCTAAGGGGAATACATCCTAGGAGCATTGCGGAGGTGGCGATGATGGCGAACGAGGCCATCTCGAAAAGCCCCTTGTCCGCTGCCTTTGGTATGATATGCTCCTTGAGCATGGTCTTGATACCGTCGGCGAAATTCTGGAAGAACCCCAGAACACCGACCTGGGTACCGCGTCGGTCCATGAAGCGGCCCATGAACTTTCTCTCCATCCATATGAAGCAGAGACCGAACATGAACAACGTGATGAAGTATATGGCGGCCACCAAGAGAGTGGTCAGGAAGGTGACGACCGGCTCGGTCTCCACCCAATCAGCGATACCACTGAGGAACCCTAGTCGGGTCCAATCGATCAACCAGGCGATCACACCGAGCAACCATTCGGATAGGCTTTGCAGTACAGTGTATAGTGTTTCCATTTGATCACCTGTCCGTCTCTCCAATGCACATGTCCAGTACGCCCATGATCGCCGGGACGTCTGATATCTTGTTCCCCAGCAGCATTGCCGGGGATGCCGATAGGTTCACGTAGTTTGGTGAGCGCACCTTCAAGCGGTAGGGCTTGTCCGTGCCGTCGCTGACCATGTACATGAGCGACTCTCCTCGGGGGTCCTCCACCCTGGCCACCGCCGTACCCTTCGGGGGGCATCGGGGCACTTTAACGCGGGTGGGACCCTTGGGCATCTTCTCCAGACACTGGCGTATTATCTTGACGCTTTCCCTCATCTCGTCCATGCGCACTCTGTAACGGGCGTAGCAGTCCCCGTCCGTGTGAGTGCAGACATCGAAGTCCAGCTCATCGTATATCTCGTAAGGATCGTGACGGCGAAGATCTAGGTCTATTCCGCTAGCCCTCATGCTGGGACCTGTCAGACCCAAGTTCATGGCGTCAGCGGCGTTGATCTTGCCGATATCGATGGTCCTCATGCGGAAGGTCTCGCACTCGTCGCACAGAGCCTCCAGGTCACGGATGCGCGGCTCGAAGGTATCAAGCACCCTGGTGACGTTGCGCTCGAAGTCCGGGGGGGTGTCGTTCCTGACGCCCCCGATGCGCACGTAGTTGTAGGTCATGCGGGCCCCGCATAGCTCCACCATGAGGTCCAGGAACAGCTCCCTTTCCCTCATGCCGTATAATAGAATGGTGTAGCTTCCAAGGTCGGTACCAACCGCGGCCAGCCACATCAGGTGAGAGGATATGCGCTGCATCTCGATGCAGGCCGTCCTTATGTATTGCGCCCTTTCTGGTACCTCAATATTGAACACCCTCTCCGCCGCCAGGCAGTACAGGTGGCTCCAGGTGAAGGACGATCCGTAGCAAAGACGGTCGGCCAAGGGTATGATCTGAGGATAGGTGCGGTTCTCCACCATCTTCTCCCAGCCTCGGTGCAGGTAACCGACTATCGGCTCGGCAGCGGTCATGGTCTCTCCATCGACCCTGACCCTCAGGTTCCACAGACCGTGGGTCATGGGGTGCTGAGGACCCATATTGATCCACATCTCTTCAGACATATTACACCCTCCTTCCGACCTGGAAGTCCTTCCTCAGGGGATGGAACTGGTACTCCTCGGGGAGCATAATGCGACGCAGGTCGGGGTGACCCTTAAAGATCACGCCCATCAGATCGAACGCTTCCCTCTCGTGCCAGTTCGCGCCTCCCCATAATGGGGTGATGGAATCCACGGTGGGATCGTCGCGCGGCAGGTCCACCAGGACCTCGGCCATGAGGTGGTTGGCGTAAGAGGAAATATGGTAAACTACGGTGAAATGGTCCAGGTAATCTACTGGGGTGACGCACGAGTTGTGCTCGAACGACACTTCGTCCTTCATATACATGCAGACGTCCAGGAAGCCCTCTCTTTTCACTTTCATAATGATGTTTCGTGGGGTGATCTTGACGATCTCCACCGTTCCGGGAAACTTGGATTGAATGGCCTTGGCCACCTCTTCCTCGGACTTGTCCGGCTTATCGTAAATGATGACCTTCATAAGAACACCTCAGTCGTCCAGGAAGCGGCCGCGGTTCTCAGCGGTGATCTTTCGGTTCAGCTTCAAGAAGCCGTCGATCATGGCATCGGGGCGGGGCGGGCACCCAGGGATGTAAATGTCCACGGGGATGAAGGTGTCCACTCCCTGGATGACGTTATATGCGTCGTACCAGGGACCACCGGAGACCGAACACTCCCCCATGGCCACGACCCACTTAGGGGCGGGCATTTGTTCGTATAACCTGCGCAATGTAGGGCGCATTTTGGCGGATATCCAGCCATTCAAGAGCAAAACATCGGATTGTCTGGGAGAGGAACGGTATATGAGCCCCAATCTTTCCGCGTCCCAGCGGGGGGCGGAAGCTGCGGCCATCTCTAGGGCGCAACAGGCTATACCGAAGTGCAAAGGATAGATAGCGTTCCTTTGACCCCACGACCATATGGGAGCCGTAAGCTTGTCGATAGCTTTTTTGGCCCCCGTGGCCACGGCAGTTTCGCGGATGAAATTCTGGGTCATCTCGCCAAACTGCTTGGCCGTCATGGTCATGGCCTGGTATGATAGGTCTATATCCACAATATCCTCTCCTTCTTAAGCGAATAGAACACTCCCGCGAGCAGGATGATCAGGAACGTGACCGCGAAGATCTTCGCGGTTTCGGAGAGTCCAGCAAAGGCCAATGCCCAAACAAGAAGAAAAACAGTAACGATATCGAAGGCCACAAAGATGATGGCGTAGATATAGAATTGAACATGGAATTGAATCTGGGCCACTCCGATGGGCCTCTCACCGCACTCGTAGGTGGAATCCCTAAGCTCAGAGCGCCTGGTCGGTCGAAATAGTTTCCCCATCAAAAAGGCGACGGCGGGAAACAACATCGCTACCAGTGCAAAAATTGCCACCGGGAAATAGTCGTCCACGAGCATTGAAGGTTGATAATACTTCCTTTATTTATACTTTTGAGATTGAACACGGGTCATTTGTGAACCTTTTTTTCATATGACCAGTTAGTAATATATACATGTGATAATAATAATAAAAATTACCTGTAAAATGGAAAGAAGATGAGGTGAGCTATTAATGTCCTAGAGTGGAATGGATTAGGGATGAGAGAGGTACGGAGCAGAGTAGCCGTCCTGGTGGAGGATGGGTATCAGGAGTTGGAGCTGTGGTACCCGTACTATCGATTGATCGAAGCGGGATTTCAGCCGGTGCTTGTAGGTCCCGAGGTTCGATCGTACAAAGGGAAACATGGTTACGAGGCCTCGGCCATGATTTCAGTTTCGGAGGCCGAGTCCTATTCATTCCAAGGATTGATCGTTCCGGGAGGTAACGCCCACGACCACCTAAGGCGCTACCCAGCGATCGTGGAGATGGTCAAGAGCATCTTCGACCAGGGTAAGCTGTTGGCTTCGATAAGCCACGGTGGTTCGTTGCTTATCTCGGCCAACGCGGTCAAGGGACGCAAGGTGACCTCGTTCTTTTCCATGGAGGTTGATCTCATCAATGCCGGTGCAAGGTACTTGGACCGGGAGGTTGTAGTGGACGATAACCTGATCACCTCCTGCCGCCCGGACGATCTTCCAGCGTTCATGAGAGAAGTGTTGGTTTTCCTGAGGGCCCATCGTTCCAAATTGGATTAAACCAAATTTGATTAATACATCAGTAATAATAGAGGGGGGACTGCCATTGGCGGGTGAGAATTTGAAGATCGGATTCGTTGGCGCGGGTAACATGGCCGAGGCCATGATGAAGGGGATCATCTCAGCGGGTATGGCCCAAGCGGAGGACATCACGGCGAGCGAGATAATGCCTGGGCGGAGAGATTATATCACTAAGACCGTTGGCGTCCGAACGGTCTCGGACAACATCGAGGTCATTCGTTCCTCGGACGTAGTGGTCCTTGCAGTGAAACCGCAGCATATGGGACCGGTACTGGAAGAGCTGAAACCGTACTTGACCGGAGCACACCTCCTAATATCGATAGCTGCCGGGGTCAGGATCTCGTTCATTGAATCCCATCTCAACTTGGGCGTTCGCGTAGCTCGTGTGATGCCCAACCAACCCTGCCTTGTAAGTGCCTCGGCCTCTGGCTTCGCTTTGGGGCGCTCTGCGAAGAAGGAGGACAAGGAGACGGTCCAGAGCATACTGAACTCAGTAGGTTTAGCTTTCTGCTTAGAAGAACGCCTCCTGGATGCGGTGACCGGTCTAAGTGGCAGTGGTCCAGCTTACATCTATATGGTCATCGAGGCCATGGCCGATGGGGGCGTGCTCGCTGGCTTGCCCAGGGATGTGGCCCTGCAGTTGGCCGCCCAGACGGTACTGGGCGCGGGCAAGACATATCTGGAGACGAGGAAGCACCCTGGAGAGCTCAAGGACATGGTAACCTCCCCCGGAGGCACGACCATCGAAGGGTTGAGGATCCTGGAGGAGGCAGCGGTACGCGGCGCCTTCATCGACGCGGTGGAGGCCGGAGCCAAGAGGAGCGAGGAACTAGGTGGAAAGAACTGATCATCTTCGCCTTGTGGTCCTCAACAAAGAACCACATATGGGGCAGTCAGCGTGCTGCTCCTTGAACACCTTACCACAGCCGGTGCAAAGATAGTTCCAGCGGATCACCTTTGTTATCCCCTTCATGTTCATTGGAAGATATTCGACCTTTAGCACCGTGGCCAGATTTTGGATGGAATAATCGTCAGTGATTATCTTGGCCTCGATCTCAAGTGCCAACGCCAATACCTCTACATCCACTGGTGATAACCGGGCGGTATCGCCGGTGCCCTTGGCCGCCTGCTTCACTATGTTGATGGTCCGAGAGGTGGCCTGAGAGACCTTGAGCAACGGAAGAAGATGATCTGCCCGACGGTCCTTGTACTTCTCCAGTTCGGCCAGTACTCCATCGGTGACGAATGCCTCCCAATCCGAAGGGACCTGCTCCAGGACGAAAAGGGCCGACGTGTCTAGAACCACCTTCACAGACCTGGTGATTGCTAAAGGAGGTAGATAAGTTTGTCTTGACAGTAATTCAGTCGTTCATGTTAAATATCATATTATGATAAACGAACTTAGATGTCAGAGATAGCAGTTGACCAAAACGTCATCGATTATATCAACCAGTCTGGACATGACTTCCGCATTTTCACTTCCTGTTCCGGTCCGGTCATGCTGCCAGTGGCCTTGAAATCACCCAAGTCCAGCGATATTACAATCAAGATAGGGGAGAACACCTTATACATCTCCCGAGTGCAGGCGAGGTACATCCATAAGGTCACCACCGACATGATCTATGACCCCAATGTGGGGCTGTCCTGCAACTACTATCCGGGCCTCTAAATTCTGACCGCCAGTACCGCCGAGCGGAGGGCCATGGCATCCAGGTCTACCTTGGCCTCCTCGACCATTATATCGGGCACCGATGCGTTGGTAATGACCCGACTGGGTACGGCGGTGCAATCCTTGCTGCCGTCGCTCAGTATTGATATCTCATAAGTACCGATCATTTTGGCCAGCCGTTCGATCTCCAATTTATCCAGCCCGATCAGGGGACGCAGCACCGGGAACTCAAGACCATGCTGCTCCGCCCTGATGTTGTTCAACGTCTGGGAAGCTACTTGACCAAGCGAATCTCCCATCACGATCGCTTCCGCACCCACCCTCCGGCCCAACGCCTGGGCCGTCCTGAGCATCAGGCGCTTGCAAAGCACGCATTGATAGGAGCTCTGGCATTTCTGCATGTTGATCGCCTGGTTCTCGCCGTGAGGCGCCGAGTACATCTCCAGGTCCTGCCCGGTGACCTGTCGCAGCCTTTGGGCCAACTGATGGACCTTTTGCACCGATAGATCGCTGCTGTAGGGACGATTGTCCATGTGCAACAAGCACACCTCGGCTCCCCTCATGGCCATTAGATAAACAGCAACCGGGGAGTCAATACCGCCTGATAGCAAGGCTATAAGTTTCATATCGTTCAATTATTGAATCGCGGGACCTCAGGGGCTCCGCTCAGAAGAAGGTCTGACATGTCATCCTCTTCATCGTCGTCACTCTCCACGACCAGGAATACTAAGAGGTCTATCAGACCCTTCATCTGCATGATCTCATCCTTGAGGTTCCTGATCTCCCGGGCCAGATCGACGTTGGAATCGGGCAAGGCCCGTCCTCCTCACAGTTTCTCGGTTAGGATGGTCTTAACGTCACCGTAGTCGTCCGCGATCTTGCGTGACTCGTACTCCTCGCACAGATCGCAGTACAAACCCTTATCAGTTCGTCGCAGCTGTGAACGGCAGACCTGACACAGGGACTTGACCACCCCGAAATGAGAGCTGGTTGTGTTCAATTGAATGGACGGTTTGACCTGAACCACCCTCGCCCGAATAATATCACTGGGACGGTATTCACGTCCAACGTCTTGCACGTAATCCTGGGATATCTTGGAGACGTGGATGGTACCATTGGTGTCCCCGGATATGTTCCGAGACCTGCCTTCCACCATTACGACCTCGCAGATGGCCATGGCCGCCCGCACGTCGGTTACCTCACAAAACACAGAATCACCTATGGCCAGAAATGCCATTGGGTTCTCCGCCTTAACACTGACGGTCTTCTCTCCGTCATTGACATTCAGATCACCGGTCAATGCGGAGTATACTATACCGTCCTCCTCGTATGTGCCTTCGGCAGGGAGGTACTCCTCGGCCACTGCCACCTCGTCACCTGGTAAAACCTTTTTCTTGACACTCATTCGAATACACCTATTTTGAGAATGCAGAATAGCGTGACGTCGACATCCTTCTTCGCCTTGCTATGGAATTCGAACATATAAGGAATCCCAAATTTATACCTTTTTAGCACTTCCGCAGTGAACCCCTCCCGGACCACATAACGCTGGACGAACGCCTCTGTCTGGCTAAGATGCAGGGAATAAATCACGGGGGCGCAGTGCATGGCGGTACTGAGAAATGGCCGGTCCGCCCCTCTTCTCTGCGCACCGAAAGGAGGGTTCATGATCACCGTGTCCGCCTTTTCCGAGAAGATATCCACATCTGCCTGTCGAATATCGATATCCACGCCAGCCTTGACAGCGTTAACCTTAGTCTGTTCCAATGCTATCGGGTCCTTGTCCACCCCGACCACCGCCGACGCGCCCAACAATGCAGCCCCGATCCCTAGGAGACCGGTGCCACATCCCATGTCAAGCACCTTCCGTCCTTCGATGTGCCCACGGGCCAGGGCTTCGAACAACATCTCGGCGGCGATGACCGCGGGGGTGGAATACTGCTCCAGCTCGGGCTTAGGACTTTGGAACCGGTCCAATGACTGCAACAATATCTCCAGGTCCTTACGCCTCATCGCCGATCGCCTCGCTCGTACACTGACCGCTCGTCCTGACAGTATACCGTTCCGATCACTGGTTCAATCCCAGGTTCAGGAAGTCAGCACTGGTCAGAATGCCCACGATGGCCCCCTTGCGGGAGACCAATATGGCCTCCTCTCTTTGCAGATGGAATGACGCTAGGTCGATGGGAGTGTCCTCGCTCAAAATGGGGAATGGAGCGTCCATGATCTCCTCGATATGGGTTCGCATGATCTCCTCGTATGTTTTTTTCTTGGTCTTGGTCTGTTCGATGGTGTAATCCCTTATGGCATCGTCGGTGACGCCTCCGACGATCCTCTCGCCAAAGATAACAGGCAATTGAGTGAAACGCCCCTTCATCATCCTCTCCACCGCCTCGCCCACGTTCTGGTCAGGGGTGACGAAGATCACACCTCGGGTCGCCAGGTCCCCAACCGTCAGCTGGGTCCCGGAGCGCACGCCTTCCACCTTACGCCTCCTTATGACCTCCTCGAAGGCCGTCAATATCTTGCGCACGTTGCTGTAGGAAGGGTCGATCGTCCCTCTCTCAATCTTGGCTATCAGAGACTGGCTAACCCCGGCCATTCCGGCCAGCTCTCGCTGGGACAGATTCAATCTCTTTCTCATCTGCCGTATCTTGTCCAAATCGGGAAGTTGCGGCACCAGGGCGGTCCTAGACGATGTCATTGAGGCCTCACCTTGCTCAGATGGATTTCATTAACGACAATCATATTATTATCATTTTCCAGCATCGCGGCGTATATATTCAACGGAATCAAGGAAAAGAAAATGACGTATTAGACAAAATGACTGTTAATAATGATTATTCTAGGACAAAACCATTTTTGCGGACGGTAAACATCGATATATAGACAATTAATTTACGAATGTCGTAAAAAATAACCTAAATAAATCGATTACCTTGAAAACACCTAAATATGATCACATTTTTAGCAGCTTTTACCGATATTCAATCGTCCAAATAAAAACTGAATAATAGATGTTGATATAGTAATAGACATGGTATGAATTGATGAATGACCGTCAAAAAAGGTCAAATACAAGGGCATCCACGTGTCGTTTGAAGGTCTGCGCGATGTCCTTGACATGAAATAAGGAGAGGAAGCCGAATGAGTGATGAGAGTTGCGGTCCCGGCCGAACCGATAGGCGTGGGATGCCGGTACGAACCCAGAACTACACCGCCTCCAGGCCACCTGACTGGCAAGGACAGCTGGGTGGCTGTGGCATAGCCTCATGCATATCATTGAAAGGTGATATGATCGGAGGCGATCGCATCACTCGCATGCTTACGATCATGGAAGAGAGGGAAAATGGACTGGGGGCAGGCTACGCTTGCTACGGCCTGTTCCCTGGGCGCAAGGAACAGTACTGCCTGCAGTTCTTCTTCGATGATGAAGAGGGGAAGAGGAACGTGGAGGAGTTCCTCAAGGACCGCCTGGAGATCATATATGATGAGAAGGTCTTCACTCGCGAACGCACCACCATCGCCCCACCTCACCCAAATGTCTGGAGGTACTTCGCCGAAGTTCCGGAGAAGAGAGAGTGGAAAGGGGCTCGTGATCTCAGCGAGGAGGACTATCTCATCGAACTGGTGATGCACATCAATGAAAAAGCGAACAAGGCGTTCTGCGTCTCCAGCGGCAAGGATATGGCGGTGTTCAAGGGCAACGGGTACTCCTACGAGATAGCGGAGTTCTACGATCTGGAACGCTACTCGGGAAACATGTGGCTCTCACATTCACGCTTCCCCACGAACTCGCCCGCCTGGTGGGCCGGAGCCCATCCCCTGTCTTTGCTTGACTGGGGCGTTTGCCATAACGGTGAGATAACCTCCTATGGTGTCAACCGTAAACTTGTGGAGATGAACGGTTACCGCTGCACAGTGCTGACCGATACTGAAGTGGTCACCTACATGTGGGACCTGCTGGTACGAAGGAATCGCCTACCGATCGAGGTGGCCGCGTTCATCATGGCCCCGTGGACCTTCCAGGACATCACCTTGTTGTCACCGGAGCATCGGCGACTGGCGGAATGGTTGCGCATCACCTATCGCGAGGCATTCCTGAACGGGCCGTTCAGCATCATCGTGGGTCGCAGCCAACCAGATATCACCTTGATCGCCTTGGCGGACCGCAAGAAGTTGAGACCGCTCATCGCCGGACTCTCAGCCGATGAGGGCACCGCCTACTGCGCCAGCGAGGAGTGCGCCATCCGCATTGTGGACCCTGAGGCACACACCTGGGCACCCAACGCCGGGAATCCATTTGTGGCCACAGTAGGTAAGGGAATCCTGCGCCGGGGCACGGAGCATCCATTCCTGGGGGTGAAGATCTGAACGGCGTTCCGAGAACGAGCCGACGTACGGACCATCGCCTGCCGGAGAGGTTCGTGCCTACCATCAATTACGACCTGTGCCGGGTGTGCAAGCGTTGCATCAACGATTGCAGCTACCAGGCCCTGGAGTTCAAGGAGTCCAGGGTGGTGCCATCCGGAGGCTGTGTGGCTTGCGGCCGTTGCCTATCGGTCTGTCCGGCCAATTGCATCGAGATCCGGCCAGTCCCTCCCCAGTTCGCCCCCCACGGCAACTGGTCCGAAAGGAGCAGGCGGTCGATAATGGCCCAGGCCAACTCTGGCGGTGTTCTGCTTTCCTCTTGCGGTGCGGACGACGAGCAACCCAGCATATTCGACGATATGCTGTTGGATGCGGCGCAGGTCACAAACCCTTCCATCGATCCGTTGAGGGAACCGGTGGAGACGGTGACCTATCTGGGCCGTCGCCCCGGTCGGCTTGAGGTGTGCGACGGGAAGATAATGATCAATGAGGGCGACACCCCGCTGATACGCATGGACATGCCCTTGATGTTCGGACACATCTCGCTGGGCGCCATCAGCTACAACGCGCAGAAGGCCCTCTTCATGGCTGCCAAAGAGCTGAACATCGTGGCCGGCAGCGGAGAAGGTGGTCTGCATCCAGACTTTTACCAGTATGCGGACCGCATCTGCTCGGAGGTGGCCTCCGGTCGCTTCGGTATCAAACCTGAATATCTGAAGGGGGTGGCGGCGGTGGAGATCAAGATCGGGCAAGGCGCAAAGCCGGGCCACGGTGGACATCTCCCGGGGGAAAAGGTCACCACCATGATCTCTGAGACCAGGATGATCCCACGCGGCACTGATGCATTATCGCCCTACCCTCATCATGACATCTATAGCATAGAGGACCTGGCTCAGCTGATATCCGTGCTCAAGGAGAGCACCGAGTATCGCCTGCCCGTGGGGGTCAAGATCGCCGCCGTGCATAACGTGGGTGCGATCGCCTCCGGAATAGTACGAGCAGGGGCGGATTTCCTGACGGTGGACGGATATAAGGGTGGAACCGGAGCCGCCCCCAGGGTCATCAGGGACCATGCAGGATTGCCCATCGAGGTGGCCATAGCCGCTGTCGACCGCCGGTTGACCCAGGAGGGTCTGAGGAACCGGGTCACGGTCTGCGCCGGAGGCGGCATTCGCTCCTCGGCCGACATGATCAAGGTATTGGCCCTGGGAGCGGACGTGGCAATGGTCTCCACATCGGCCATGATCGCCATGGGCTGCACCGTATGCCAGCAATGCCATCGCGGCCTGTGCTCCTGGGGGATAGCCACCCAGCGCGATGATCTCTGCGCCCGATTGGACTCGGATATCGCCGCGGCCCGTATAATCAGGCTGTTCCGGGCCTGGAACGAGGAACTGAGAGAAGTGTTGGGAGCCATGGGAATCGACGCCGTGGATAGTCTGGTGGGCAACCGTGACCGTTTACGCTATCGTGGTCCGAATCCCAAGAT
>SPCU01000091.1 GCA_004525545.1 Methanomassiliicoccus sp. | reverse complement strand
TTCCAGGGGGCGCTCGAAAGCCTAGGCAGGGAGAGTGCGGTGGTTCACGCTCGGACCGTTGCCTTCTGCACCATGGTGTTCTCCCAGCTGTTCTACGCCCTCTCAGCCCGTTCGGAGACGCAGACCATTCGTCAGATCGGGGTCTTCACCAACATGAAATTGATCCTCGCTGTCAGCGTATCGGCACTGCTGCAGCTGTCGGTGGTGTACGTTCCTGGGCTGAGCGATGCTTTCCGTACTGTCGCGTTGGGTTGGGAGGAATGGCTCATCCTATTGCCCATGTCCCTGTGCGCCATGGCGTTCAATGAGCTCTGGAAGGTGGTGGTGGCACGCAAGCTTCGGAGTACTGGATGATAGAGCTGGACGGATCTCATGGTGAAGGTGGCGGACAGGTCCTGCGTACGGCCCTCTCCCTCTCGGTGCTCACCGGAAGGGGGTTCCGCATCACAAATATACGTGCTGGACGCGACAACCCGGGATTGAGACCACAACATCTGGCTGGAATTCGGTTGATGAGTGAAATATCCTCCGCGGAGGTCGCTGGTGATCAAGTAGGATCGGATTCTCTGGAATTCCATCCCGGCCAGATGCGTGGCGGCCGTTATCGATTCGATGTGGGAACCGCTGGCTCCCTCACGCTCCTTATGCAGACGGTCCTGCCAGCTCTGGTCGTCTCTCCCATCGAGACCGAGCTGGAACTGATCGGAGGGACTGACGTACGCTGGTCCCCGCCCATCGATCATTACGCCCAGGTACTTTTTCCGATACTGCGCTTGATGGGCGCCCGGTTGGAGATGAACGTGGAAAGGCGCGGATTCTATCCACAGGGGGGCGGGGCGGTACATCTTAAAGTGAGCGGAGGTAAAATGGGCAGGTTCGGTCCTCAGCAGCGTGGGGAACTGCGTCGCGTCCTAGGAACGGCCTTCGTCCAGAACCTGCCTGCAAAGGTGGGAGAACGCCTGATACAGGGGGCACGAACGGGGCTTCCATGTGTTGACCTCGATATCACCCTTGAGGTCTCCTCCGGTGCCTCCACCGGGGCCGGAGTGACATTGACGGCGGAGTATGAAAATACCGTGTTGGGATGGAATTCGTTGGGAGAAAAGGGGGTGGCGGCCGAGAGGGTCGGCCGGGTAGCGGCCACTGGATTACGGGAGGAGATAGAGGGCGGAGGTATCTTGGACGTGCACACCGCCGACCAGCTCCTACCGTTCATGGCCATGGCCAATGAGGGCTCGTGCTTCACGGTCCGAGAGATCAGTGGCCATCTGCGAACACAGATGTGGCTCGTTCCTCAGTTCGTTCCGATCGACTTTCGGATAGGGGAAGGTTCCCCCTATCTCATAGAAGTGATCAACCGTACATGATGGAGCGCTTCTTGGCCAGCTCCTCGCTCTCACCGGTCTTTTTCTTGATATCCTTCAGGGTCTCCTCTATCAGCGCGGCCTCTTCCAGCAAGGGCTTGGTGTCCAGCTGGGTGTGTAATAACAATTTGTCGATGGCTTCGGTGGCCGCTGCGGCCGCCCGGGCATCGGGATAATCGGAATGCGCTTCGGAGAGTATGGAGACAACATCGAAGTTACGGTTGACCCCTTCGTTCAAAAGCACTCCGGCCAGGCCGACCACCACCCCGTTCTCGAAGATGGGGATATCGTTCTTGATCAGCATCGTTCTCGCTCTGGGCGTGGAAGCTACGGCGAACACCTTGAGATCGACCGACTCCTCGGTCTGCGGGTCCAGGACGTCATCGACCTCCTCGCCGGACTTATTGGCCAAGCCCTCCGGGGAGATGACCATGCGGCAGCCCTTGTGCTCCACCCAGTCCATGATGGCCCAGGCAAGAGGCTTGAGTATCTCCTGCGGTGGTTCGAACTCGGAAACGATGACCACGATCTTATCGCTACCTTTCTCACCAATGATACCAGAATATACCCGTACTGGCGAGTAAGGAACGCCATCGCGCACGATGGAAACCGACGGAAGATATGGTGAATCGATAATGGCCACCAGGTCAAGGTCCAGCAGGTTGACCAGGTAGTTGGCGGTGATCGATCCCACCAACCCTATGCTGGAGAAGCCTTCGATGACCGTGGCCCCTTTCAAATTGGACCTCTTCAGCTCGATGATGTCGAAATCATTCATCGTGGCCGATATCGATTTGGTCCTATTAATCACCGTCCCATCATCATTATGATGATGTTCGTTGTTATCTCGGTCATGAGACCCCGGGTGATCGTCAATTGCGCCATGTCGCCGGACGGCAAGATCGCTGGCACCGATAGGAGGCAACTGAGGATCTCCTCACTGGAGGACATGGACAGAGTGAGGCGGATGCGTTCTGGATGTCAGGCCATCCTAGTAGGCGCGGGCACCATCCTGGCCGACGACCCCCACCTTTCGGTGAAGGGCATGCCGTACGAGAGCCAGCCCCTCCGGGTGGTGCTTGACCCCCGGGGAAAAGTACCGGAGACCTCCTTGGTGCTGGACCAGCGGGCTCGCACGCTTATGGTGACCAACGAGGAATGCGTCCGCCAATATCCTGGAGCGGAGACGGCCCGTCTGGGAAAGGGAAAGATCGATCTACCGGCCTTGCTGCGGCTGTTGGAAGAGAGGGGAGTTTCCACCCTGCTGGTGGAGGGAGGCGGGGAGACCATATTCTCGTTCTTCCAGGCTGGTATGGTCGACCTGTATTCCGTCTACGTAGGCGATTACATCATTGGGGGAAGGGAGGCGCCCTCACCGGTGGACGGGGACGGTTTCCGTCCTGGAGAGCACGTACCCCTGCGACTGGTCTCGGTCGAAAGGTTGGGCGGAGGGGTGCACCTGACCTACGAGGTCGTGAAGGATGGCTGATCCCTCGTTCCTGCTTGACGGCATGCTCGGCTCTTTGTCTCGGTGGCTGCGTCTCCTGGGATACGATGCCGAATACGTACGGGACGCTTCGGACAGAGAGATGCTCTCCTTGCTTCAAGGGAACGACCGTCTGCTCCTGACGCGCGATCGTCAGTTGGCAGAGAGGGCGGGGGACAGGGGAGTTCTCATCACCGTGACGGACCTTAACTCCCAGCTCGTGTGGCTGGAGAACCGGATCGGATTACGCCTGCAGCCAGACCTTAGAAGGTGAACTGTATGCAATGGTGAGCTGCAGACAGTGGAGAAGAGCGTCGTTCAGAATGAGGTGGCGGAGGGCACCTGGAAAGGATACGACACGTTTTTCCGATGCCGGATGTGTGGAAAGATATACTGGCAGGGAGCCCATTGGGAGAACATACGGCGACGTTTGGATGCTATCAGCAAATGTCCCGGAAATAATCCTCGCTGAGCACTTTACCGGTGCTGGCGTTGATTATCATGACCCCTTTGGTTCCTTCCACGCACCAGATGGGTACGTAGATCATGCCCATCCGTTTCACCGACCCTTGGTCCAGACGGGGATGGACCATCACCCTTTCGGTCATGGTGATCTGCCCGTTCTCCTTCACCATGTCCCTCTCGTGAGTATGCTCCCTCTCCACCGCCACCCGCACAAAAGCACTGGCCTCTTCCTCATCCAAGACCGGTTCCAGGCGTTTGTATCCTTGTTCCAGTTTGGTGACCGTGGCCGGAATTTCCACCCAATGCTCTACCGCATTGGTCAGAGCGTTCACGGCCAGTATGCCTTCCTTGCTGCCGATGCGCCCCTCCCCAACGTACAGCGGTGCGTTGTAGCTGAAAAGGAAATGAGGTATCAGTTCCAACCGGTGGCTGAAACCGCTCACCGTCTTGGCGGACAGTTCCACGACGTCCTGGAGGTTCATGTGCATCGGGGTGATGCGTTCCTCCTGGCCCTCCTCCATGTTCTCCGCCTTCATCACCGGTGGGAAATCGTCAGCGTAAAGGTCGTCGATCAGGCCATGGTCCTCCTCTCCCACCATAGTTTCGATCCTAGTCCGTCCGACCTCGTGCTCGATGGCCTCGCGGTCCCAGATGACGACGTCGGAAGGGATATTGGCCAATGTGCTTTCGGCCAAGGGCACCAGGGCCGCCAATACGACCTTTCCGTTCAATCCGGGAACGGCCTTCTGGAACTCCTCCAAGGCTGCCGGTGAGTGCCTGGCGTAAGGGAAGAAGTGCAGCTCGACGCCCTCCTTCCTACCATTTACGAAGGGCCCGCTCTGATCGACCAGGAATTTCCTGGACTCGAGTATGTCCTTCAGCACCGTAGACAAGGTCGTCATAAAATCCTGTGGGGGGGAAATGCCCATGGGCATAAATAGGTTATCGGACACCCCCCCAAAGTTCCCGCCCGGTGCAGGAATCGTTTCCCATCAGTTCCATGAACTCCAATGGATACGGTTCAAAGAACACCTGTTCCTGCAGGTACGGATCATCATAGCGAAGGGCCCAGGACCTCACCAGGAGCATCGGGGCGGTCAAGGGCACCTTGCCCTCCCCATACCATTCCAGCATTTGCAGGAAATGCGCTTTCTCCTTGGGTTGAAGATGGTCGGAGAAATATCCCATGGCGTGCATTAATACGTTGTTCCATGAACGGCAACGGGGTGGACGACGCAAGGCGGTGTAAAGCTCCCCAGAATACTGCTGGAAACGTTCCACCATGGGTGCGTTGGAAGCGACGATCCTCCCCATGCGTCGCAACGCTTCTTGATGGTATCCCATGAGCAACAGTTTGTGTCTGGTATGGAAACCCATGAGGTCCCTGGACCTCCCGGCCTCCCAAGACCTCCGGAAGCGGGCGAAGGTGAATATCTTGGTGAGGAAGTGGTCCGCGATACGTTCGTTGAGCAGGCGGGACTCATCTTCCACGGCCAGGTGCGAAAAGTTCTCCATCACCCCCCTGGCGAACATACCGGTGCCCTTGCCGGTGATGGTAGCCTTCTCCTCCCCTGGTGGATAGACCCTGACGTCCTTTATGCCGCAGGAGGGCGACCGTCCCTTGAGAATGAACCCGTCAATGTTCTTCAGCTTGGAAAGGTGGTCATGGGTGAAGTGCACCGCCTCCTCGGTCACGTCCCGTCCGGTGGCTGGTTGGATAAGATGGTCCGCCCCATCTTTACGCACGATGCGAACGGGGTCCCGGGGAACGCCTAGGCCGATGTCGGCCTCCATGCATACCGGGAAAAAATCCACGTAGGGCATGAGCTTTAGAACGAATAAACTGGGTATCTTGGCACCGTCGTAACGGCAGGCTTCGAACTCTATGCAACGGCTGATGACCACACGGGGCCGTGGTTGGATCATGATGATAATTACGAATGAGTAACTAAAAAAGGGTATGGAGCGATGGAAGTCCGTGAAGCGAAAGCAGGGTTGGATGATGCTCATCACCTTAGCCGCGGCCGCCATTGTCCTG
>SPCU01000154.1 GCA_004525545.1 Methanomassiliicoccus sp. | reverse complement strand
GCTATTGCTGAAGTGCGGGCGTCGGGATTTGAACCCGAGTTATGAGCTTGGCAAGCTCAAGTGATAACCAGCTACACTACGCCCGCAATGCGCTTTTTCGGGAATGCACTGATGACATTTAAAGCTTATCGGTATCCAGTATACCAGACCTCCAGGTTCATATATTGTGCTGCTCTTCACCGGAACGTATGGTCCGCAGGAAAAGGAGACGTCGGGACCGCTCGATCCTACCGGTACTGTCAATGTTCCTGTTCGGGCTGTTCCTGGTACTAGGGGTCAGCCCCGGCTCGCTGATATTCGATAACGTCGTCTCATACATCTCACCCTACGTCCAAGTGGCCGTCCTGCTCTTTTTGGCGTTGACCGTCTACCTGCTCTACGATCAGGTTCTCATTCCCTTACAACAGCTGATGCACGCCTTCAGGTGGGGAGGGTTGCTGGCCATCATCTCCCTGGTCCTGGCGTTCCTAGGAGGATATTACCTATTGGTGAGCGAGCGGGGCGTGCTCTTCTTCATGATATCCGTTCTTCTCTGGAAGCTGACCATTTACCTTTCCTACAAAAAAAGAAGGCGTTGAGCCGGCGCGATCGCCGGCTCGTATCGTTTCACTTTATTTCGACCACCACTAACAGGTCCCCGACCTGAATGGTCTCCACGGCCTTCCCCTGGTACCGCAGTTCGCACACCACTTCCACCAGCTCGTCGGTGATCATGGCCATGCGCCCGTCCTGCAGGAGCACTTCGAACCCGCCTTCGGCTATCCGTTTCATCACGTCCTCGGGGTCCATGGTGGCGATCTCCGCGATCACGTTCCCCGCCTGGGTCTTGAACAGGGGGCCGATCTTGGCGTGCACCGGCTTGATCTTGATGGGGCAGCGGTCCAATTGCGCTTTCTCCAACAGGTCCAGACGCTCCGCCCGCACCGTCTTGGCGATATCGTTCTCGTAACCTTTCAAAGCAAAAGCACCGTCACCGACGATCTCCACCGCCAGCAGCTCCTTGTTCAAGGGATACTTCTTCTCCGACTTCCAGGTGCGTATGGCGGCGATGATCTCCTTGGTCAATTCTCCCCGGACCTCGGCCTCCTCGTCTATGCGCTCCGCCTCCGGCCACTTGCTGACATGTATGCTCTTCGAACCGTCCATCTCGGCGACCGGTTGGTAGGCGTCCTCCGTCACATGCGGAAGCATCGGCGCCATCATTTTCAAAATTCCGAGATAAATGGTGTACAGGGTGTAGCGCACCGACCTGTCATCACCGCGGGTGCGGTACTTGGACATCTCCACGTAATGGTCGGCGAACTCCTTCCAGGCGAAGTTCTCCACTTCCCTCATGGCCTTATCGAACTTGTACGTTTCGTAATAACCGGTCACCGTCTCCAGCACCCGGGTGAAACGGCTCATGATCCAGCGGTCGATGGGCTTCAGCTGCACCCGTTCCGGTCTCTCCTTCACGGTCATCTCGATCAGCTTGCCGAGGTTCCACATCTTGGTGCAGAGCTTCTTGCCGTGCACCACGTCCCTCTCACGGAAGGCGTGATCCTCGCCCAACGAGCAAGTACAAGCGTAATATCGCAGCGCGTCCGTGCCGTATTGCTCCAGCAAAGGCATGGGGTCGATGACGTTGCCCGCCGACGTGTGCATGGGCGTACCGTCCGGCGCCATGATGAACCCGTGGATCATGATGTGCTCCCACGGTATCTCGTCCGTCAGCAGATGCTCCCTCAAAATGGAATAGAACGCCCACGTTCGTATGATATCGTGGGATTGCGGCCTCAGGGACATGGGATAAAGCTTCTTGAAACGCTCCTCGTCCCGTTGCCAGAACGTATTGTACAGCGCGGAAACGGACGAATCCATCCAAGTATCGAAGACGTCCGGGCATCCCTTGAGCTCGCCGCCGCAGTCCGGACACTTTTCGATATAAGGAGGGGTAACGGTAACATCGATGTAGCAGTCCTCCTCGCGCGCCGGCAGCACGTAGTTACAGTTCTGGCATTCCCACACCGGTATGGGCGTGGCGAAGTAGCGCTGTCGGGAAACCACCCAGTCCCACTGCAG
>SPCU01000143.1 GCA_004525545.1 Methanomassiliicoccus sp. | reverse complement strand
TTGCTGTAGTTCAGTGATTTGCCGCCGACGCGGTCGTTCTTCTCGACCAGCAGTGTTTTAACACCTCTTTTTTGCAGCAGGGCAGCGCAGGCGGTTCCTCCCGGACCAGCTCCGACAACGATAACATCAAATTTAGTTCCAGCCATTATCTACCTCCTAGCCAGTTATTCTCTCTTATTCTGGTTTTCCGATATACCACTGGTCGACTACTAGTAAGATACAGAGAGCCCGCGCTCAGACATCTATTTCATCCGCAGCGGGCGCTCTTAATAACCTATACTTCCATGATTATCATTTATAGTAGGTGTTCCAGCACTTCTCAACCGCAGGAGTGGGTTTCCACCATTTCTGTATCTTCAGGTCATCCGCGACCTTGTTGGCGGTTGTCACACCCGGTCCGTAGGTCACGAAACCGCCGGAGTAGCTCGATGCTCCACCGATGTAAAGGTTCTTTATCGGGGTGATATGGTTGGAGCACTCGTCATTGGGGCGCTGATGTCCCATCTGCAGGTTGTCGTAAGCGCCCTGCTTGATGGAGCCTTTGACCATGTTCGGGAACTTGTCCTCGATATCGGCGGGGGTGGTCATGTTCGACCACATTACGTTCTTCTTGGTCATGTTGGGAGCGTATTTCTCCAGTACCTGACGCTGCACCTCGGCGCGCTCTTCCTTGAACTTCATATTGAGCCATTTATCCTTGCCGCCCTTAAGCTCGTAAGGAGCCATCTGCGAGATCATACCGGAACACCTGCCCTGCGGGGCCTGATATGGATCGTGCACGCTCGGGAAGCAGCAACTGAATGCTTCCGGCTGCGGAATTTCGCCGGTCTTCTTCAGCATGGAGTCCCAGATCTTCGTCAGGTTAGCCTGATTCTCAAAGCCGAGGACATAGATGAACGCCTTGTCCACATCGGGATTCTTCTCGGCAGCCTTGAACCTGGGGGCCTCCCTCAAGGCCATATGCTGATGGCACAGGCTGTAGTGATCCCACTCCCATCCCTTTACCTTCTGGACGAAGTCGGCATTAAGCTTCTTCTCTCCGATGAACTTGAGGAATGTGGTGTCAACATCCAGCGTGCTGATAACGGCCTTGCTTGCCGTATACACGCTTCCGTCAGACAACTCGACACCCTTGGCCACACCGTTCTCTACCGTTATATTGGATACGGCGGCGTTGGTTAGGATCTCGCAGCCGTATTCAAGGCAAAAGCGGGTTAAAGCGTTGGACATGCGATGCGAGCCGCCCTGGACCAGGTTGTAGTTCGTGCTGCGATCAAAAAGGATCGGCACCATATAGGTCACACCGGTCATATCGTACTGCAGTCCCCAGTGGCATGAAACCCAGAGGAACAGGGTCCTGACAATATCATGCTCGAAGATGCCGTTTATGAGCTCTTCGGGCGTCATCTCACTGATCTCATTGATGTCCTTGCCTATCTCAGTCCTTTCCATGCCCATGA
Organism: Methanomassiliicoccus sp.; assembly: GCA_004525545.1. Taxonomy (GTDB): domain Archaea; phylum Thermoplasmatota; class Thermoplasmata; order Methanomassiliicoccales; family UBA472; genus UBA472. The sequence goes on along the minus strand of SPCU01000143.1, from coordinate 872 downwards.
CGGCGTCCAGGGCCGGTACTGTAGGCAGATATGTCGTCGGTCCCAGGAAGCTCTCCATCATATCGTGGAACCTTTTGACCGTTGTGCGATAGGCGTCGGCGTCCTTCTTGGAGAACTTTGCTATCGACTGGCATGTCTTTTCTACGTCGGTGTAGATGGAGATCGAGTTGCCGTCCGAGAGCGGCATGCAGAACTGGTGTTCGGGACGTATGTACTTGATCCCGTACCGTTTCTCGAACTCGAAGTCCGGGGTCGTCGGTGAGTAGTCTTGCATGAAGTGATAGATGGCATGCGTGTTGTGATAGAAATCGGGCAGGGTTATCTGCTCGGTGGCCAGCCCTCCGCCGATCTCGTTTCGCCTCTCGCACACCAGTACCTTGAGCCCCGCTCTGGACAGATAGCAGGCCTCAGTCAGCCCGTTTGGGCCGCCGCCGATGATGATTACATCGTAATTCTTTGCCATTTTCCCTCCTTGTATTTCAAGGTTTCGTATTTTTATCTTCTCTAAGCTACATTAACTCAATATCGTGGCAACCAGGATCGACGATCAATTTGGGTTCGGTCAGTTCTTGAACCTCCTTTGGCGTCCATCCTGGAGCAACTTCCTTAAGCACCAATCCCTTCTTAGTCACTGCTATTACCGCTATATCGGTAACCAGCAAGGATACGCTTTCTACAGCTGTGATGGGATAGGTGCATTGTTTAACTACTCTGGGTTTGCCTTCTTTGGTGACATGGTTCATTACAACAATCAGCTTTTTGGCTCCTACAGCCAGGTCCATGGCACCACCGATAGTGCCTATTTTCCTCTCCGGGACCATGTAGTTTGCCAGGTCGCCTTTTTCCGAGACCTGTAAACCTCCCATGACGCT
>SPCU01000043.1 GCA_004525545.1 Methanomassiliicoccus sp. | reverse complement strand
TTACGACACCACCCTCGACGACGAATCGAAGATGTCCATGGGTCAGAGGCAGCAGATGACCATCGCTCGCGCGGTGGTGCAGAACGCGCCGCTACTGATACTGGACGAGGCCACCAGTTCCGTTGATACCCGGACAGAGAAGATCATCCAGAAGGCGATGGAGGACCTCACCGTGGGAAGAACTTCCTTCATCATCGCCCACCGTCTCTCCACCATCAAGGATGCCGACACCATCCTGGTCATGAGGGAAGGGAGCATCGTGGAGATGGGGACGCACGAGGAGCTTCTGGGCCAGGGCGGGTTCTACAGCGACCTGTACAACAGCCAGTTCGAGGGGCGCGATTGAACGGGGCGAGCCCCCTCTTCCCAATCATTTATTCTCCCGTATCATCATCCACGACTCGGTCTTCATGTCCCCCGGCATTCCCTCGTTCGGTACTGGTTCAACTTTCGCCCACACCTACTCCATAGTCGCCCGGGACGAAAGCACCGGTGAGATCGGCGCAGGCGTCCAATCCCACTGGTTCTCCGTAGGGACCGTGGTGCCATGGGCGTTGGCGGGGGTCGGGGCCGTGGTGACCCAGTCTTTCACCAACCCGGCGTTCGGCCCGCAAGGGCTGGAGCTCCTGTCGCAAGGTGTGCCGCCTCAGGAGGCCGTGGCTCGAATGGTGCGGGCCGACGGAGGAAGGGACTTCCGACAGCTGGCGGTTATCGATCGGTCCGGACGGACCTGCGCCTACACTGGAAGTAAATGCGTGGCCGAGGCCGGGCATATTTGCGGTCATAACTTCTCCGTACAGGCCAACATGATGCTGAGCGATCGGGTCTGGCCGAAGATGGCAGAGGCCTTTGAAGGTTCAGAAGGGCCGTTGGCCGAAAGGATCATGACGGTCCTGGAGGCCGCGGAATCGGTCGGCGGTGACGTCCGTGGAAGGCAGAGCGCCGCCATCCTGGTGGTGAAGGCGGAAGGCACCGGTTCGGTCTGGAAGGATCGGGTGGTGGACCTGCGGGTGGACGATCACGCCGAACCGTTGAAGGAGATGAGGCGTTTATTGCGCGTGCATCGAGCCTACGAGAGCATGGACGCCGGGGACGCGGCCATGGAGAAGGGGAACATGGCAAGTTCGCTCGAATGCTATTCGAAGGCGGAATCGCTCTTTCCTGGGAACGAGGAGATGGTCTTCTGGCACGCGGTGGCATTGGCAAATAACGGCCGCTTCGAGGAATCGGTCCCGCTGTTCAGGAAGACTTTCGCCAAGAACCCGAACTGGAAGCTCATGCTCGGACGACTAGTTCCCTCCGGAATGCTAAAGTTGGGGCAAGAGCAGATCGGGACGCTGCTCAGGGACTGAGGTCCGAGGTTCTCGTCCACGTATTTCTAGGAGCGCCCCTCTCTTCGTTCGATCCTCTTCATCAGGTCCTTTATCAGACCCCGCTCGGTACGTTCCCGGGCGAAGATCAGCATTCCTAAAGCCAGATACGCCACTATCATGCCCAGGCCAAGCATGATGCCTTCCCCTTCTTCAAGGTAGTCCGATTCGACGATGAGGACCAGGGGATTGATCTTGATGAGGAGCTTGTACTGCCAGGGGATGTAGTCGATCTCGTCGTACGAATAGTCCCAATCAGGGTGATTGTGCGCGGCCTCCATTCCCAGCCCGTCCACGAAGGTGTACCCCATGGATATGACCAGGAACGCAACCACGCCCAAGGCGATGGCCGCCCCCTTCTTGTTCATGAATGCGGAGACCATCAGTCCGATGCAGCTGATCGCCAATATGGCCAGAAGAGGCAGTAGCATCGCTGAGAGCACGTCCCCGAAGCTCAGTAGAGGAAGGTCCATGGCCGCGAAGACCAGGAAGTAGGCCAGCGTGGACACCGAGGTGGCGAAGACCGCCAGCCCGGCCATCATAAGGAACTTGCTCAGAAAGAACTGCCACGTGTGCGTCCTGAACGTCAGTATGTACCTCACCATTCCGTTCTCCTTCTCCGACGTGATGATCATCGAGGAGACGATGGTGAAGACCATGAGGTACATGCTGCTGATGCTCACCCAGTACCCTTCCAGGTTGTCCCTCTGGCGCTCCGCGATCATCTGCTTGGTGACGAGCATGGGGGACCAGGAGTTGACATAGCTGGATGTAGCCAGGAAGGCCATGATGAAGGCCATGACGGCCACCACTACGATCAATAGGACGAACAGGGAGTCCGAGCGGAGCAGCTGCAGGTCCTTTCGCACGTGGTCTTCGAACTCGCTCATTTCACCGTCTCCGTCCTCAGGAAGACGTCGGCGTACATATCCTCGGCCTTGCGCTGCACCAGCTTGCTCTCCAGCACCTGCCCGCCGGAGTCTATGACCTTTTTCAATATTCCCGGGACCTCCGTCCTAAGGGCTACGATGGCGATCGTCCTGCCGTCAGGGGAGACGGATACTATATTATGCCCCGACAGGGCGTTCGTCACGTTCTTACCAGGGTTGAGGACGGTGAGCTGCAGGGTGACGTTCCCGTCGACGCGTTCGAACCCCTCCTTCTTTATGATCTTCCCTGACTTGATGAATACGATGGAATCGCACACCTGGTCTATCTCGTTCAGATCGTGCGAGGATACCAGGACGGTGAGCCCCGTCCCCCACAACCTTTTAAGGTGCCCCCTGAGCTCCATGACCATGCTCGGGTCAAGACCGGAGAACGGCTCGTCCATGACTAGAAGCTTAGGCGAGTGTATCAACGCCCGAGCTATGGCCAACCGTTGCTTCATTCCCTTGGAGAAGGTGCGCAGGATGTCATCGCCACGCTGCTCCAGGCCGAACTCCGCCAGCATCTTGCGGCTGATCTCCTCGGGTTCGGGTAGATTGTTCAGTCGGGCGATGTAGTACAGGTTGTAGAAGGCCGTCAGGTCCTCGAAGAATGTCGGCCTTTCCGGGACGTAGCCGACGATGGCGTTCTCATCATCACCGAAGACGATCTCCCCGTCGTTTCTGGGCTCTATGCCCATGATGAGCTTGATGAGAGTGCTCTTTCCCGCTCCGTTAGGTCCGACCAGGCCGCATATCTCCCCATACATCAGCTCGAAGGAGACGCCGTCCAAGGCGCGTATGTTGCCGCTCGTGAAACGGTTGCCGTACGTCTTGGACAGCCCGCTGACCGTCAGTATGCTGCCCTCAGTACTGACAGTTATATTCCCACCCCCCGTCCCATTTAGCCTCGAAGCCGGATATGTAATCGCCTATGGACGTTGTAAGAACGATATCGAAGCTCAGGACGGAGAAATAATTGTCATCATACTCGTCCTCGAAGGGAGTCTCATACCCATGGTCAGGCACGCTCACGTTGAAGATGATGGTTATGACCCTATCCTGATCGGACGTCAGGACGATTCCCGTTTCGTTGTGGTATAGGGTAACCTCATCCATGTACTCGAACGGATTGGCCTCGTAATACAGCGTCGTGTTCAGGTCACAGATTATGTTCCCCACCGCCCCCGGTGGAGCTTGGAGCGTCAGTTCGATGGTGACGTTGGTGTTCGGAACGTTAGTGGCGGTGATGTTCGTGTCCAGGGAGTCATAGTAGAATATGGCCTTCTCATCGATCACGAACACGTGATTATCCTCCTCTGCCCTCCAAGATATCCGCGGCGCGACCACGTAGTAACCGCTGACGGCGGGATGATAGACGACCGTCCAATTGCCCTCGACCAACCCATCCCATCTAATGGTGCGGTTCCAGGTTACCTGCAGTGAACCATCCTCGCTGTTGAAATAATTGAAATGGGCCTTGCCGACTGTATTATAATAACTCGATTGAAAGTGGATGTAATCAAGGTTGTCCCGATCATCAAGGAACGTGTCAGGGTCCTCGGAGTCTGGCACCCTGATTATGTCCAGACCATCGTACTGCTCATCCCCCCAATCGACCCAATGGTCGGTGATGTTGAACTTCGCATTATCGGTCAGTGAGACGAGATGGAAGGTGACATCCTCGCTGGAATTGAACGTCTTCTTATCGACCTCGATGCCGATATATCCCACCCGGTCTTCCTGCACTGATACATAGGTCGTGTAGGCCAGCACCGAACTGGCGATCAGTATGACAGCTATGATAATGGCCATGAACTGCTTCTTGATACGCATTGGATCCTTCCCCACCACCGGCTCGACGAGCGGTGCCAGTCCTATCGGAATCAATGGGCGTGGTCATTTATAAAACAAAGGGAAGTGTTGTCGAAAACGTCATCGATGGTCGCCCATGATGGGTGATATCTGGGCAGCTCTCACTCCTTCTCGAGAACGATGTTGTTGCTCATCAGGTTGATCTCCTTGACCCTGACGTCCCGCAGTTCCAATCTCTCTCCCAGGTCGTCCAGGATCACCAAGCGGTCCTCCTCCTTGACGATCCTGACCACACCCTGCATGAGCTCTAGGACCCCATCGGCGGTGGACATGTAAACAGTGCTTCGGCACATGTTCAAGGAATGCGCATTGGCGTTTAAAAACGATTCCGGGTGGATATCGTTGAAAAGATCAGGCGAACTTCCATTGAGCGTACTTGCCTTTCTTTTTCGCCGGAGGGACTATCATGCCTTGAATGGAGAATATGTAACGCACCGGTACCCGTTTCCGTGGGCCGGTCCAGAAGGGGCACTTGGTGCACTTGTAGCCCAGTTCCACCTTCCTGTCATCCAATGTCAGGTTATGCAGCTCTTCAGTTGACGATGAGCATACTGGACACCGTCCTCTCCGGCTGGCGTCCTTGGTCTCACGATATTGGATGGTGATCCTGGCCAGGTCTTTGAGGACGGCCATCCTTCTGATGCGCTCCTCCCCGACCTTGAACTCCGGGTTCTTTTTCTTAAGGTCTTCCAGCACCAGCTCGGCGAAGCGACGTTGGGAGGGAATGCTCTGCTGCTCCCGAATGATCTTCCGTATGGAGTCCTCTAGGACCTTGGCGGAGGGAATGCGGTAGACCATCCGCAATGAATCAATAAGTGAATACTCAAATGTTTGCTATCTCGGGCTAATCTTGTTTTCCCTCAAGAATTGCAGAGAAAATTGTATTATCAACGGTCTCGATAACCGTATAGGGTCGAACATGAAGAAGAGCAGGGTCGTCATCATGGGGGCTGCTGGACGCGATTTCCACAACTTCAACACCTATTTCCGGGACAACGAGAAATACCACGTGGTGGCGTTCACCGCCGCGCAGATCCCGAACATCGATGGCCGTTGCTACCCCGCATCCTTGGCCGGCTCATTGTATCCCGATAGCATACCCATCACCGCCGAGGAGGACCTGCCGTCGATCATCAAGGACGAAAAGGTGGACCAGGTGATCTTCGCCTACAGCGACATCTCCCATGCCGATCTGATGCACAAGGCCTCCTGGGTGCTATCTATGGGTGCCGACTTCCGTTTGATGGGCAATAGCCGTATAACGTTGCGCTCCAACAAACCGGTGATATCGGTCTGCGCCGTTAGGACCGGGGCCGGGAAATCCCAGACCACTCGACGAATATGTTCCATCCTTCGCAACAGGGGCTTGAAGGTAGTGGTGGTCAGGCATCCCATGCCCTATGGCGACCTGACGAAACAAGCGGTGCAGAGGTTCGGTGAACACGCCGATCTGGAAACGCAGGACTGCACCATCGAGGAAAGGGAGGAGTACGAGCCACTGATAGACAATGGCATAGTGGTGTACGCTGGTGTTGATTATGAGCGTATTCTGAGAGAAGCGGAGAAGGAGGCGGACGTCATCGTTTGGGACGGGGGGAACAACGACCTGCCGTTCTACGAGAGCAACCTGCATATCGTACTGACCGATCCTCATAGGTCCGGTCACGAGATATCGTATCACCCCGGGGAAGTGAACCTGCGTCTGGCGAACGTGGTCATCATCAATAAGGTGCAGACCGCGGACCGCCGCAACATTTTGCGGGTCAAGGAGAACATCGCCAAGTACAATCCCCAGGCCATAGTCATCGAGGCCGCCTCGCCTATAAAAATAGACGACCCCTCGATGGTCAAGGGGAAGAGGGCCTTGGTGGTGGAGGACGGCCCTACGCTCACACACGGGGGAATGGCCTTCGGCGCCGGGACCATCGCCGCCGAGGACAACGGAGCTTTGGACATAGTCGATCCAAGGCCTTACGCGGTCGGGTCGGTCAAGGACATGTATGAGAAATACAGGCACCTGGGTCCGATACTGCCGGCCATGGGCTACACCGACGAGCAGATCAAGGACATGGAGGAGACCATCAACCGCGCCGATTGCGATGTGGTGGTCGCCGGAACGCCTGTCGACCTGCGCCGGATCATGAACGTCAACAAGCCGATCGCGCGGGTGCGCTACGAACTGGTCGAGATAGGAAAACCGGACCTGGAGGATATCATCGATCAGGAACTAGGTCCGATACTCAAAGTCTGCGACGGCGATTCATGCAAGGTCAAATAAGCATTACTTTCGGTCCCTCAGCCAATCCAGGTCATCCTGGGCCTCCGTCTCGGTCTTGTAGACACCCATGGCCTTGCCGACCTCGATGGCGAACTCCGGATACGCTTGTCCCTGCCCGGTTATGACATTCCCGTCCACGGTCACATATTCTCCGGTGAAAACGGTCTTGTCAAAGGATGGGCCAGGTCTGTCAACGTTATGGGTGCATCGTTTTCCATCCAAAATGCCCGCGTGAGCCAGGAAGTCAGGCCCTCCACAGATCGCGGCCAACTTCCCTCCCCCTTCGTGTATGGCTTTGAGCTTGGATACCAACACCTCCACCCGGTCCTTCATGGAAGGGTCGGAGATGATATTTGCCGGGACGCCACCGGGTATCACGAGCAGATCAACGTCCTTCGGGTCTAGCTCCTCGATATCCAGATCGACCACGGTGGATAATTTTTCCAGTGAACGGACCGGTTCCTTTCCGAAACCGACCGTGGCGCTACTTCGGTCCTTGAGGATGTTGGCCACGAAGACCAGCTCGAAACCAGCATAACCGTCGTAGAGCAGATAGAATATTCTGGGACCATCGGTCATGTTCGATAATCCGATCGCGCCTAGAAATCAGTTGTTCCCGTTCCGTTCTTCGCCGTAAGAGGGAAGTATGCATCTGATCGCCCTGCGCGGTCCTCGCTCTGCCCTCATCTCCACCATCGCGTCTGACCCCTCCTCTTGGGATCGCCGAATAACCTGGACCACCGGTTTGGCAGCTCGACCCTTTTTACGTCCTTGCCACCGCAGAAAGGGCAACGATCTGGCCTGAGCTCGGTCTCCATCTCGAAATCGCGCCCGCATTCGCAATGCCAGATTATCTTCCTATCCATCTCGCTGCCTCAATTGGTGTGATATGGCTCGTCGGAAATAAATCGCTATCTGCCGCTTCAAAACACATTAATCCCTGTTTGTGACATAGTCAATATCATGACCGCATACAGGAAGGTGGCCAAGGTCCTCAAGGGAAGGCGGACCAGCGACGGGGCGGGGGTCAAGCTCACCCGCTTGTTCAGCAATGAGACGGTGACCCTGACCGACCCCTTCCTTCTACTCGACTTCTTCGGTTCCGATAGGCCGGAGGATTACATGGCCGGTTTCCCGCTCCATCCGCATCGGGGGATCGAGACCGTCACCTACATGCTAGACGGGTATGTAGATCACCAGGACAGCATAGGCAACAAAGGTAGCATAGGTCCCGGGGACGTGCAGTGGATGACCGCTGGTAACGGCATTCTGCACGAAGAGATGCCTCAGAGGTCCGAAGGATGGATGTGTGGGCTTCAGCTTTGGGTCAACCTCCCCCGGGCAAAAAAGATGATGACGCCAAGATACAGGGGCGTGCTGAGCGGGAGCATTCCCCGGGTCGAACTGGACGATGGTTCCGTTGTCAAGGTCATCGCCGGGGAGTTCCAAGGGTCAAGGGGGCCGGTAGAGGACCTGGTGGTGAATGCTGAATATCTTGATGTGAACCTGCGTTCCGGAACATCCCTGGAACACAAGGTCCCGAAGGATATGAACACCTTCGCCATGGTCTACGGGGGCTCTCTGCTGTTCGGTGGGGCTCAGGAAGTGACCTCAGGGAACGTGGCCGTGTTCGGTTCCGGCGATGCGGTAAGTGTAGTGGGTGGAGAAAAAGGGGCCCGGTTCATTCTGGTGTCTGGAACCCCACTGCATGAGCCAATCGCTTGGGGCGGGCCGATAGTCATGAACACAGGTGAAGAACTGGATAAGGCGTTCCTCGAGCTAAAGAATGGCACCTTCATCAAAACGGCCCCGTGAGCGGTCCTATTGGGGCCAAAATCATGCGTTCGTTCAACGATGCGCTACGAATAAAATTATAATGCCGTTTGAACTATGGCCGATGCATGCGGGGGTAGCCAAGCTTGGCCAACGGCGCAGGACTTAAGATTCTGTCCTTAGTGGTTCAAGGGTTCGAATCCCTTCCCCCGCACCAAGTCTCAAAGGTACTGGCTAATCACGTTTTTCGTGTTGGCAGGACTTAAGATTCTGTCCTTAGTGGTTCAAGGGTTCGAAGGCTCTTACATCGATCGCGCAGGTCAGGAGGGAACATCCATTCTCACCCACACCTCATATACCTTACCTGGAAGTTGGCCTTCTTTTCGGCCTTCAGTGACTCCTTGAGACCAACCTCGCTCATAAGCGACCTCACCTCCTCGATGGGCATGCCATGGCCTTTCTTGGCCGGCTCTCTCAGATGAATAAAACCACCGGGCTTCAACTTACTAGCCAGTTCTTTGACGGTGGGCTGACGGTCCTTAATCGGTACTTCGTGAAGAACATAATGGATCACGATGACGTCGAATGACGAGTCTGGAAGGCCGGCGGTCCGAACATCCGAGTTGACATATTCGATGTTCTTCCGGCCCTTAAGGCGCTTTCTTATGATATCCTGCCATTTGGATGAGATATCCAGGGCGATGACACGGCCTCCTTTGTCCAGCGCATCCGATATGTATCGCGTGTTATCACCCCATCCCGAGCCGAAATCGAGCACAAGCTCATCGCCTTTCAGGTTGATGTCATCGATGAAACGATGATAACGCAGACACCGCTTTAGGTTCGATATCAACAGGACCAAAGCGATTTGGGTCCGTGTGGGATTAACGAAGGCCCTTTCGTTCTCCATCTTGGAATGATGGGCGGAATCGTTGAAAGATTTTATGGCCATTGTGTTGATCTTGACCACTCTCGAATGGTCTATGATTCATTTTCAGTATAATGTGATTTTGAAAACAGGTGATCGCAATATCATATAGTTAGGACTTAAGTTCCTGTCCTTAGTGGTTCAAGGCTTCGAATCCCTTCCCCCCCATCACGCGTAGCCAGCTATCCATTTTTCATTGTCAATCAAAGTGTTTTTGACATCTGGCATCGAACCAGCATCCTGTTCAGAGGCATTTCTGCTCCAAAGCCTCCTGGCACTTACTGACGCCTGTTACTATTTTCTACGACAATAAAACTTCTCCGTCGTTGCAGAACTCGCATGACCCCCGGAATAGAATTAATGTTGTCACCGGTATTGAAAACATCTTAGAAAGTAGCATTTTTACAATATTTCATTATTTGTTTATATATCACAAATCAACAGCACACTGAATATTCATGACCATTAAAAATATCAGTATGGGATCAAAAAGAACGCTTGCATTCATCGTACTGGCCTCCCTTGTATTAACGATCATCTGCGTACCTTCGAACGTACAGGCCTTATCGACGACGGGATGGTCGAACCCGGCAACGCTCCTGGAGACCGGCACTGAGTATGCCTATGACCCCCAGGTCGCCATTGACGCCAGCGGCAATGCCGTGGCGGTATGGGAACAGGACGACGGCTCATACAATAGCATCTACGCCAACCGGTACTCTGCCGGTGCCTGGGGAACGGCAACGCTCCTGGAGACCGGCACGGGGAATGCCTATCACCCCCAGGTCGCCATGGACAATGATGGTAACGCCGTGGCGGTCTGGTACCAGGTAGACGTCTCTGTCTATAGCATCTACGCCAACCGGTACTCCGCCGGTGACTGGGGAACGGCAACGCTCCTGGAGACCGGCACGGGGAATGCCGAAAACGTTCAGGTCGCCATGGACGATGATGGTAACGCCGTGGCGGTCTGGTACCAGGTAGACGTCTCTGTCTATAGCATCTACGCCAACCGGTACTCCGCCGGTGACTGGGGAACGGCAACGCTCCTGGAGACCGGCACGGGGAATGCCTATTACCCCCAGGTCGCCATGGACGATGATGGCAACGCCGTGGCGGTATGGTACCAGTACGACGGCTCATACTACAGCGTATACACCAACCGGTACTCCGCTGGTGCCTGGGGAACGGCAACGCTCCTGGAGACCGGCACGGGGAATGCCGAAAACGTTCAGGTCGCCATGGACGATGATGGCAACGCCGTGGCGGTATGGCAACAGTACGACGGCTCTGTCTATAGCATCTACGCCAAAATTTATGTTGCAGTGATCGTGACCATAGAGACCCCACTTTTGGGCAGTACGGTCTATTCACCGACCATCCAGGTGACCGGCACCGCAAACCCGGGAACGAACCTGGTAATCAATGGGTTCGTTGTTTCCCTCGGTTCGGACGGGCACTTCTCAGTGGTCATCCCTCTTCTCGAGGGGGCGAACACGATAACGGCAACGGCATCCGATATATGGCAAAACATCGGGTCTTCGAGCATCACCGTCACGTATATCAACGAGAACTCGGAGCAGGATCAGAATATCACGGATCTCAATGACGAGCTGAACGCCATCAACGAGCGCCTCGATGAAGTAAATGCCAGGCTGAACGGCACGATCGAGAACCTGACCTCGGCGATCGAACAGGTGACGGCGGCGCAGGACGCGCTCATCTCACTGAGGGATTCGCTATGCTCGACCGACTCGAACGCTTCGACGACGAATTCCGCTCTGGCGCTGTCGAACGCGGACAAGAGCGCGCTCTCAGCCTTGTTGAACCAGACGATAGCCGATCTGGAAACGACGAAGACGGATCTGACAGCAATGCAGGCGAGCCTGGATGAGACGCAGGACGCTCGGTCGAACGACGGAACGACCTATCTGTTGCTTTGCTTGACGGGTATCATTCTGGCCGTTATAGCGATCGCCTTGATCTTCCTGAGGACGAGGAGGCTGAAAGGAGGACAGACCTGATCAAAACCTTTTTCATTTTTTAATTTTTTAGTCCAGATACGTTATTCGGTAACATCGGAGAGTTCCTGGATCTAAAAAAAGATCTCCTCTGTTCTTCAAACTGGAAGTTCGTTCGATGGATTTAGAAGCGGGCTCAGCCGAGATCGCTCCCATATGCGTCCGAACATCATAGCGAAATTTCGATCATTGTTCAGATGATGATCTGGAACCCTCTGGATAAACTATTTCTTCCTATTTTCTTCGAACCTCCACCTCCATATTTTTCCATCTTCGATTGAAATTCAAAATATACTTACTGGCTCTGTTAAAACGCACGGGCCGGCGTCCGCACTTTTGTAAGGAGATCTATTGTCTTCATTTGCACCTTTAAATTAATGTAAAATAAGTAATACATCAAAGCCTAAGGAGAATATTTGTTCATAAATAAAAATAAAATAAATATAAAAGTTTATGAAAATACCCCTCTGATTGACTATTGTTAAAGGATTACTGGCTACATTATGATTCGAGGGCCTTCCCCCGCACCATCAATCAGGGGGTAGTACATAGAATGGGAAAATGATACCTCTTGACATTGCCGAGTTCAAATTCCATCCTCCGCACTTGTATCGTAGGGGTAGAATACAATTCTTGGAAATGTCATCCACTGCTAGATTTTGTCACGGCCGATATTTAATTCTAACATATAGAATATATTGTTTATTACAGCCTTTTGTATAGATAGCCAATAGCTATTCCAAGAGCGAG
>SPCU01000136.1 GCA_004525545.1 Methanomassiliicoccus sp. | reverse complement strand
TCCCTGAACTCCATGGTGACCGAGCGTGGGGAAGAGATCGCCCGCATACAGGAGCTGCAGGCTCGAGCGGCGGGAACGAGGCCCAGGGGAGAACTGAACCCCATATTGCTGAAGCCCAAGGGGGGCGTCACCTCTCAGATCGTGGTCGAAGGCCGTCCCTACCGGGACACGACCGTGCAAGAATATTATTCCAAGTTCGTGCCCGATGAAGCGCCAGCCATCATAGCCAGGAACCTGGAGCGCTTGATGCGGTCCAATGATGTGGTGGTCATAGAGGGAGCAGGGTCCCCGGCGGAGATAAATCTGCGCGGACGGGACGTGGCCAATATGTACGTGGCCAAGCTGGTCGATGCGAGCTGTCTGTTGGTGGTCAACATCGATTGGGGCGGCGCCTTCGCCTATACCGTCGGGACGTTGGCGCTGTTGGACGATGAGGAACGAAGGCTCTTCCGAGGTGCCATCATCAACAACATGTGCGGTGGAGGCGGCACTATCGGTCCCGCCCTGAAGGTCGTGGAAGAGATGACCGGGGTGCCGGTAATTGCGGTCATGCCCCATCTGCCATCGCTCTATCTGCCGGTGGAGGACTCCATGGACCTGGAGCTGAATGAGAAGAACGCCGGCGAAACGGTGGTGGCGGTGGTACGTCTGCCCATGATATCCAATTTCACCGATCTCGACGCTTTGAGCCTTGAGGAAGGCGTGCGCGTGGTGTACGTACATAATCCCTCGGAGTTGAACGGGGTGAGCGCCATTATCGTACCTGGAACCAAGAACTCGGTGCAGGACCTCCTGTGGTTAAGAGAGACGGGAATGGCCGAGGCGATCATGAAGCGGGCCGGAAAGGTGCCTATCCTAGGCATATGTGGTGGTTACCAGATGTTGGGACGGAGCATCGTGGACGTTCACGGATTGGAAGGGGGGACGTCGGCAGAGGTTGAAGGCCTGGGTCTGCTTGACGCCATGACGCATTTCGATTCCTACGACAAGAGGACGGTGCAAGTGACCGGCTCCCTCGTCCCCGGCCCAGGCGGATCTGTGCGAGGATACGAGATACATATGGGCCGGACGGAAGTGGGCGACGGTCGGCCGCTGTTCAGCATGGGTCCGGACGGACACGGGGAAGGTCTTTTCGACCCTGAAGGTCTGGTCATGGGCACCTATCTTCACGGCCTGTTCGATCTCCCGGCCTTTCGTCGCTTCTTCCTATCGCTCACCAGGGGGTCGTCCGATACCAGGACGACGGACATCGATCACGATGCCGCCGTGGAGATCTCACTGGAAAGATTGGCCAAAGAGATCGAGAGGGATCTGGACCTGAACGATCTGCTTGGAGGTGAGGAGAACGGTCCGTAGCATCATGGTGCAAGGGGTGACATCGGGCGCGGGAAAGACCACGCTCACCGCCGCGATATGCCGTCATCTCTACCGAAAAGGCGTGGACGTAGTTCCGTTCAAATCACAGAACGTATCCCTGAACTCGTTCGTTACCGACGACGGCAGAGAGATGGCCATCTCCCAAGCGTATCAGGCCTGGGCCAGCGGCGTCGAGCCGTCATCGGATATGAACCCTATACTGGTCAAGCCCAAAGGCAACGGGCTATGTCAGATCGTTCTCCGAGGACGTCCCTGGAAGGACCTGGGGCCGGGGGACAGCACTGCAGAAGTGATCGAAGAACTGAGGCAGCAGGTCATGCGCTCCTTCGAAGAGGACACCCTGGGCCGTGAAGCGGTGGTGATGGAGGGCATGGGTTCCCCAGTGGAGATGAACCTGAAGGACAAGGACGTCTCCAACATGTGGCTGGCCAAGACCACCCGTTCCCCGGTCATCCTGGTGGGGGACATCGAGAAAGGAGGTGTGTTCGCTGGCATATACGGTACCTATCTCCTTTTGGACGAGGAGGAGAGAGACCTCTTGAAAGGTTTCGTCATCAACCGTTTCCGCGGGGACAGCACCATCCTAAAGAACGGGATCGAGGAACTGGAATCCCGCATGGGCATGCCTTGTCTGGGCGTTCTGCCCTACGTTCGCTTCACCGCTCCTCAGGAGGACTCCATGGACCTGGACCGTGATACCAGCCCAGGTTCGAAAGAGAACGATGTGCGGGAGAGATGGATGAAGGACCTCGACCTGCTCCTGCAGCAATGGGAAGGACATCTGGACTGGGCTGGCATCGAAGCCATCTTACATTCATCCAGGTGAACGTTCCGTTCCAATTCTGAAGAAAAGTCAATATATACTTGGATGTATTATCCAACTCGAATTGGATATATCATCCAATTACTACCATTGGGAGTGTTCGAATGGATCGCAAAATGATCATAGCTATCTTACTGGCACTGATAATAGTGAGTGCCGGTGTTCTGATCGTACTGAATAATAACAATGGCGGTGGGACCGCCGGACCGGTTACCGTGTTGGACGCCGAGGGAAGGAACGTGACGACCGCTGAAGCTCCGTTGCGCATCGTTTCCTGCTCACCATCACTGACCGAGATCGTCTATTCCCTGGGGATAGGCGATCGCTTGGTGGCCGTCACTGATTACTGTGACTGGCCTGCTGATGTCAACGTCAGAATGGACAATGGCTCCTTGGTGAGCATCGGCGGTTACTGGACACCAAGCATCGAGGCCATCGTAGAGGCGGAAGCCGACATCATCCTCGTGGACAAGGCTGTGCAGGCCCAGATGGACATGCTGCCTCAGATGGAGGACCTTCAGCTGAACGCCATCGTGCTGAACAAGGGGCTGAGCTTTGCAGAGGTGTTCGAGAAC
>SPCU01000146.1 GCA_004525545.1 Methanomassiliicoccus sp. | reverse complement strand
GGCGTCCACCAGAGCGATGGTTATGACCTTCTCCGGTTCGACCATGGAGGTCCGGATGATGCGATTGATACGGTTCGGAAGGGCCAATCCGGTCGGTTCGATAAGAATATAGTCCGGGGTGAACTCCTTTTTTACCATTTTCAGGGTGTTCTGAAGACTTCCTGATAAAGAGCAGCATATGCATCCTTCGGTCAGCTCCAATGTCTTTAATCCATGCGATTCCAGGACGTCGCCATCGATCCCGACCTCGCCAATCTCGTTGACGATCGCCACTGTCCTCTTTCCCAACTCCCCCAATCTGCGTCCCAAACGTATCATGAAGGTCGTCTTGCCGCTACCGAGGAATCCAGCGATTTGAACGATGATCATAACGATTATTTCTAGGCGATATAGAATGTTAATCTTTACCAATAAGAACGATGATGAATTCGGGCGTGGATCGTTGTGAGATCGCTCATACGATCGACGATACATGCAGATCATACCCGCTCAGCGCAACCAGTTAATATCCTGGGCTACGATTGAAATCGAAAAGGTAATGACATGAATAGAACAGTGGAGAATCTGGCCTAGGCATTCATTGGCGAAAGTCAAGCTCGCAACCGTTACACCTTCTACGCCAAGGCCGCCAGGGCCGAGGGCTACGAGCAGATATCCGGGATCTTCCTGGAGACCGCCGAGCAGGAGCGGTCCCATGCCAGCAGCCTGTGGAAGATGGTCCAGGCCATCAGGGCCAAGGAATGTTTGGACTTCCCCGCCCTGCACGTGGAGGCGGAGTTCCCGGCCGAGCACGGCAGCACCGCTGTGAACCTCAAAGCCGCCATCGCAGGCGAGCACTATGAGACGTCGTCCATGTACCCGGAGTTCGCCGACGTCGCCGAGAGGGAGGGTTATAAGGACGTTGCCGCCCGCCTCCGGGCCATCGGTCACGCCGAGAAGCATCACGAGGAGCGTTACCAGGAACTCTTGGCGCAAGTGGAGGCCTGCACGGTCTTCAAGAAAGAGGTGAAGGTCAGTTGGATATGCCGGGAATGCGGTTACGAGCACATCGGGACAGAACCTCCGGAGAAGTGTCCTTCCTGTGAACACCCCCGCGCTTTCTTCCAACGCCGCTCCGAACAATATTGAATCGGGCGCGGCCCTGAAAACCTTCTTCTTTCTGGTACATTCAGGGAAATCTTAATAATAATGGACCTTGACTTTCATACATCCATCTAACGCGTTACGGAGGATTAGGAAATGGTAGAGGGTTCACAGAAGATGGGTGTGTACATATGCCGTTGCGGCGGGAACATCGACAATAGCCTGGACACCAGGATGCTCCACGAAACGGCGTCCCATTTGGAGAAGGTGGTCCATACGGCCACGGTCGACTTCGCCTGGTCTCCCGAGACCAGAAGGTTGATCGCCGAGGAGGTTAAACAGCACAAACTGGACCGGGTGTTGATAGCCGCATGCTCCCCCAAGCTCTACCTAAAGGAGTTCCAGCAGGTGATAGAGTCCGCCGATGGCAAAGGTTGCATGATGGAGATGTGCAACATACGCGAGCAGTGCGCCTGGGTCCATTTCAACGATCGCACCGCCGCCACGGTAAAGGCCGAAGACATGCTGCGCATGTCCCACGATCGCCTGCTATTGCAGTCCAAGGTGGATAAGTCCAACGTATCCCAGGTCAACAAGTTCCGCTGCACTGGCTGCAAGATCTGCGAGTCTGTGTGCAACTTCAACGCCATCAAGATCGTTCCGGACAAGGACTTCGGCAACTCCCTCAAGGCCAACGTCAACATCAACGCCTGCGAAGGTTGCGGAGCCTGCGTGGCCGCCTGTCCAACAGCCGCCATGGACCAGACATGCTTCTCCAACATACAGATCATATCCCAGATCGAGACGTTCCTGAAGAACACCAAGATGGACGTCCCAAAGATCGTGGTATTTTCCTGTCATTGGTGCTCCTACACGGCTGCGGACACCGCCGGACTGAAGCGCATGGCCATGGACCCTCACTTCGTGGTCATCCGTACAATGTGCTCCGCCCGCGTCGATCCAGAGTGGGTATTGAAGGCATTGTCCAAAGGAGCCGACGGCGTACTGGTACTGGCTGGTCACCCCGGTCGCTGCCATTATGAGATAGGCAACCTTCGTACCCGTAAGAGAATGACCCTGCTGCACAACTATCTGGACCAGATGGGCTTCCATCCCGACCGCTTCCGTATCGACTACAGCGATTCGGAGGAGGTGGAGGGATATGTTGAGGCGGTCAACAGCTACGTGGAGAAGGTAAAGGAACTGG
>SPCU01000108.1 GCA_004525545.1 Methanomassiliicoccus sp. | reverse complement strand
GGTTTGATACAATCGCACAGGCTAAGGTTTACGCGAAGCGGTCGTTGACGGATGAGGAAGCGCGGTTGTGTGAGATGTCTCAACCTCACGGGTACGCTCGCGTTATGGTAAACGGGGAATGCGTTGCGGACTTCTACCGCAAGACACCGAAAACCCAGCGCGTCGGGTTGGCGGGAGACGAGGAGACCGTGGAGGATCCGCGTGGCCTGATGAAAGAAACAACAAGCGAACGGAAAGAGCGAACCGGCAGCGAGCAAGTTTTTATCTGGATTAAGATCGGCGACCGCGAGCCCTCTGATATTTGCCATGATATTCATGTACTGGTGAGCGCTGGCGATGAATCTGGTCGAACCCCCTTGTTGATAGTATATCTCGATACAAGATGCGCTGGCATTGACCAAAGCGATATCAGCCAGGTGGTCGTTGTCCCATGCCAATTGTCCGGTGGCGATCGATGTAACCGAGGCGCCGGGTAAAGCGAGCGTAAAGCGTTGAGAATCAGAGAACGGAGCACTCGTTCCAGAGTTGTTGAAAATGTTCACTCCTCCATTCCCACCCACGACCAGGTCCGTCAGTGAATCATCATTAAGGTCACCGCTGGTAAGGGATAACGCCTGAGAAAGGGTAGATGTCAAACCGAGGGCCGTCCCTCCTCCGCTAAGGAAGGTCGGGGCGCCGAACCATACAATGACATCCGCCGTGTCGGAAGCGGCCATGATCAGATCGTCATAACCATCATCGTTCAGGTCCGTCGACAAAATGGCCGATAGGTTCAACCCAACATATCGTTGAGCCAGATCGGGGCTGCCTTCACGAACGAATCTGATGATGGATAAAGACTGGTTATAGGTCGCAATCGCATTTCCATTTCCGTTGAAGTCTCCCATCGTCGATAGGTCCGCGGATATCCCTGACACGAACTGATTATCATTGGCGTTAGATGCGGTATCCAGGTTCTGATAATAGATGGAAACGGTTCCATATCCGGTCGAGGACCGGGAAATGACCACCAGGTCGCTCAAGTCATCCGAGTTCATGTCTGCCGTCTTCACGCTTATGGGGTTCAAGGGTGTGGGGAAGGTGATGGCATTGGAATAGCTGTATGAGCCTGAGGTCGGAGTGTTGAAGACGGTGATGTTGTGGTAAAGGGTCGATGAACTCGTCACATCTATCCTTCCATCACCGTTGATATCGATGGCAGCCAACGATGATATCCTGGACTGGTCCCCCTTGTTCGTGTACATTTCGAACGAACTGGTGCTGTTCGAGTAACGCCAGAACTTAAGCATGGAGGTTCCTTTTTCAGCAATTACCAGTTCCTTCAACCCGCCATTTACGAGTTGTTCCAGCATGATAGCGGTTGGATTGTTCAGAGGGATGGAGGCCGTGGCCGTCCAGGTCAGACCGTTGGAGTTTCCGTTTACAAAACCGACCACCATTCCCGTAGTTTGGTCTCCCACGATCATATCGACCATATCATCCCCATTGAAGTTACCTAGCGTGAAGTATCGGGGCAGGTCCATGTTATAGAGGACGTTATCAAGGTCAATCTCTACTCCACCCAGGCCATAATCATCAGAATGGAAATGAATCCTTATTCCAGAATCATAAGGGGCAGAATCTCTGGAAAATAGGGTCACGATATCCAAAAAGGTATCATTGTCCAGGTCCTCCAGGAGTACTCCATGTGGCCTTAGGATTGTATCATATTTGTTATCGATCGAAACGATAAAACCGCTCGATTGGTTTAGAATGACCACATTCTTGCTTGTGGTGTTCAAGGTCACCACAAGATCGTTCAGGTCGTCGTGGTCCATGTCTCCCACTGCTATGTCCGTTACAAAGTAGGGGGATAAACTGACGCTCGTACGATTCGTATAGGAAAAGCTATTTTGTGGATCACAAAAGAAAATGTCAACAACTGGTGAGTTGACATATATTATTGCAGTATCGTTGCGAAGATCTCCGTTAAAATCAGCGACCACTTGGTCTAACGGTTCACCGCTAATAACAAAAGTTTGAGAGAACTCATCAAAAAGCGATGTTCCATCATCGATTCCTGGGTTCTCGTAATCGAGGGTTGCTGCACCACCATACGCTGGTGTAGCGGTGCCGGGAAGCGTCGTGCTGAGAAGGAACAAAAATAACAGCACGGCTACCGCTGATCGTCTCATGCCCACCCCGTATCGTTTGATATTCATTTCTCCGGATAAATAATTTGCTAGGTCTGGATGGACCCATTTCAGTCCGGGAAGGAGTTTCCCCAGGATTGCTGTTTTAATTGATAACCATACGGTCCGGGGGTCGGTCAATCGGTTTCCTCGATCAAAAAGGAGAAAACCTGCTGCGCTAGGTCCATGGCCTTGGGCTTGTCGTTAAGAGGATGGATGAGCAGTCTGCCGCTAGGGTATATGGTCACATCCAGCTCGTTCATCTTGATGGCCAGGAAAAGTTCGTGGGATTCCACGGTGTGTCCGGCACGCTTAAGGTTTTCCACCGAGGCCTTAAGGTCGAACCTTATCCTTTCCATAGGTATGGCGGACATGGAATCTGTTCGGCAGATCCTCTCCACCTTGAACTTCATCTTTTGATCTCCTTGAGCAGCTTGACCACCTCATTTTTGAAAGAATCGATATCGACTTCATTCACCAGTATGATATCCGCCAAGGCGATGGTCTCTCCCAATCCCCAACCCAATTCCCGCTGGTCCCTCTCCTCGAACTCCTTTAGGTCCTTTGGCGCGTCGGACCTTCCTCTATTGACCAAGCGAGGGTAGCGAGTGGAAGGGGCGCTATGGACGGCGATGATCTTGACAAGCTCTCCGAACGCATCTCTGAAGATCTTGACCTCGAACATCCCGCGGCAGCCGTCGATTATCGTATCACCATCGCCCACCAAGGGAACTATCCTCTTGGCCCATATGTCGTATCCATGGATCTCGCGTTCCTTGTGAGCGAATTTCCCCACTCCCTGGTCTTGAGGTGAGATGTTGTGCTTTAACGCCTCGGCCCTGACCACATCTCCCATCCTTCTGATCTCGAACCCCAGCCCTTTGGCGACGGACACCAGCTCCTCCTTGCCCGCCCCTGGCATGCCAGTCAGTATGAATACGCCCATGAACCTCACCCCATCAAACGTTGAACGGTTATATCAAAGGTGGACTTCTTCAAGATAGGTCGCTCGAATCAAAATTGAGAAAAAATTGGGAAGATGTCCGGCGGACTCGGCCCCCTCAGAGCAAATTCTCGGCTATATCGTCCACATTTCGATCGCAATAGACACAGCGAAGCACTGGCTGGTTCTTTCCCTCTACGACGAACTCAGGTTCGATAGGTTCGTTCTGATTGGTGATGCAATTGGGGTTGCTGCAGCGAGCCTTGCCGACGACTCGTTCGGGCATCACTACGTTGTGCTTCTCGGCGACATTGAAATCACGAATGATGTTGATGGTGGCCTTCGGTGCGATCAAGGCGATCTTGTCCACCTCTCTCGGATCAAGTTCGCGGTCCTCCACCTTGACCACATCCTTCCATCCCTCCTTCTTCGAAGGCACATGCATAAGCACGCTGACCGGGGACTGCACCTTGCCATCGGTCATGCCGATGATGCGCAGCACTTTCAACGCCATGCCGCATTCGATATGATCGATGACCGTGCCGTTCCGTATCGGCGTCACCTTGAACTCCTTCATCATAGTTCACCTCCAAGGACCAGGTTGAGGAGCGCCATCCTCACCGGCACTCCATTGAAGGCCTGTTCGAAGTACTTTGCATGGGGTGTTTCATCCACCTCGTGATCGATCTCGTCCACCCTGGGCAGAGGGTGCATGACGATGAGGTCGCTCTTGGCCTCCCGCAACAGCTTGCGGTCCACCCGGTACATTCCGGCCACTTTCTGATATTCGGACAGGTCCGGGAACCTTTCCTTCTGTATCCGGGTGACGTAGAGGACATCGGCATCGGCGATGGTCTCCTCCAGGTGGTTGGTAAGCTTGGGCTTGCAACCCATCTTCTCCACCTGCTTGACCGTCTCCTTGGGCATTTGCAGGGCGGCCGGAGCAACGAAGGTCAGCTCCACACCGAAGGAGCTCAATGCTTCGGCCAGGGAGTGAGCGGTTCGCCCGTACTTCAGGTCACCCACCATGACCACCTT
>SPCU01000147.1 GCA_004525545.1 Methanomassiliicoccus sp. | reverse complement strand
GCACTGAGCGCAGCAGGTCGAAGGTGAACAACGGGGCGTTCCCGGTGGCCATGAGCACGGTCATGGTCTCTCCCACCGCCCGGCCGAAGCCAAGCACGATGGCGGCGATCAATCCTGAAAGTGATGAGGGGATCACTACATGGCGTATCGTCTCCCAGCGGGTGGCGCCCAAGGCTAGCGACGCTTCGCGCAGCTGGCGCGGGACGGCGTTCATGGCGTCTTCCGCCACCGTCACCATGATGGGGATCATCATCACAGCCAGCATGATGGCCCCGTTCAGAGCGTTGAGCTTGGTCACCGGATCGAATATAACGGCGATCCATTCAGATAGGATCACCAAAGCGAAGAAACCGAATATGACCGATGGAATGCCGGCGAGCACTTCGATGGCAGGTTTGAGAATGTTCTTCACCCATGGGCTGGCCAGTTCAGACAGATAGATGGTGCATCCCAGGCCGATGGGTATGGCGATGAGCGCCGCGCCGAAGGACACGAGCATGGTGCCAGCCAGGAGGGGCAGTATTCCGTAAAGGGGATACAGAGGATGGGAAGGGTTCCACACCGTACCGGTGAAGAAGCTCAGCAGATCGATGCTGAAGAACGCCGGAAAAGCGCCCAGCATCAATTGCGCGAATACAGCGCCCAACACCAGCACCGAGGTCCAGGTGATCAGGGAAAGCCCCATCTCGATCAGCCTTTCCGATACCGGCACATTGTTCCGGCCTCTAGGCCTTCGCGCCCCTTTCTTCCTCAGCTTCTCGGTCATTCTCCTTCCCCCGTTCAATAAAAAGAGTAAGATGCCAGGGTCAGCCCAGCTTTGCCTTCTCCTGGGCGATGACCTCGTCCGACAGGGCGTAGAAACCGATCTCCACCGCTACCTCCTGGCCCTGGTCTGCGGTCAATACCCAGTCCAGCCAATCGGCTATCGCCCCCGTGGGCGTCCCGTCGCTGTATATGAACAGATAGCGGGACAGGTCGTAATCGCCGGCGCGGACGGCGTCACCGTCCAAGGGGGAGTAGGCTGTGGAACCCTCGTCCTTCTTGAGGTCCAGGACGTTAATGCCTGGGGCGTCAGCATAGCCCATCCCGACGTAGCCGATGCCGCCTTGGTCGCCATTGACCGCGGCGGTGATGGCGGAGTTGCCGGAGAGCATTTGCATCTCCACGGAGTAGTTCTCCTTCTCCAGGACGTGCTCCCAGAAGAACTCATAGGTGCCGGATGTGGACTGGCGCCCGTAGAGGGTGATGGACCGGTCATCCCCGCCCACCTGGTCCCAATTGATGATCGTGCCGTTATAGATCCCCCGTAGCTGTTCCACGGTCAGCACTTGCACTGGATTGTCCTGGTTGGTGATGATCGCAATTCCATCGATGGCCACGCGAAACTCCACTGGTTCCACGTCGTTGGCGTTGGCGCTCTCGATCTCACTGGACTTGATGGCGCGGGAAGCCTGAGCTAGATCCACCTGTCCGTTGATCAGGGCGGCGATGCCGGTACTGCTCCCCCCACCTGCGATCTCAACGTTGGCCTCGTCGGTATACGCCGCGTAGTCCTCGGCCCATATCTGGCAGAGCTCCAACATGGTGTCGGACCCTTTCTGCTTGATGACGACCGCGTCGATGCCGTCCCCTCCCTGGCCAAGGGCCATGATGCCCACGGCCGCCAGGACCATGACGGCGACCGCTCCGATCGTGGCGTACTTCATCTTGTTCTCCATTTTGGATCACCTTTGAGCTGACGAAAAGGAAGCGAAGGAGAGGAGGCTTGTTCGAGAAGGATCGATAATTGAATGCCAGGCGTTCATCCTGGCTATGCTCCGGCTTTTACCTTCGCTGTTCTTTCTCACGGAGAGCTAGTTACCAAAGAGGGGTTAATAGCCCTTGGCGAAATAGAATATATTCCGGACGGAAGTAACGATAGATTATACTTATAAGTAAAAAATAGCATTTTTAGTAAAATAAAACATACATAAATAATATGTATATATTGTAAATACATTAAACTAATAAATACATACGTGCAACGAGGCGTTCGTTATGAGGACAGAACTACGCAGGGTGCAAAGGACCGGAGCTTCCACATTGACTGTCTCACTGCCGAAGGAATGGGCCGACTCCTCCGGTCTGAAGGCCGGTGACCAGGTCTCCATGGTCGTGCAGGTCGACGGAACAATTGTCCTGGACACCAAGATCGAACGGCGCAAGGAGGTCCTGAGGAAGGAGATATGGACCGATGGCAAAGAGAGCACTGAGCACCTGACGCGCAAGCTCATTGGTGCT
>SPCU01000111.1 GCA_004525545.1 Methanomassiliicoccus sp. | reverse complement strand
TAGCATGATGTTATCGATGCCGTCAGCGAGCATGTGCCCGCAGTAATCCTTGATCACGTCTGCACAGAAATCCATCATGTCCATGGCAAAACCAGGCTCGATGATGGTATCGAGAATTAACGCCTCTACTCCTCGTATCTCTCCGGCAAGCGTGAATGAACTGCAGAGACTGCCGAAGCAGAGGGCTTCGTTCCTCATCTCCCTGCATACCAATTGTTTGGCTTGGAGGCTGGAGACAAAACGTCGGTCTTTATCGGGATCGGGAGGATCTAACCCTTCCAAGGTGTTCGGTCCGGCGATTATGTGCTTCCAAGTGGCGATCTCCCCTACATCGGGAACCCTCACCTCGCAACCGATGGCCTCCACCGGGGAAAGCCAGTCCCAGAAGGCTTCGATGGCATCGAACCTGCATTTCCTGGCCATCTCCACCTGGGCGGCCGCGGCCAGCTTAGGATCCTTGAAGGAATCGGAGACCTTGACACCCATAGCGCTCAGCGCCCAGTATCCCTGGAACGGAGGGGCGAAGGGCACAATGTCTACCGGTTGGAAATCGATGGCTGCCAACATCCTCTCTTTTCCGTTCATTTCCATACCGCCAAGATTTCCCGAATATCCCCCATCCGACCCTTAGACTTATCGCAAGGTGCAACAAACCGATTTCTGTAACCAACAGATGGACGCAAAGGAGTTTCCATGCCTTCGGGGTGAGATAGGCATGGGCCAAGAAGATGATCATCTACCCATTGATCAGGACGATGATGCCTCATCGGACCTTTGGATCTCTTCAAACCACCCCTTTCTTCCTTTCCGGACCCCCCTTCAGTCAAATAAATCAACCCTGCAGATAATATATTAGTATTACAAATGAATATCAATAGTAAGATATATAGCTTACCAATTGGTATTATTTTAATAATTTATTTATATTCGAGAAGGCTTTTCTAAACATAGTTTATGGAATGGAATGCACTAGAATGAATGAAAACGATAGTAGCCCTACTCCACCAAGCAGACGATCGAAGGTTGTCAACCTTCGGGTGCCCCTGCAGGTCGTGGAGACCGTAGACAAATGGGTGGACATGCAGCTATACAAGTCCCGTTCCGAGTTCATTCTTTCTGCGATCAGATTTTATCTGGATTATATCGAGTATAAAGAAAGTTACAACGTGCGCGCCTTCCAAGGGGAACAGTTCGCCGAATCCCCGGGATCGAGATTCGACCGTTTGAAATATTATAAAAGACCGTAAAATAATAAGAACGCGGTCTTCGAAAATATCTTAATGGTTTTCGTTTGAAATATTATAATATCTAAAAATAAAAAATGATTAAGTGGTTTCCGAAGGGGTTTGGGGGGATCACATTTTTATCTTTACGACGTCGTTCCAGACCTCGACGTTCTCCAAAGGCGTTCCGGGGGCGATGTCGCACCCTGCGCCCAGGATGAAGCCGATGACACCGGCGTCCCTTATGCACTGTCTGGACTCCTCTATCACCGCTTTGGGCGTTCCAGAGTATAGAGTGTGCGCCGGCTTTACGTTCCCCAGGATTGCCTGCTTGGTCCCTATCTGCTCGTGGGCGTTCTTCATGTTGACCTGGTAGTCCATGGAGAATATGCTGGCGTTGACGTCGATCACATGCTCCAAACGGTCGGACGTATCACCGCATATGTGCAGCAAGGAGTACTTTCCGCTCATGTTGACCTTGGCGGTGCACTCCTTCTGCGCAGGTTTGGAGTATTTCGCGTAATCCTCCTTGGATATCAGCGAGCCAGAGGCGGTGGGGTCACATAGGAACACACCGTCCAGTTCGTGCTGGACCAGATGCTCGCAGTAGGTCGATATCACATCGGTGGAGAAGCGGAGAAGCTTCGGCAGGAACTCCGGCTCCAGGATCGAATCGAGCATCATTGTCTCCACGCCCCGGAGCTCCCCCGCCAATGTGAAGGGGCAGACCAGGGTGTTGTAGAGGAACAGCTCCGAACCCAGCTTCTTCCGCAATATGTCCGTTGTCTCCAACGAACTTATCAACCGATAGTCCTTCGCTGGATCGGGTATCTCCAATGTGGAGAGCAGGTCGGCGTCCTCCCCTAGGATGTTGGTCCAGGTAGGTATCGCGCCCAGATCGGGTATCTTCACCTCGCACCCTAGCGCTTCCACCGGCGATAGCCAGTCCCACATGGTCTCGATGGCGTCGAACTTGCAGATCTTGGCGATCTCCACTTGGGCGCTCGCCGCTAGCTTCGGGTCCTTGATGGAGTCCGGGCCCTTGACCCCCATTACTCCCAGGGCCCAATAGCCCTGGAAGGGGGGAGCCAGGGGGACCTGGTCCACCGGTTCCATGTTTATCGCCGCGATCATTCTTTCTCTGCCGTTCATCACGCACCGCCGCCGTTGGATGGTTCGATCTCCTCGATATCGTCATCGTCCTTCTTGCGGCCTAAGACCACCCTAATAACCCCAACGATACCGAAGTAGACCCCGAAGAGGATCCACACATCAAGGGTGAAGTAGGCGAAGGTGAAGTAGGCTATTATTCCAGCGCATACCAGCGCCAAGATCCCTGTGGCCATGCCTCCGGGAACCTTCCAAGGCCTTTCCATATCCGGTGCCGTTCTCTTGAACTTAATGTACGCCAGACAGACCATCACATAGGTGATGCCCACGCCGATGGCCATCAGTGTGAACAGGCTCGACAGCCATGCCGTTCCGGACATCGCGATGAACATGAGCACTATGCCCAGGATGACCAGGTTGGCGGTCTTCGGGACGTTGTGCTTGTTGATGCTGGCAAAGACCTTAGGCAACACGCGGGCCCTTCCCATGGCCAGCAGCATTCTCGATCCGCCCATCCAGAATCCTATCAGGCAGGTCGCGAGAGCAGCCACGTTGGCCAGGGCGATTAGGTACATCAACCAGGAACCGTAGAGCTCGTTAGCGATCGAGGCGCCTAGCATCGGAATTCCGACCAGGTCCCCGATGGCACCCATTCCGCCTTCGGCCAGACAGATGATGCCGTAGAACATCATGGCGAAGATGATGGAACCGACCATGAGCTTCCAGTGCTTCTTGACCGGGTAGTTGGCTTCCTCGGCGAACTGAGGGATCACTTCGAAACCGAAGAACATGGTGACCATCAGCGCGGTTGCGGTGATGAAACCGGATTCACCGGTGAAGAAGAACGGCTCCCAGTTGCTGGTAGAGAACTGCGGGTTGGTGAAGAAGAGCAAGGAATATCCGAAACCTACAACTGCCAGCATCAGGAACAGGACGAACTGTATGCCTGCACCGATTTTGACCTCGCGAGTGTTCAGTAGGAAATTCCCTATCGCTACCAATGCCGCCAATATCATCATGATTTCGATGGACATGTCCGGCCACCACAGATACCTGATGATGTCCATCAGGGCCATGAGCTGGAAGGCTAGAACTGCTGTGTATGAGAGCATCAACGCCCAGGAGGTCCAGTAGGACGCTTCCTTGCCGAAGGCTTTCTCCGTATACACATACGATCCTCCCACCTGGGGGAACATTCCGGTCAGTTCCCCGTAGATCAGGCCTATGGGGATGCACATCAAACCCACCAGGATGAAGGCCAGGGCGATCGATGTTCCGGTCAACGACAGCCACCAGTTGGTCATGACCAGCCACGGACCGATTATGGTCGCGGCGGCCATGGCGACAAGGTACATCGGACCCATGGACTTCTTCAATTTGGGTTGTCCGTTCTCTTCACCTTGCATTTTTTAACACCTCTTTTGTATTACAATAAGAAATTGATTATCTTACATTTGTAAGACAATTGTAAGTATAAATCGTTTTCGAGATTGATGGCGGTCGCTTTTACGAACCTTCGCATAAGAGAGAACAAAAGAACGAGGAGAGCGAGATCCCGATGCGTGATCCCGATCATCCAGTGGGCGGGCTCGATCTCCGGCGATGAGATGAAAATGAACTTTGTCCGTGAGCACGTATTTATAATTCAGAAACATAGCCGGCTCAACGGGATCGGGAGAGCCCGCAGTGATGTCCATCGGGACGTTGGCAAGCCATTCTGCTTCGGCAGGATGGTTTT
>SPCU01000028.1 GCA_004525545.1 Methanomassiliicoccus sp. | reverse complement strand
CCTTTATTGCCTCTGCGGTCCCCCATTCCATGGAGGAGACCATCTCCGGTTCCCCGGCCCTATCGAACGAGGCCACGACCAGTCCCGACCGGCGCAGGCGCTTCACGTTCTCTTCGGAGAACCTCAGGTTCATGGCGCATCGGGCCTCAGGGTCGAAGGCCTGGGCGGCCATGACCACCCGGGCTATGTGCCGGCTGCCGCCGAAGCGCACCTCCCCGACCCGGCACACCCGGTCCCCGGTCCTTACCAATCGTCCCTCCACCCCGCAGACCTCGCCATATCCCTGAGGGTAGGGAAGGGCGTACGCCAAAGTGAGCCCGACCTCGGGGACCATCTGCGGAGGCATCCGATCCTCGATGACCCTCACTCCCGAGCGCACCGCCTCCTGGACAGCGGGACGCATGGCCTCCTTGTATAGGGTGGCAGTAGGGTTGATGCACAGCGATCCTCTCCCCACCGGCACGGCCATGGCTATGGAATCGTAGATGCGCCGCTTGGCCTCCTTGACCGCCTCCTTGGTGGTGAGCCCCGAGGCCAGCCCGCAGGCGATGAAAGATGAGAGGGTGCATCCGGCCCCGTGCACCTCGCGGTCCAGTCTTGGGGAGGCCAATTCGTATATCTCGTCCTTGGTGTAGAGGGTGTCCACGGCCATCTTGCCGTCGAGGTGCCCTCCTTTCAGCAGCACCGCCTCCGCTCCCATTTTCAGGAGGCGCCTGCCTACCCGGTCCAGTGAATCACCGTTGGTTATCACCATCCCGGAAAGGGCCTCGGCCTCCTCCTTGTTGGGGGTGATCACCGTGGCGATGGGGAACAGATCCTTCGCCAATGCATCCGCCAGGTCCTCCTGATGCAGGGCGGTGCCCACTCCGGCGAAGAGCACGGGGTCGATGACCAGCGGTACGCCCAATTCCTTTAACAGGGGCGAGATGGCCTTCACCGTGCCAGCGGAGTGCAGCATGCCGGTCTTGACAGCATCAGGCTTGACATCTTCCAGGACGGCGTTGATCTGTGAGATTATCTGCTCCGGAGGCAACGGGAACATATCCAGCACCTCAACGGTGTTCTGAGCTGTGATGGCGGACAAGGCCACCGCGCCATGCGCTCCCATGGATGCGATGGCCTTGATGTCCGCCTCGATGCCCGCTCCGCCAATGGGATCGGACCCGGCAATGGAAAGGACGACGGCCATGAAAGGAGAATCGCCTGCCGCACTAATAATCTTGGCGGGATGTGGTGGGTCCGCATCGGTTAACGACGTATCCAACCAGGCAAATTATAAATAATCCAGGCCTTATCGAAAACGTCGATGAAAGCAAGCAGTGGGCATTTCGTGTTGAACGACCAAGTAGAATATCGAGACATAGCCGAGGTCTTTCCTGATGTGCTCAAACTTTTCCTAGAGGAAACGGACCAGGTCCCTGAGGATGCCGAGATAATGAATATGTTCCTTCACCTCAATCAGGTGGAGCTTTTGAACAACCGCAAGCCCGAAGGATACAATCGCAAGGGCCGCATGCGGTTGATCTTCCCCATGACCAGGATGGAGTTCTACATCAAAGGCTCGTCCAAGAGCGGTGAGGTGGTGCGGGTCACCGAGAAGATCAGCAAGTTGCTGACCCGCAGCGGTATGGACCATGAATTGGAATGGAACGCCCTTTCCTGCTTGGAAAGTTGAACACAGAAAAAAGGAACGGTGCGGAGCTTCGCTCCCGATTACTTACCAAGCGTCTTTTCCTTCCGGAGAAAGGTTCACTGCCTGAGGTCGTCCCAGACCTTTTCTAGCCGGGCGATCTCTCCGTAACATTCGGCCTCGTGCCCCTTCGCCTTTTGCCTGGCCGTCCCTATCTGTATCGTGACCTGCTCAGGGGCGGTCCCTCCAGGTGAGCTGCGGCGGTGCAGACATGCTTCTAGAGATATGTGGTCCAGCGATCCCTGGTCAAGAAGCTCGGAGAACTGCTTGAGCTCGGCGACGCTCAGTGATTCCAGCGTCTTCCCTTCCTTGACGCTGAAACGAACCGCCGCACCCACGACCTCGTGCGCCTGGCGGAAGGGCATGCCCCTCTGAACCAGATGGTCGGCCAGGTCCGTGGCGTTCAGGAAGCCGTTGGCGCAGGCGTTCTTCATCCGCTCACGGTCGAAAGCAAGGGCGTGGTACATGGGACCGATGACGTAGAGGCAGGAGGTCAGAGTCTCGTAGCTGGAGAATACCGATCCCTTGTCCTCCTGCATATCCCGGTTGTAGCTTAGCGGCAATCCCTTCATCAGGGTCAGCAGTTGCATCAGGTTGCCGATGGCCAACGAGCTCCTTCCCCGGATCAGCTCGGCCACGTCAGGGTTCTTCTTCTGCGGCATGATGGAACTTCCGGTGGCGAAGGCGTCCGACATCTCGGCGAAACCGAACTCTGGCGAGGTCCAAAGCACCAGCTCCTCACCCATGCCGCTGAGGTGCACCATGGTCTGGGTGCAGGCGTAGGCGAACTCCAAGGCGAAGTCCCGGTCGCTGACGGTGTCCATGGCGTTATCCGTCGGGCGATCGAAGCCCAAGGCCATCGAGGTGAGCTCGCGGTCGATATGGTGCCCGGTGCCGGCCAAGGCGCCTGCCCCCAGGGGACATTGGTTCACCCGCTTGTAGGCGTCCAGGAACCGTTCGGCATCCCGCTGCAGGCGGAATACGTGGGCCATCAGATGGAACCCAAGGCTCACCGGCTGGGCGTGCTGCATGTGCGTGAAACCGGGCATCATGGTCTCCAGTTCCTCCTCGGCCCTTTCCATCAGAGTGCTCTGTACGTCCAGCAGCAGGGCGACCGTCTCCAATATGGCGTCCCGCACGAACATGCGGAGGTCGGTGCTGACCTGGTCGTTCCGGCTGCGGGCGGTATGCAGGCGCTTCCCGGCATCGCCGATCCGTTCCGTCAGGAGAGATTCCACGTTGGTGTGGATGTCCTCCAGGTCCTCGGAGATGTCCAGGTCGCCCTGCTCCACCTCCTTCAGCAACTGCTTCAGACCTTCGGCGATCCCCTCTCCCTCCTCGGGAGGGACGATCCCCTGGGCGGACAGCATCTTGGCGTGAGCTATGGAGCCGGCGATATCGTACCAGGCCAGCTTGGCGTCGATCGACAGAGAGGAGGTGAAGGACAGGGTCATCTGGCTGGGACCCTCGGCGAAACGACCGGACCACAGTTGCTTTTCGGACATGGACATCACTGTTTCTTCTGGACCTTGGCCACGCTGCGCAGCGGCAGTCCCCACACGTAGATGAAGCCCTCGGCGGAATGGTGATCGAAATGATCGCCCTGGGCATAGGTGGCTAGCCCGGTATCGTACAAGGAGTGCGGCGAGGAACGGCCCACTATGGTGGCATTGCCCTTGTAGAGCTTCATCCTTACGGTGCCGTCTATGAACTCCTGGGTCTGATCGATGAAGGCGTCCAGCGCCTCCCTCAGCGGGGAGAACCACAGGCCGTCGTAGCACAGCTCGGAGTAGCGCTGCTCCACCGGGCGTTTGAAGTTGAAGACGTCCTTGGTCAGCACCATCTTCTCCAGGTCCTTGTGGGCGTTTATCAGGATGAGCGCAGCCGGTGACTCGTAGATCTCGCGTGATTTTATCCCGACCAAGCGGTCCTCGATATGGTCGATGCGGCCGTACCCGTGACGGCCGCCTATCTCGTTCAAGCTCTCGATGATCTTGGTCATGGGCATGTCTTTGTGACCGTCAAGTCCGATCGGCAGCCCCTTCTTGAAATGGATCTCCACGTACTGAGGCTCGTCCGGTGCTTCGGAAGGGTCCACCGTCCATTCGAAGGCGTCCCGTGGCGGCTCCACCATGGCGTCCTCCAACACTCCGCATTCGCAGCTCCGGCCCCATATGTTCTCGTCGATGCTGTACGGGCACTCCTTCTTTACCGTGATGGGCACGTCGTTCTGCCGGGCGTACTCGATCTCTTCCTCCCGGGTCATGACCCATTCCCTCATGGGGGCTATGATCTTGATATCCGGCGCCAAAGCGGCGATGCTGACGTCGAAGCGCACCTGGTCGTTGCCCTTGGCGGTGCAGCCATGGGCGATGAACTTGGCGCCCTCCTTCTTGGCGATGTCCACCATGATCTTGGAGATCAACGGTCGGGCTATGGCCGTGGCCAGGGGATATGACCCCATGTATAGGGCGTTGGCCTTCAACGACGGTCCGATATAATCATTGACGAACTCATCGGTGGCGTTGAAGGCGTATGCCTGCACCGCCCCGATCTTGAGCGCACGGTCCACTGCCTCCTGCAGGTTTCCCGGCTGTCCCACATTGATGCTCACCGCAATTACGTCCAGATCATAATTCTGCTGCAACCAGCGTATGGCCACAGATGTATCCAGACCTCCAGAGTAGGCCAGCACTACCTTGTCACGAACTACCTTACCGCTTACAACCATGTGAATCTGCGCCGAGGAAGCGGCCAACTATATTAATCTAAAGCGCCGAAGGACAGACATTGTCCGGTGGAAGAGTTCATTATCGGACAGTGCGCGGGACCGCGAGCACCAATCCGGCGCTCATAACGAGCAGGATGGAGGTCAGGAGGATGGCCGCCTCCCATCCTCCTGTCAAATCCCTCAGGTAACCGCATATCACCGGCGAGAGCAGCGCCCCCACCTCCGCCACCAGGTTCCACATGCCGAAGGACTGCCCCATCATGTCCGGAGGGGACAGGTCCGCGGTCAGGGTCATGTGCACGGTCTGCATGGCCGCGAACACTGCCCCTATGACGAAGAGCAGGATGGCCAGGGACAGAAGGTCGACCGCCTCTATGGAGGGGATCAGCAGCAGGACCATGGCAGACACCGTCAAGCAGGAGGCGACGTAAAGGCGCTTGCGGCGAACGATGCCCGGGAAGCGGTCGCACAGTACCCCTCCCAAGGGATATCCTATGGCGTTCGCGGCGCCGAACAGTCCGGCATATACCGCCGCCCCGCTCAATCCCAGCTCGGAGGATTCCGCCACCACCAGCAGGGCCCAGAACCCGAAGAACCATAAGGTGAACAGGATGGGGATGGCTGAAAGATAGGTGAGCTGCAGGGAACGGTCCCGCAGCACCAGGGCGCTGACCGTGCCCAGCCTGACGTATATCAGGAGCACCAACAGAACAGCGGCGATCATCACGAACAATGTCTGCCAGAGTATCCCAAGGCGAAGGGTCAGCGAGATCTGATAGAACCCGAGGATGACCGTCAGGAAGAGGAGGGAATAAAGAAGCAGGCGGGGGAACGCCCCCCGGTACGATTCGTTCTCCCCCGCGGGCAGGTATCGATGCAATAGTATGCCGACCAGGATGGTGGGAGGGCCGAACAATAGGAACGGAAAGGCCCAGGCGTCCTTTCCCATGAACCCCCCGGCGGAATCGATCAACCAGGGGGCCGAGACCGTCGCCAGGGTCATTCCGAGCGCCAGTCCGACGAACACCACGCCCAGGCCGGTGCCCACCTTCTCCGGCGGGGTGTACTTGACCACCAAGGCACGATCGTTGGAGTAGTAGGCTCCCTCACCCAACCCGGTCATCACCCTGGTCCCCACGAACGCGGTCAGATTTCGGGACATCCCGCTGAGGATGGTGGCCGTTCCCGCCCACACGGTGCTTATGACCACCAACGTCCTCCGCCCATATCGGTCGCCCAGGTATCCCGCGGGGAACTGCGTCAGCATGTAGCCGGCGAAGAACATGGAGCCGATGACCCCGCCTACAGCGTGCGGGTTCTCCAGGCCGAGCAGCATGGGAGAATCGTTGGTGATCATCCAGGAGACCACCGGCCCGGTCAGTGCCCGGTCCAAATAGCACATGGCCCAGGCGATGAAAAGCATCACCCACATGCCGTGATGGGGTCTCCAACCTCTCTTAGCGTCCGGGGGGTCGACCATGATTCTCCTCGACCCTTTCCTGGTTGGCCGGGCTGGAAAGGAGAACAATGCCCGTTCTAACGGATAGATAGATGGTATTTTTAATATTTCTTTATAGGAACTCGACCGTTCATCGATCATCAGGCAGTTTGGAAGTGGTCAAAATCCATTTGGGGGGTAAAATGTCTCGTTTGGGTCATAATGCTTAATAAACAATTTCATAATTCGGCAAACTCTCATATCAACGAGGTAGGGAATGATCAAGGCAGCGGTGGTCGGTGGTTCCGGATATATCGGTGGGGAACTAGCACGTCTACTGAGCCGCCATCCCAAGATCTCCTTGGAGGCGATAACCTCTCGGCAGCTAGCCGGACGGAACGTCTCTGACACCCACCCCTTTCTTCGGGGTTACGTGGACCTCAAGTTTTCGGGATCGATCAACGGCGAAGGACTGGACGTGGTATTTCTGGCCACGCCCCACGGCGCATCGATGAAGCTGGTGCCGGAGATCGTTCGGAGCGGCGTCAAGGTCATCGACCTCAGCGGCGATTATCGGTTGAAGGACCCCAGGACCTATCAGGAATGGTATGGTCAGGAGCATACCGACCTGGATAATCTGGGAAGGGCGGTCTACGGTCTCAGCGAGCTCTATTGGGACGAGATATCGAAGGCCGATTTCGTGGCCAACCCCGGCTGCTACCCGACGTGCTCCGCTTTGGGCCTGGCGCCCCTCTTCGCCAACCATCTGGTGGAGGGTACCATTATCATAGATGCCAAGAGCGGGACCTCCGGGGCGGGCATAGAGCCGACCAAAGCGACGCATCACCCTAATTGCGGCGGTAGCGTCAATCCTTACAAAGTGGGAAGGCACCGCCACACCCCCGAGATAGCTCAGACCCTGAGCCGTCTGCAAGGGCACACGGCGGAGGTGGTCTTCACTCCTCACCTCATACCGGTGGTGCGCGGGATGCTG
This sequence comes from Methanomassiliicoccus sp., assembly GCA_004525545.1. Classification (GTDB taxonomy): domain Archaea; phylum Thermoplasmatota; class Thermoplasmata; order Methanomassiliicoccales; family UBA472; genus UBA472. The sequence continues at coordinate 9,163 of SPCU01000028.1, read as the reverse complement.
TGCACCATGTATCTTAAGCTAAACGACGACCTTACTAAACAGGAGCTGCTGGATATGTACACCGAGTTCTTCCGTAGGAAGCGCTTCGTACGCATGACAGATGTTCCGTGGACGCCGGCCGTTATCGGTTCCAACCATTGCGAGGTGGGCTTGGAGATGGTGGGTGGTAGGAACGTGGTGGTCATGAGCACGATCGACAACTTGGTGAAAGGGGGGGCCGGGCAGGCGGTTCAGAATTGCAACGCAATGTTCGGATGGCCTGAGGAGACGGGATTGGACTTCCCGGGGTTGGGGGTTTGAAGATGGAGGTTTTTAACGGAGGGATCACCTCGCCCAAGGGTTTCAAGGCGGCCGGGGTGCACAGTGGCATCAAGAAGGAGAAACTGGACCTGGCCATGGTATTCTCAGAGGTACCGGCCCGCTGCGCCATCGCCTACACCCAGAACAAGGTGAGGGCGGCGCCCATCGATGTCATGATGAAGAAGGACCCCAAGGCCCTTCAGGCGCTGGTCATAAACAGCGGTAACGCCAACGCAATCACCGGGTCGCAGGGGATATACGACGCCAATCAGATGGTCTTGCTTACCGCTCAAACGCTGGGCATCAAGGACCATCTGGTCGGCGTGGCCTCTACCGGGGTCATCAGCCGTTTCCTGCCCATGGACAAGATATCCAAAGGGATCCCGAACGCCGTGAAAGCTTTGGGGAAGGGCCCGGAATCTGACGATATGGCCGCCCGGGCCATCATGACCACTGATACGGTCAAGAAGGAAGCTGCCTGCAAGGTGACCTTGAAGGACGGCACCATCGTGACCATCGCCGGCATAACCAAGGGCAGCGGGATGATCTCCCCTGCGATGAAGGTGCTGCATGCCACCACTCTCACGTTCATGGTGACCGACGCGCAACTGAGCAAGAACTTCAACCGCCGCTGGCAGGACATGATGGACGTCAGCTTCAACGTCATCAGCGTGGACGGCGACCAGAGCACCAATGATATCTCCGTGTTCATGGCCAACGGCATGGCCGGGGGAAAGGCGGCGGACGACGACCCGGCCTTCTGGGAAGGGGTGCAGTACATCGCCCAGCAACTGGCCAAGAAGATCGTCATCGACGGCGAGGGCGCCACCAAGCTCATCGAGGTCCTGGTTCACGGAGCAAAGAACCCGGTGCAGGCCCGCAGCGCCGCCCGGTCCATCATCGCCTCCTCTCTGGTGAAGACGGCCATATTCGGCGCCGACCCCAATTTCGGGCGCATCCTGGCCGCCCTGGGCAACTCCGAGGCGGAGTTCGACCTGGACAAGGTCAAACTGGTGCTGAGGAACAATGGCGATTCCGTCACCCTGTTCGAGAACGGTTCGCCCACCATGACGCCTGGTAGCGAGGTGGAGGCGGCGGCCCACAAGGTGCTGTCGCACAAGAAGATCATCCTGGACCTGGACCTGGGGGCGGGGTACTCCTCCGGCGAGGCCTGGGGCTGCGACCTCAGCTATGACTACGTCAAGATCAACGCCATGTACACCACGTGATGCGATGTCCCCTGAAGTCCCCGTCAACGACCGTTCGCATGGCCTGGTGGTGGTCAAGTTCGGCGGCTCCTCCATCGGAGGCATGGAGCAGATAGATCTTTTCGCCGCGGAGATATCCGAGCTGATGAGGAGGGGTCTCAAACCCATCATCGTTCACGGCGGGGGACCGGAGATAACCGAGGAGATGAAACGCTGCGGACTTCCCGTAAGGAAGGTTGCCGGACAGCGCATAACCGACGATACCACCCTTCAGATCGCTAAGACGGTGCTGTCCCGCATCAACGACCGGGTGGTGGTCTCCCTGCGAAAGGCGGGGTTGAACAGCATCGGTATGGCCGGAAGCGAGGTCAACACCCTGGTGGCCAAGAAGATGGCGCCGGTGGACGTCGATGGTCCGAACGGGCCGGAGAAGGTCGACCTGGGACACGTAGGGGTAGTTATCAGGGTGGACCCCAGGGCGGTCGAGCTTCTCTGCCGGAAAGACATCGTGCCAGTGATATACTCCATCTGTGCCGACGATTCCGGGCAGATGATGAACGTGAACGCCGACACCGCCGCGGCGGCATTGGCCGCGGGCGTTGGGGCGGAGGAGCTGGTGCTGGTGACCGAAGTGCCTGGAGTGTTAAGGGTCTTCGAAGACCTTTCCTCCACGATACCGGAGATCAGGGAGGCGGACCTCGGCCCCTTGACATCCTCTGGAATTCTCAAGGACGGCATGATACCCAAGGTGGACGCCTGCTTCCTGGCGCTCCGCGGCGGGGTCAAGGTGGCCCACATCATCTGCGGGACGATGTCGAACGCGATAGTGGAACAGCTATTTGGCGACCGAAACCTCGGTACCAGGCTGACGTTGTGAAGTGAGAACATGGACAGCAAGCAAGTGGCGGAACTGGGCGGTTATTACCTTTTCCAGAACTACGGACGCGAACCTCTCTGCTTCTCTCACGGTGAGAAGGAGTTCCTATGGGACCTGGAGGGCAACAAGTACATCGATTACGTCGCAGGCATCGCCGTGAACTGCCTGGGGCACGCCCACCCGGAGCTGGTCAGGGCGATCACCGAGCAGGCCTCCCGCCTGATACACGTCTCCAATCTCTACCAGATCAAGGAGCAGGTGGACGCCGCCGAGGCCTTGGCCTCGATCGTCCCCGCTCCCTTGGGTAAAAGCTTGTTCTGCAACAGCGGTGCCGAGGCCAACGAGTCCGCTCTGAAGCTGGCGGTCAAGCATACCGGACGGGGAAATATGGTGGCCTGCCGCAACTCCTTCCACGGCAGGACATCAGTGACGCTCTCGGTCACCGGCCAGGAGAAATATCATAAAGGTTTCGAACCGCTGCTTTCCAAGAACGTCAAGTTCGTCGATCACAATTCCATCGAAGAGGTCAAGGGCGCGATCGACCGGAACACCGCCGCGGTCATCCTGGAACCGGTCCAGGGCGAGGGCGGTGTTCTGCCAGCGTCGCAGGAGTACTTCCGCGCCGTCCGCGACCTCTGTTCGGACCATGGCGCCCTCATGATCGTGGACGAGGTCCAGACCGGCATGGGGCGCACCGGTAAATGGTTCGGCTTCCAGCATTTCGGCGTAGTACCGGACATCATCTCATTGGCCAAGGGCCTGGGCGGCGGCGTCCCCATCGGCGCCATAGTCACCTCGGCCGACATAGCAAAAACGTTCACCCCCGGCTCGCACGGCACCACCTTCGGAGGGAATCCGTTGGCCTGTATGGCGGCCAGCGCGGTCATACGCACCATGAAGAAGGAGGGACTGGTCGAAAGGGCGGCCACGCTGGGAGAGAGCTGGATGACGGACCTGAAATTCATCGCCAACGATCATCAGGAGATATCCGAGGTTCGCGGCATGGGCCTCATGATCGGGATGGAGATGGGCGACATGGCCAAAGAGTTCCAGAAGTACGCTCTGCAGAAAGGGCTGCTGGTCAACGTATGCGCGGGCAAAGTTTTGCGTCTGGTGCCCCCCCTGATAGTCTCGCAGGGATCGGTGAGCACATTGAACCAGACCCTTAGCCAATTCCTGTCCTGAAAAGTGTCTGAAATAAAACATTCAAATATTTCAATCGAGGTACAGGTTCCAATGAAGGAACTGCCCCAGAAGGAAAGCGTGGCGGAGAAGACCCGCGGTTACATTGACGCACACCCTTCGGTCAAGGACTGTATGGTCAAAGACCTCATCAACTATTCATCCCTGGCCAGACTGATAATGAAGGAAATGGGAATCAAGAACGAGGAGGCGGTCATGATCGCCTGCCGCCGTTACGCCCTGAAGCTTTCCAAGAAGGACCACGAGGGTGACATCTTGGCCATCCTTGCCGACAGCCGTCTGGAGGTGAAGACGAAGATATGCATCGTCACCGCCAACAACGATTGGACGGTCCTGCAGCGTCTGGAACGGATATTCGCCAAGCTCATCAACCAGAAGGCGTTGATGCAAGTGATCCAGGGGGCTCAGGCCATAACCATCATCGCCGATGAGAAGCTGAGGAACGATGTGGTCAACGAGGTCGGGCAGACCAACGTCCTGAAGGTCAGGGAGGACCTGGTGGAGATCACCGTGAAAAGTCCCCCGAAGATCGGCGAGACCAGCGGCGTATTTTCGTATCTGTCCTCGAACCTTGCGGAGCAGGGAGTGAACATGGTGGAGACCGTTTCCTGCTATACCGACACGATCTTCATAGTGGACGACAAGGACATGATCCAAGCCTATTCCATATTGTCGAAATTGTTGGAGAGCGCGGAGATGGCCACCGAGGCCCGTTACAAGATGCCATAAGCCATTTATGCGTAGGACCCGTATCAAGGGACGGTAAGAGTGAGCATCGTGACGAAAGTTCCCAATATCATAGTCGAACCTCCCGGCCCGATCGCAAGAAAGATCGTTGAGATGGACAAGCACTATCTAGCCACGGTCACCAAGTCCGAACCATTGGCCGTCGAACGGGCCCAAGGCGAGAAGGTCTGGGACGTCGACGGGAACCTATTCCTGGATTTTGCAAGTGGTGTCTCGGTGATGAACATCGGGCACTGCCACCCTGCCGTCGTGAAGGCGGTGCAGGAGCAGGCGGCCAAGGTCATGCACTTCGCCGGAACGGATTACTATTACGACGTTCAGTCCCAATTGGTCAAACGACTGGCGCAGATCGCCCCCGGACCTTCGGAGAAGAAGGTCTTCCTGAGCAACAGCGGAGCGGAGAGCATCGAGGCGGCCATGAAGATCGCTCGATGGAGCACCGGTCGCAAACAGTACATCGCTTTCATAGGGGCGTTCCACGGACGGACCATGGGAGCGCTATCGCTCACCTGCAGCAAACGGGTGCAGCGGGCCAGGTACTTCCCGACGGTGCCAGGGGTGACCCACATTCCATACGCCAACTGTTACCGGTGCCCCTATCATCAGGAGTATCCTTCATGCGGGCTGTGGTGCGCCAAGATACTGGACGAGGTGTACCTGGACGCCCTGGTGCCCCCGGACGAGGTGGCCGCGCTGTTCATGGAACCGGTGCAAGGGGAGGGTGGCTATATCGTGCCGCCCAAGGAGTTCCTGCCAGAGATCGCCAAGATATGCCGAAAGTACGGCATACTGACGGTGGACGACGAGGTCCAGGCGGGAATGGGGAGGAGCGGCAAGATGTGGGCCATCGAGCATTTCGGCGTGGAGCCGGACGTGACCTGCATGGCCAAATCGCTGGGTTCGGGCATGCCCATCGCCGCCACGGTGTTCAATAAGGACCTGGACTGGAAGAGCCCCGGGGCGCATTCCAATACGTACGGAGGAAACTGCGTGGCCTGCGCCGCGTCGATGGCCACCCTGGACGTGATCGAGAAGGAGAAGGTCGTCCAGCAGGCGGCGCGCAAGGGCGAGATGATGCGGAAGCGCCTGGAGGAGATCAAGCAGCGCTTCGAGAAGGTAGGCGACGTCCGCGGTCTGGGAATGATGCGCGCCTTGGTGTTCGTGGAGGACCGCAATAGCAAGACGCCGGCTTTCAAACTGCGCAACGAGGTGGGGGAACTGGCGTTCAAGAAGGGATTGATACTGCTCGGTTGCGGGAAGTCCGGCATCAGGCTGATACCTCCATTGACCATCGCCGAGGAGAACCTCGACGGGGGAATGGACATCCTGGAGGAATGCATAGCCAAGGCCGTGGGGGGTAAGAAATGAGATCGGCTCCCCGTTCCGGCTACAAGGAGGTGTCCGGCGACGGCTATCTGAAGCGCATAGTTCTGGAAGCTGAGGACATCGGCGTAAAGGGGACGCTTCTACAGGAGGTCCAGTTCATCGCCGGCGACAAGGTCGCCTTCCACTTCCACAAGGTCACCAGGGAGATATTCTTCTGTCTGCAGGGGCCGGCGCCCTTCGTGATCAACGGTCAACCGGTGGTGATGAACGAAGGCGACTGCCTGGTGTGCGAACCGGAGGACGTGCACGGCAACCCGGTCATCAAAAACGACTTCCGCATACTGGTGCTCAAGGTGGGGTTCAAGGAAGCGGACACTGTCTGGCTCGAATAATGGTCAACAGTAAAAGAGACCTCATACGGTCATAGAGCACGGGCCCTCGGACCATTCGTTGCTAGCGATCGATGTAACGCCAGATCACATCACGGAATATTCCGGCCAACGATCGATGATCAGTTTCCCTTCGACGATGGTATACCGCACCGCTCTGGTACCGACCTCGAACTTGATCTCGGGATCATCCTGGACCAGGTCTTGGAACCGGTCGTTGGTGAGCATGAGCAGGTCCTCGTCCACGGCCAGATCGATGATGGAACGTGCGTCGGTTCCGATCGCATCCTCCAATAATATCGACGCTCCGGTTCGACGGGACTCATCGGCGAACCACTGTCTCATCGATCCGTACTCTTTCTCCCCCAGGTCCCTGCGCAGCCTTGGTCCCGCTATCATGAACACCTTGCTGAAGCCGTACGAACCTTTCAGTTCCTGATAGCACCGTTCCAACCGTCCCGCCGAAGGCGTCCTCCCATGATCTCCATGTCTGGAAACGTCGCTCCCGTCCACGACCACGGCGTCGATGGGCGGCGGACCGATGATGGCCGCTAGGGTCTTAGGAGGATCTGGCAAGGTCGGAGCCGGTCCATCAGCGGCTCGGGGAACTTTCGCCTCGAAGAACGGTTCGAAGGCCGGCACGAGCTCCGGGACCTCTCCGATCTCGTACAGGTCCTCGATGCCGCCTCGCACTGGAACATCTTCCGGGGACATGGTCACAGGGACGAATATCTCCACCAGGTGGTTTTCTACCGTTTCGGAGTGCAGCCTGCAGGAGCAGAAATCCCGCAGTCTCTTCCAGAGGTATGCAGAACGGTAGTGCTTCGTCTCCGCCGGCACGCTGTCGAGCAAGGTCCGGGAGCATACTACCACCAATCGCTCCTTGGCCCGGGAGAAGATCACGTTGGTGCGGTTCAGGTCCAGTATGAACTCTGCGGTGCTGGCGATCGATGAGGGATCGCTCTGCGTGCCGGAAACGATTATGGTCGGCCGCTCTCCGCCCTGCAATCTTTCCACAGTATCGATGATGTCCACCTGGACATCGTACTGCGACAGCCGCTCCCGCAACAATGTCCGCTGCGCCCGATGCGGGGTCATGACCGCCACCGATCCCTTATCCCCGGTCATCCGTTCCACTATGCGTTCGATGACGTCGGCCTCGAACACGTTCAGCTTCTTGGACCGGTCCTCGTCGTGCACCACCAGGAACACGCCGCCGTCCTGCCACACCGTGGACCACATGTCGTCCGTAGGCGTCAGGCTCCGATGGACGAAAGGCTTCGAACCGCCGAGCTCGATATCGTCCCATCTGTATAGCCCGGAAATGAGCTCCCGGACCTCGAACGGCAATCGGTAGGTGACGTCCAAGGCGGAGCGGACGACCCTTCCTTTCGGATCGGGCAAGGAGCTGCCGATGGCCGCAACGGCGTCGTAGGCGCTGAAATGCGGCTGGTACTTGATCACCGGGGGACGGTCCTCGTCCTCCCAGTCGTGGGAGAGGATGGGGGACAGCTGGCGGTGGTCCCCGGCCAGCATGATCCTCCCGTCCTCCTTCAGGGCGGTGGCCAATGCCAGAAAGTGAGGGAAGACCATCATGCTGGCCTCGTCGATGATGAGGGTGGCAGCCCTCAATGACGGCACCTTTCCCCGGGCGAAGGCCTTATCGGCGTTCATGACCAGCTTGAGCACGTCGTTGGTGGTGCCCCCTACGAACACGTGCCTCCCTTGTACGGACCTCAGCAGCTCCACCACGTACGCCTCGTCGATCCGGCGTCCTTCCAATCTAACCACCGAGAAAGGGGTGGGCGTCTGTCCGGCCTGTTCTATTGCGCTCTCGAGCGCGTCCTTCCGTGCCGCTATCTCCTCCATGAGGCGGTCGACGGCGGTGTGGGTGCTGGTGGCGATCATGGTGACCTCGTTGGGTCCGGCAATATGCCCCCTGAGCAACGTGGCCACGGCCGCGGTTACCGTCTTGCCCGTTCCTGGGGGACCCTGCATCAGCTGAACGCGAGCGTTCAACCCGTCCAATATTGCCTGGACCTGGTCCTCCCCCAGGAGGTGGTCGTCCATGACGAACTTTCGGAGCAGTTGGGTGAACGAGCTCAGATCACTGGCCTTCAGCAACGGTACTTCGGGCACCTTGGGCGCCGACAGGTCGAACCATCCGAACATCGGCAGCGGGCCGCAGGCGCTCAAGCGCTGGTCCACACGGTTGGATACGTGATCGGAAGGGCTTTCGTCCAAGGTCACCATCCCCAGACGGTCAACGTCGGGGGCGTTGGAAAGAACGTAACGGTTCTTGGGACCAGGCATCAACTTCACCTTGGCCACCAGATTATCGAAGTCCAGGAGCTCGATCATTCCTGTAGCTCCCTGATAAAGGAAATCCCCTGCCGACTGTCTTTCGTAGACCTCGCCATTGAAAGGCGTTATCCTGACCCAGCTATCCTTTTCCACGGTGGTCTTGTCCCGGAACGCGGCCACCGATTCCCCGAACCGCTCCAGGTCCAGACGTCCTACCAGGTAGTCCTCTAACCTCCCCGTTTCGTCCTCCTCGGTAAGCAACATTGTTCTGGTCAGCGGAAGGCAATCGCCGGACATGACCCGGTCCAAGGGCGGGAGGTTCATCCTGGACGACCACTCGTTCAATCGAACGTGATGGTCCAGGCGCAGCAGGTCCAGGGCCGCCTGGGCCGGACCTACCACTCCCAAGGAGAAGGAGGTCAGATCGGGAAGGTCCAGGGGTATCTTGGTGATGCGGGCGTTCTTGGGTTTGACGCGTTCCTCCATCCAGCGCAGGGCGTGCACCCTGGCCCGCAGATACGCCCTCAGCATCCCGGGGTCGGCGGCCTTCTGGAACTCACGGATGGCCTTGCGCACGTTGTGCTTCAGGTCCGCCGTTTCCGGGTCGGGAAGCGTGCCCCACAGGGCGTGGAGATATGGAACTGGCAAAGAATCATGGAAGCGGCAGCGCACTTCGAAATCGGTGTATGCGGTCACGTCGGCAGGCGCCTTGGACCATTCCCCATCGTCGTCCAGTTGCAGCGGGGAATGAAAGTCGAACAATCCCTGGTGGAACGCCCGGTCCAGGTCCACCGTGCGGTCGCCGACGG
>SPCU01000156.1 GCA_004525545.1 Methanomassiliicoccus sp. | reverse complement strand
TCGACCTTCTCCAACGGCCCGTTCCAGCTCATTTCATTTCCTCCTATCTCGCCAACTCATGTAGCTTCCCTAATTTATAGGAAACCGTGATCTCATTCCCATATTTGATAAAGTAAAAAATATCCTTATTAGTCCTCGAACGTTCAATATTCGCTCATCGTCATGATTGATCAGACAACCCCCATCATCATTTTCCCGATCATCGCCATCCTAGAGGTGGCTATGGGCATCTACGTGTTCTACCATGGAAAATGGTCGCTGGTGAACCGTTACTTTCTGATAGTCACCCTGCTGGCAGCCTTAGGCAGCCTGCTGAATACGGCGTTGATACTGCTCACTCAGGCAGAATTGGCCTTGCTGGTCGTCCAGGCCTTGATATTCTTTTCGGTCATCAAACTAGCCGCGGCCTATTATCTCAACACGGTCGTGACCTACGATCTGAGAACGACCCGCTTGAAGGAGCGGTGGTCGTGGTACGTCTTGATCGTACTGGTCCTGGCATTAGTTTCAGCGCTCAGCGCACAATCATTGTCACAAGACGAGTTCGGTTGGGTGTTCCTGAGCTTCTGGCCTATAGTCTGGTTGACCATCCTGCTCCTGACATTCATCATCCTTCTCTTCATATCGTTGGCGAGAAAAACCCGTAACCTCCAGAACAAGATGCAAAATGTCCAGACTCAGGTGCTAACCATCGCCCTGGCCTTCCCAGCGATCTTCACGCTGTTCATATGGTCGTTGGACCTCTGGGGGTTCCACACCCCCCGGGTATACGGATTGGTCGAGCTGGTATCGATCATGGTTCTGAGCTTCGGCATCGTCAAGTATGATCTGTTCTCCGTAAAACGCGTCCAGGAGAAAGCTCTGGTCTTGGTGAGATCCCCTCCGCTCCATAATGGTCGGGCCTACCTGTTCGAGGCGTCGGACAACGATCGCATGTTCCAGGCCTTGCTCCAGGAAATGGAGATAGGCACACCAGCCCTCATCATCTGCCGGACCCATCCCGATCAGCTCAGGGCGCGCTACCATCTCTTAAAAACGCCATTGATATGGTTGGCACAGAGCCCGGGGCCGGACAGGATAGATCCCAGCAACCTGCAGTTGCTGACCCATTTGACCCTCGATTTCATGCGCAAGGGCCACTCGATCATCGCCATCGAAGGCCTGGAGTTCCTGCTGGTGAACAACGAACTGACCCGGGTGCTAAAATTCATCGGCCAGTTAAGAGACCATGTCATCGTGGAGGATGCAATCCTATTACTTACCGCAGACCCGCGGACCCTCACTGAAAAGCAGAAGGCCATTCTAGAGCGCGAGCTGGAGTTGGTGGAGTGAAAAAAAGGGGCCGAGACCGCGATTTGAACGCGGGTGCTGGGATCCACAATCCCACAGGATAACCAGGCTACCCCATCCCGGCCATGTTGGGGTTTCTGGAATGCTTCCGGCTTAATAAATATTACCATGCTCACTCGATCGGAAAGACCGAGTACAATATGGCGAACTTGGCCTTGCCCTCCTCGGGATGCCTGTCTATCAGCTCTTTAAATCGGTCGTCCATATCGGAGATCAGCTCCTCCGCCTCCTGGGAGGAACGGTCATTGACCGGAACGATCACGTAGTTAGCCCCGAAAGGGTAGTTCGGTCGATCGGCGACATTAATAAAATAATCCTTTCGCTCGTCCAGGACAGATATGCCCCGGTTCAATATTCCCTTGATAGCACCCATGGCGGCGAAGACGATGTTCAGTCTTTCCGAGATATCAACGCTGCTGACCCCGGCGGCATCGCCCATGATCCCGGGTTCGAACGCCGAACGGTAGTACTTTTCCATCAGGTTCCCTACCAGCTCAGTACGGGTGGGCACGATGAGTTCGGCTTCCAGCAGTTTCTTGAGGTGATATTGGGCGTTCTGCACGCTAAGTCCCAGCAGATTAGATACCATGGTGGTGGTCAATTCTCGCATCGTTAGCAGTGAGAGGATGGCCAGCCGATTGGGGTCCGACAGTACCTTCAATTGTTCGACGT
>SPCU01000103.1 GCA_004525545.1 Methanomassiliicoccus sp. | reverse complement strand
TCGGCCACCTTGTGGTCCTTCACATCCCCGTCGAGGTCCAGGTAGAACACGTACTCCCAGGTCCTTCCGCGCCATGGTCGGGATTCCAACTTCGTGATGTTGACACCGTGGGCGGCGAAGGTCTTCAAGCAATCGAAAAGCGCACCAGGCTGGTTTCGGGTGGTGAACGCCAGGGCGGTCTTGTCGCCAGTTACCGGCGAACTTTTCCTGGACAGCACGAAGAAGCGGGTGATGTTGTCCTGCACGCTCTGAACGTCCTCCAGCAATACCTTCATGCCGTAGGTGCTGGCGGCGCGTCGGCTGGCGATCGCCGCCTCTTCAATGAGGCCGCGCTCCCGCACCATCCGCACCGAACCGGCCGTGTCGAACGCCGGCACCTTCTGCCAATCCGGGTGTGAGGATAACAGATCCCGGCATTGCGCCAGTGCCTGAGGGTGGCTGTAAACCCGGTGGACGTCCTGCAGCTCTGCGTCCGGATGCCCGATGAGACAATGCCTTATCCGCACCATGACCTCACCGACCACCCGCAGATCGCTTTGGAACAGCAGGTCGTTGGCGGCCGTGACGCTGCCCTCGATGGAATTTTCCACTGGCAGCATTCCTAGGTCCGCACGTCCGCTCTTCACCGCATCGAACAGGTCCATGAACTCGGCGCACTCCAAGGTGATGGCGCTATTATCGTAGGCGAAGACCGCGTCCTCGCTGTAAGCTCCCCTGACCCCTTGGAACGAAACGATCATCTCAGCACCCGAAAAGTTCTTCGTGCACCGCCCTGGTCGCCTTGTCCAGGTCCGCCTCGTCCACGGTGAAGTGGTAGGCGACCAGCGAAGCGCCGGCGGAGATGAGTCCGACGTTCACGCCCTCCTTGGCCACGGCCTTGAAGACCCTGGAGGCCAATCCCTTATGATAGCCCAGACCTTCGCCGACGATGCACATCAGGGCGAAATTGGCGTGCGTCTCCATGCGGGTGACCCCACCTTCGGTCAGCACCTTCTGGGCCTTGGCCACATCCTTCTTGTCCACCAGCAGCGCGATGCAGGTCAGCGACGTGACCACGCTGTAGATGTTGACCTCCGCTTCCCGGAGCAAGGAGGCGATGTCCGCCAGTACGCCAAGCTTGTAGCCAGTGCCTTCGCCGAAGACCTTCACCAAAGAGAGGTTCTTCATACAGGAGATGGACTTGATGCTCATATCGCCGTTCTTCCCGGAATCCTTGATGGCCGTTCCCGGCGCCTCCGGACGGAAGACGTTCTTCACCCGTATCTCGATGTTGCCCGAACGCGCCGGTTCCATGGTCATGGGGTGGACGACCTTGGCACCGAAGTAAGCCAGTTCCGCCGCTTCGTCGTAGCTCAACTGCGGTATCGGTCGGGCGGAGGGAACGATCTTGGGGTCCACGCTCATGAACCCGTCCACGTCCTTCCATATCTCCAGCACGGAAGCGCCCATGGCATTGGCGACGGCGGCGGCGCTGTAATCGCTGCCGTTGCGACCGAAGACGGTGACGCTGCCTTCCGGCGCTCTGCCGAAGAACCCGGTGATGACCGGCGTCACACCGTCCTGCAGCCCCTTCATGAGCTTGGGGCGTATGGTCGAACGCGTGGCCTCCATGTTCACCATGGCGGTCCCGTACTCACCGTCGGTTATGATACCCAGTTCATCCGCGTCCACGGGCTTGGCCTTAATGCCCATTTCGTTGAGCAGGGCGGCCACGATGATGACGGACAGGCGTTCCCCGAAGCATTGCACGTAATCACGGATGCGAGGGTTCACCTCCTCGATGTAGCAGGAGCCGTAGAGCATACGCTCCAGCTTGACCAGCTTAGCCACCAGCTCCTCCACGGCCAGGGCCTGGCACTTCTCTGTGGTAAGGGCATCGTCGACCAGATCGGTATGCAGCTTGCTGATGGCCTTCATGAAGGAATCCACGTCCTCCTCGGTACGGGTGCAGGAGATGAACTGCACCAGCATCTCGGTGACGCCGGAGACGGCGCTCAGGACGACTGCCTTCTTCTCCTTCTCGGCGACGATGATACCGGCCACCTGGCGCATGAACTCCCCGGTCTTCAGCGAGGACCCGCCGAACTTAAGGACCTTCAGGCGCGACCCCTCCTCTTCACTATCTCCTGGGGTGTCTCGATCAGGGCGCGGTCGGCCTCCTCCCTGGTAAGTCCTGCGGCCAAGGCTATCCGCATCGCCGTTGCCAGGTCCATAAGGTCCCCTGGTGCGTGAGCGTCGGTGTTGACCACCATGCGCGCTCCGGCCTGCTGGGCCATCCTGGCCACGTGTCCGTTGGTCTTGCAGTGCGATCCCCTCGAGGTGATCTCCAGGACCACACCGTTGTCCCTGGCCAATTGTGCCTCCTCCAAGGTGATGAACCCGGGGTGGGCCAATATATCCACGTCAGGGTTCTTGACCGCGGCCAGGTTGGTCCCCTTCTCCACAGGTTCGCTGATGGTCTCTCCGTGGACCACCACTATCTCCGCTCCCAGCTTTCGGGCGCGGGAGACGACCTCGTCGATGCGACGCACTGGCACGTGGGTTATCTCCACACCGCATAGCACCGTCATGCCCCAATCCGCTGCCAGCTCTGCGTCCTTACGGGCCTCCTGAATGACCCGCTCCATATTGCTCAGGGAGGCGTGGTCGGTGAAGGCCAAGGTCTTGGTCCCATTGACCAAGGCGCGGCGGGCCAGCTCGATAGGCAGCAGTTCGCCGTCGCTCAATAGGGTGTGGGTATGCAGTTCGACTCTCATTTCCTCCTCTCCGCTAACTTACGATAGACGTCCTCCCAGCCGATCTCCATGCCCTCGACGGCCACCATCAGGTGATAGATTAGGTCGGCGACCTCCCAGGACTGCTCCTTCTTCTGGTGGTTCTTGGCGGCCAAGAGCACCTCGGCCGCTTCTTCGACCACCTTCTTCAGGCGCTTGTCCTCGTCGGCGAACAGTTTGCTGGTGTAACTTCCTTCGACCGGATTCGTCTTTCGGTCCCGAACGACCCTGAGCAGTTCGGGCAGCACGGCCATGGTCCCCTCCACGTCGCCGTAGACCACCTCGTCAAAGCAGGACATGCGGTCGAGGTGGCAGGCCACGCCGGTCTGCTTCACCCGGACCAGCAAGGTATCCTGGTCGCAATCCAGCTGTATCGATACGATCTCCTGCACATGGCCGGAGGTCTCCCCTTTCATCCACTGTTGCTGTCGGGAACGGGAATAGAAGTGGGTGTACCCGGTCTTCAGCATCTTTCGGTACGCTTCCTCGTTGGCGTAGGCCAGCATCAGAACCTCATTGGTCTCATGGTCCTGCACGATGACTGGCAACAAACCGTTGGCATCGAACTTCGGGTTCATCTCACTTCCACCCCTTTTTCCCTCAGATATTGCTTGACGTCCTTTACGGTACACTGCCCGTAGTGAAATATGGACGCAGCCAAGGCCGCCTCGGCCTTGGTCTGCTGTAATACCTCTAGAATGTGCTTCGGGGAACCGCATCCTCCAGAGGCTATGACCGGGATGTTCACCGCTTCGGCCACCGCCTTGGTCATGGCGATGTCGTAACCGTCCTTGGTTCCATCGGCGTCCATGCTGGTCAGGAGTATCTCTCCGGCGCCGCGGTCCTCCACCTCTCTGGCCCACTGCAGCATGTCCAGATCGGCGTTCTTCCTTCCGCCGTGGGTATAGACCGTCCAGGAGCCGCCCTGGCGCTTGGCGTCTATGGCAACGACGACGCACTGGCTGCCGAAGTCCTTGGCGCATTCGGAGATGATCTCCGGCTGCTGCACCGCCATCGTGTTCATCGAGACCTTGTCCGCCCCGGCGTTAAGGGCGGCGCGCATATCGCTCTTTTCACGGATACCGCCACCGACGGTCAGCGGGACGAAGAGCTGTTTGGCCGTCTCCTCGACAATGTCAAGCAGGGTGCGTCTCCCCTCGGCGCTGGCAGAGATGTCCAGGAAGACGATCTCGTCCGCTCCCTGCTTCTCATACGCCGAGGCCAGTTCCGGCGGGTAGCCCACGTCCTTCAGGTCCAGGAACTTGACCCCCTTGACCACAGTGCCGTTCCTCACGTCCAGGCAGGGAATGATCCTCTTGGTCAAACTCATTTTCCGCTCACCTTAGGCCGGTCCTTGGTGCTCAGCTCGTTACCCCTCGGTCTAACCGCCGATCGCAGAGCTTTGCCCAGGGCCTTGAAGATGGCCTCGATGATGTGGTGTTCGTCGCTACCCCGTATGACCATCACGTGCAAGGTTATGCCCGAGGACATGGCGAAGCTGCGAAAGAAGTGAGTGTAGAGCGTGTCGGGGCAATCGATGTCCGCGTACGGCCGCTCGATTATGTCCACCGCCACCTGGACCAGGGCATCGTCCATGGGGACCAGTGAGGAGGCCATCCGCTCGATGGGGCTATCGCCCAGACATTGCCTCAGGGTCTTCCCGAGCACGATGGCCACGTCCTCCACCAGGTGGTGCTCGTCATCGCCCTCGGCGCT
>SPCU01000015.1 GCA_004525545.1 Methanomassiliicoccus sp. | reverse complement strand
CGTCGCCCACAACGTTATAGAGAAGAGGCTGTCGAAGGAAGTTACCCCTGAGACCATCAACCGTTACCTGGAAGCTGTTAACCACACCATGCCAGGCGGCGCAGTGGTTCAGGAGCACATGGCCGAAATTTGCCCTGAGATGGTGAAGGACTGCTACGTCAAGGTGTTCTCTGGTGACGACGAGCTGATCGACGAGATCGACAAGTGCTTCGTCATCGACATCAACAAGGAGTTCCCCGCAGCCCAGGCCAAGCAGCTGAAGGCCGCCGTCGGCAAGAAGCTGTGGCAGGTAGTGCGTGTGCCATCTATCATAGGCCGCGTGTGCGATGGTGGTACCATATCCAGGCACTCTGCGATGCAGATCTCCATGGCCTTCATCACCGCATACAGACTGGCTGCCGGAGAAGCGGCTATCGCCGACTTCGCCTTCGCCGCCAAGCACGCTGCAGTGGTGGAAATGGGTACCATGATGCCCGCCAGGAGGGCCAGGGGCCCCAACGAGCCCGGTGGAATTCCATTCGGTGTATTGGCCGATATGGTGCAGAGCACCAGGACCAAGCCGGACGACCCCGGTCGCGCTGCGTTGGAAACCGTCGCTTTGGGTGCAGTGATCTATGACCAGATATACCTCGGGTCTTACATGTCCGGAGGAGTCGGGTTCACTCAGTACGCCACCGCCGCCTATACCGACAACATCCTAGAGGACTACACCTACTGGGCCATTGACCACATAAAGGACAAGTACGGCGGGCTATGCAACAGCAAGCCCAGCATGGACCTTATCGAAAAGCTCGGGTCCGAGGTCAATTCGTACGCCCTAGAGATGTACGAGCGCTACCCGGCCGCCATGGAAGCCCACTTCGGTGGATCCCAGAGGGCCACTGTGGCTGCCGCTGCGTCTGGTATCGCTGTGGCCATGGCTACTGGTAACGCCAACGCTGGTGTGAACGGATGGTATCTCTCCATGTACCAACACAGGGAGAGGCTCGGTAGGCTCGGGTTCTACGGATACGACCTTCAGGATATGTGCGGTGCCGCCAACTCGTTCTCCTACAGGAGCGACGAGGGTCTGCCCCACGAACTGAGGGGTCCGAACTTCCCGAACTACGCCATGAACGTGGGTCACCTGAGCGGATACGGCGGTATCGCCATGGCTTCCCACGCCGCTCGCGGCGACGCCTACGTGTGCAACCCATTGGTCAAGATCGCCTTTGCAGACAAGAACCTCCCATTCGACTGGGCCAACATCACCAAGGAGTTTGGCCGCGGTTGCCTGAGGGAATTCATGCCTGCGGGTGAGAGGACCGCAATCATCCCCGCCAAGTAAGGTGTCCAATGCAAGAAGGAGACTACGCGAAATACAAAGTCACCGGGACGGTGGGAAAGGTACTGGAAGTGCAAGAGCGCGATGGGGTGGAATGGGCTATGCTCGACACCTACGAACTCTGGTACGTAACCAGTCTCCTCGAACCTGCCTTGGCGGCCGAGTACAAGCGGAACTCCTTCAAGGAGAGGACCCGGACGATGTCATTGGAGGACATGGAGGCTTTGACCAAGGAGGTCATGGCCGATATATCGACCTTGACACCGAGCGGGGGCGGCTGAACACGCGCGAAACAAACCCTTTCCATCTATCTTCTTTTTTTTAAAAAAATAAACGGACGAACGTCTTTGACGATCATCAACCGCAAAATAAAGATCAGGAAAAGATAGTTCAGGACATGTCAAAGCCCACCAGGATACTGGCGAGCTTCGGGTCGTCCTCGAGTTCGTAATGATTCTTTATGATGAGATCTCCTAAAGGTGAGGGGCTGCAAGACACGACGTTCTTCGCACCCTCGATCTGCTCCAGCTCCGGAAATGCGATCGGAGGCATGAGAAAATACTCCTTGGTCTTAGGGACCATGTCGGTGAAGACCACGAAATCGTCTCCAAGCCAGCAGACGTTTTCCTTCTCCTTGTACAAGGTATGCATGCCCGGCAGGATCTCAGTGCCGAGGACCATATCCTTATCACCCATCATGAGAACGGTCGGCTCAGGCGGAGGTCTGAAGCGCGTATCCTTTATAATGCAGATCACGTGCTGTCGATTTAGGCATTGAACGACCCCTTCATTGACGACATCGATTCCGATCTGGGACTTTATACCGCCCTCGATCTTCTTTATGGCCTCTACGACCTCTGATTCCAAGGGAAAGGCCATCTTGGTTCCTGTCATGGCCTTGATGATATCTATCGCCCTCTCTACTGCGTCCACGTCGCCCCCAACGTTCTATAATTAGAATTATTTATTTCATCAGCTAGGATACGCTTTTTATCCTGTCAAAGCGATTCCCTTATCATGAGTCTTGAGCTGATCGCACAACAGCAGCCCGAGGTCATACGGGCAATGTACCGTTTCAAGAACGAGGTGTTCAAGGATAACATCCTTACATTCAAAGAGAAGGAGCTCATCGCCGTGGCGGTGACAGCGGTCCTGAAATGTGATGAATGTTTCGACCTCCATGCCCAGAAGGCAATGGAGGCCGGGGCTACCAAGGATGAGATACGTGAATCCTTGACCGTAGCTATGTATCTGGCCGGCCCGAGCGCGATAGTTGGGATGCCGTCCATCAAGAAATTATTATCCGAATAATCAGCAGACGAACTCGATCATCACCCGCTTCTTCAATGCCAGTTCGGCCGCGGCTTCGGCACACTTGATCATGGCCAACGGAACCGGACAGGAGGAATGCCTAAGCACCTCTCCGCAGATCTGATAAACGGTGTTGTCACAGAATGGCATGCGCATCACGTCCCATATCTTCATCTGGTGCAAGACCTTCTCTAAGTTCCTGACCTGGGGGCATTGGCTATCGAGCACCTCGAACTTCACCACTTGGCCGTCGGTACGCGCCTGGATCGTGCTGGGAAATCGGCAGACTCCGGGATCCACCTTCACCGTGGCCTGCAATGGCAACTCTGTCTCATCGGTCATTCAACCTCAATCCCATTCCTGCCAGATAATCATATCCACCCGTAAACTGATAAATCATAAGTACCATAAGTCTTTTGTAAATAGCATCACACCACGGGATAATCCCTTTTCAACAATTCCCTGGGCGATCTAGGATATTTCATGAACAAAAAGGCAACGCCAGTGAATAAACAGTCATATTTGGCCGATGGTAGGACAAAGAAGGGCGAAGGTGACATTGGAACCCAGATCGGGAACGAGGTGCTTTGGGATGCGGACCCGGAGCTGCATGGAATTCTGACCCGATCCAATGAGGTCGAGCAGGCACGCAAAGCGGTCATGAGATTGTTAGTGCGAAGGGAGGAAAAGTATCACTCCAGAGAATGCCACACCGAGGCGCTGGAGAGATCGAACGCCCTCATTTGTATTAGGATCATGCGCAATTATTTCTCCCCTAGGAACGAGGAGCTGAGCGGTGTGTCGGTCATCTCCCACCTCTTCGACCTATCTCGCTCTGATTGTCAAACCGTCGGTCATCCGGCCTTCCTATACGACCTGGCCAACGTGTTGAAGGGGACCCGCGCCGAGTCAGGGATATACAAGGAGGAGAGCGTTCCAGACCTCCAGTATCTGGACGGAAGGGATGCCGCCCGAGTAAGGTCTGATTACTTGGACAACATGGCAGATGGAGCTCAGAAGTACATAGATCGCTACCCAACGGGATTATTGCCGGAAGTGGTGGAACGCCGTTTGGCCAACCGGGGGCGGATCATGGATTACTTCAACGCCTCAATGGAAGATTGGCAGGACTACGTCTGGCATATGCGCAACGTGCTGCTCGATGCCGATCTGATCGGCGACCTTATACAATTGACAGAGGATGAGCACGAGGCCATCCGTCTCTGTTCACAGAACCACATCCCCTTCGGCATCACTCCTTACTACCTATCCTTGATGGACCAGGACCCCTTGCGGACCTTTGATCACGCCATACGGTCCCAGGTCATTCCTCCCCTTAGCTATGTGCAGGGGATGATAGCATCGAGGGGGATCACCGGGGTTTCCCTGGATTTCATGATGGAGCGCGATACATCACCGGTCGATCTGGTCACTCGGCGCTACCCGATGATAGCCATATTCAAGCCCTACAACACCTGCGCCCAGATATGCGTCTATTGTCAGAGGAACTGGGAGATAGACGGGGTACTATCGCCAGATGCTATGGCTCCGCCTGAAAAGCTGAATGCAGCCATCGAATGGTTCCAAGAACATCCAGCGGTCACCGAGGTGCTGGTCACCGGGGGAGATCCCGCCATACTGTCCAACGGGACGTTGCGCCAACTGATGAAACGCCTGATGGAGATCGAACACGTCCGACGGGTGAGATTGGGCACCAGGGTGCCGGTGGTCCTGCCTATGAGGGTGGACGAGGGATTTCTGAACATCGTGTCCGAGGTGCACGACCCTCCCCATCGTGAATTCGCGCTGGTCACGCATTTCGAGCATACCTACGAAATAACGCCCGATGCGGCCGCCTGCATCAGATCGTTGAGGAACTTGGGGATATCGGTATACAACCAACAGGTGTTCACCATGGAGAACGCTCGGCGCTTCGAGACCGTAGCCCTACGACAGGCCTTGAAATCCATAGGGATCGATCCATACTACACCTTCAATGCCAAAGGCAAGGAGGAGACATCCAGCTATCGAGTGCCGATCTCCCGTCTGCTTCAGGAGCGCAAGGAAGAGGCCCGAATAATTCCTGGCCTCAGCCGCACAGACGAACCGGTGTTCAACATACCAGCCTTGGGGAAGAACCACCTCAGGGCATGGCAGCACCACGATCTTATCTCCATAACCACCCGGGGAGAGCGGGTCTATGAGTTCCATCCCTGGGAGAAGAACATTGCCGTGGCGCCAACCTACGTCCACCAGGACGTACCGATTTTCGATTTCTTGGGTGCTATGGCGGAAAGGGGAGAGAACATCGACGACTACAGCAGCATTTGGTACTACTTCTAAAGGCGGGTATGGACCAACCGTTCCAGAAGTTCAATGGGCGTACCTTTGCCCAGGTCCAGAGTGGCCATGGCCGCTATGGCCTCACTCTTCCTCATGATCGGAACGGCGATCACTGGCAGACCTCGGTAAGGCCCGCTGGTGGAGATCCTTCTGATGATTGTGCCTTTCCTCATCGATTCCTCCAGCATTGGACCAGTGAAATTCGTATCGACCACATCGCCGTCCTCGCATCGAACGCCCCCATGGTTCCGGCTACGCATGGTCACCGGTAATCTTCCTATGAGCTCGTGAATTGCCAAAGCCAAGCAGCGCAGGTCGTCAGCCTCAGTATCCTGGTTCAAAATATTGGTACCTTCGTTCCAGCACCTCTTGCTCAGATTTCCCAACGAAAGCGCTGCGGTCACCGCCCCTTTCTCCGCGGCATCGTAACTAAAGGCTGAGCCTATGATGATCACATCCCCATCGTCCATGCGGAAATAATTGCGCAACGGGGCTACCAGATTCTGTTCGGGGAACTCCTCATCGCCTGGGAAGACGATACGGTCATGGCTCACCAGCAGTGTCGTGGCCCCCATGGCACCAGCCCGCACCGCCTCATCCCTCTGTTCGCAACCCAACTTCACTCTGGAGGCCATCCCCTTTATCAGTACGGCGCAGTTGAATTTTCCGAGCGTAAGGTCTGAAAGGTCCACCTGACGTGCCTCTATCCCGGAATTATCCAGCTTGTGTCGGCCACGATCAGTGATGGTGATGCCCAGCCTTGAACTTTCAATGGACCCCTCCCGCATCATCTTGTCCAGTATGGTCCGGGTGCTTCCCTCTCCGATCTGAAGTAGTTCGGCCAAAGCCTTTCGCCCGATGGGTCCTTCCTTTGTCACGATCTGGTGTGCCTTCCAAATGTGGTAAGCGTTGAATTTGGGTGTTGGACCACCGGCGAAGTAGGAGTTAAAAGATATGGACATCATAGGATGGATATATAATCCATCCATATAAATTTTACATAATCAAATTGTTAATGCCAGACGATATAAACGGGGAAAGTATTATAATGACAATAATCGTTGGCAAAGTTGTATGCCTGAAGGTTCAGAGGTCTTCATTATTTTGGACAAGGTCTCAAAAAGTTTCAACGGGAACCAGGTATTAAAGGACATAAGCACAACGGTCCGTACTGGTGAGGTCCTGGGACTGATCGGCAGGAGCGGTAGTGGGAAATCCGTTCTCATCAACGCTATGCGGGGAAACAAGGATTACAAACCGGATTCCGGTAAGATCATTTACCGGGTCAACCACTGTGAGAAATGTGGTTGGATCGACCTGCCCGCTCCTGGTGCGAAATGCACCAAGTGCGGCAAGGGAACGGTCATCAAGGAAGTGGACTTCTGGAACATCGATGATAGGAACCCCCTGCGTATGATGATGCGAAGCCGCATAGCTATCATGTTGCAGAGGACCTTCGCCCTTTTCGGAGATCTCACGGTTATCGAAAATGTTTTCGAAGCTATGAAAGAGAAATCTGACGATAAGAAGGTGGAAAGGGCCATCCGCCTGTTGGAAATGGTCAATATGACCTACCGCACCATGCACATCGCCCGGGACCTGTCCGGAGGGGAGAAGCAAAGGACGGTGCTAGCCAGGCAATTGGCCCGTGAGCCGATACTCTTCTTGGCCGACGAGCCCACGGGAACGCTCGATCCGGAAACGGCCGATACAGTTCACCAGGCGCTGATCAAGGCGGTCAAGGACAGCGGGATGTCCATGGTGGTGACATCTCACTGGCCAAAAGCCATCGCCTTACTGTCCCACCGGGCCATCTGGCTCGAGGACGGTGTGATCAAGGCCGAAGGGAAGCCTTCCGAGATCGCCAAGGATTTCGATGTAGGGTTCGAAAAGGACAATGAAATGAACGTTGAGATCGGCCAGCCGGTGATCCGGGTGGTTGATGCCAAGAAGTACTTCTATTCCATCGTTCGCGGCGTGGTCAAGGCTGTGGACGGGGTGACCTTTGATGTAGGTGAAAAGGAGATATTCGGTTTGATAGGGCTCAGTGGTGCAGGGAAGACCACTTTATCGCGCATGATCTCCGGGATCACCCCAGCTACGCACGGAGAGGTCTTGGTGCGAGTCGGCGACGATTGGGTCAATATGTCCGACCCCGGGGAGGAGGGAAGAGGTCGCGCCACCCAGTACATCGGCATGATGCATCAGGAGAACGCTCTGTACCCGTTCAACACGGTGTTACAGAACCTGACCGTCTGTCTGGGCATGAGGCTACCTCAGGAACTGGGCAAGATGAAGGCTATCCAGGTGCTCCGGGGAGTGGGTTTCACCGCAAAGGAGGTGGGGAGAGTTCTCTATGCCTACCCGGACTCCCTCAGTGTGGGGGAAAAGCAACGCATCGCTTTGGCTCGCACCATGATCATCGAACCCCGATTCGTGGTCCTGGACGAACCGACCGGCACTATGGACCCTATCACCCGTTTAGCGGTGGCCAAATCGGTGCTCCATGCCCGCAAGGAGCTTAACGAGACGTTCCTCATCGTCAGTCACGACATGGATTTCGTTTTAGCATGTTGTGACCGCATTGCCCTTATAAAGGGAGGAAAAGTGGTGGCAATAGGAACGCCCCAAGAGGTCCTGGCGGGAATGACCCAAGAGGACCTTGAAGGCGAAGAGGCCAAGGTCTGCGAGGTTTGAACTTGAAAGATTCCATTGGGCGCAAGACCCGCTTTGTGGAATGCCGCGAAGCCCGCGGCATGGGTGTGGGGGGCAGTCTTGCTAGCAGGGCGACCATTTCTGACAGCGGCCGCGACGTGGTGGCAGTGGCCATGGGGCCAGGAAAGCGTCACATCACCAAGCCGGTCTGCGAGATCACCTACGGCCTAAGAGAGGAAGGCATAGACACTTCCGTCATAGTGGTCACGGCCGGATCTGGCGTACCCTCGGATGCTCCGGACGTCTCCACCAGTTCCCTTTTCGGACTGGACCCGGTGGAGGTAGCGCGCATCCAACAGTTCAAGGTAGCCCTGATCCACCTGGGCAACGTACGCAACCATATCATCTATAAGGCAAGGTTGATCATGAGAAACGTGGACCTGCCATCGGTCATCGTCTGTCAGGCACCGGTGGATTTCGAGGACTTCGCACGTATAGGTTGCAAGACCCGATTGGTCATGCCCAAGGATTCGGACATTGGTACCAAGGGGACGATCATGGACATCGTCACCGGAGTAGTGCGCGGCACTACGGTCAGCCAGGTCAAGCTGGATGAGATCATCTCAAAGATCAAAAGAAATCTGTGATGATCTCAATAATCAAATCCGACGAGGTGCGTCCAATGCTTGGTGCCCACGAAACCCAGGTGATTTCTTAGGTATTCGTCAGAGATCGTAGATATGCTGGCGCTAGCGATGTTTTTGATCCCGGGTATGTCTTCCAAGAGCGGGAAGGTCATGGTCGGTATACGAAAGTACGGTTCGCCTACGATCTCTACATCGCCGTAGAGCACGAAATCCTCACTAAGCAGGTAGGCGTTCTCTCTCAATACTATGTCCTCACGACGTCCTTCTGGTAGGTATTCCCCTATGATCTGTCCATTCTGGTCAACGATATGAACCAGATGCTCCTGAGGTGATAGAATGAGAACGTCTGGCTGGGCTACGATGATGAAGACCTCCTGGCGGGTGAGGACATCCCATACCCCGGCGTTCACGAAAGGCATAAGGCCACCGACCGCGCCATTGACCTCCGCTCCCCTCTCCATCTCCTCTACTTTCTCCCGGAGGCGGTGATCGAGAAATTCCATGGAGTCCACTCCTTCCAGGGACATTATCCGCGATCGGACCATTGACCGCAATTCCATTCTATCCATCGTCGAAAGATGGCCCTACGCCTATTCATAGATTATTTATCGATGATGGTGCGATATGCATCTTAGAAGGCCGAATGCCAATTTATGAGTGGCCAGTTCAGTATATTTGACAAAACCCTTATTATCGGCGCACCGTATCCATTAGGGGACAAGATGAGAACTGTCGTCAACGGTATTGAAAAAGAGCTGCCCGACGGGACCACGGTCGCCCAGGCTATTCAAGGAGAGCCATATGTCCCAGGCAGTTCCGTGGCATTGATCCGCCCCATGGATGCCCAGCGAAAATTGACCAACGAATACATGGTCAAGACATCCAGGGGGCAATTCATCATTCAGCTCAATACATCATCCTATGCGGATGCCTGGAAGGATATCTACCGCGACGTGATCGGAAAGAATCTTCGCTGGCAGACAAGTCGACTGCACGCGTTCGGATCCTTTCCCACTCAGTTTCAAGGGACAAGGGGCACCAGCAGCTTCAAGCGCTATGATTGTTTCTTCGCTCTGGGTGGATTCGATGCATCCACTACATATTTCATAATCTCCCGGATCGACATGAACGACGACCTGGGGTTAAAGGAAGCTGTCTTCGGGCGCGTCACCAAGGGAAGGCATGTTCTGGATCGTCTTGAAGAAGGGGACATCATAGAGGGCATCGAACCGGTCGTGCTCCGCATGACCTCGAAGGACGCTTTCGCCACGGTCGATCTGACCGTACCTGTGGAAGATGGCATGTCCATCGAGACCTATGTCGGTGTCAAGCTGGACGAACGTTCGCCCCTATGCTGTGAACATTTTCTAGTTGTCGCGAGCGAGGGTAGTCTACCCATCGACGAAAAGGGGTTCAGCTATAGCGCCTGTGAGACGAACATGGATACCAACCTGGGGCAGGAATACAGTGACGTACGTCAACCAAATACGGTCACCGTACGACACAAAGGCTACCAGGCGGGCAAGATATATTTCTATAACCAAGTGCGGCAGATGAATCGGTCCCACAACCAGGTGGGGAATGTCACGAACGGCTTCAATCTGGTACATCTGGTACCGGTAGAGGGCAACGTGCTGGTCAAACCGGACCCTATGCGTATCATGACGATAGGCATGTCCCAGGTAGAGGCCAAGGTCTTTCTGGAAGCCCGAGGTCTAAAGCAGAAGAGGACCGGGGACGTTTCCGACGACGCGGTCATCGTGGAACAGGAACCGGAGATGACCATCTTTGCCATCAAACAGAGTGAGATCGAGACAATGGGCGTTCCCTCGGAGAAGATATTCTCCATTTCCATGGACGCGAAAGAATCACCATGGTCGGTTCGCTACTTTCGCAAGATAACCGGACTAGACCACAAATCAATAGGCACCCTGAAGGTACATTTCACCTTCGAGGACATGCCCATGATCACCTTCGAAGGGGACCCCGTAATGGCCGCCGATCTGTACCCCGAGAGGCTAATGGGACCTTCGGTACGTGGCGACGTGGCCATAACCAACATGTCACGGCCACAGAAGGGTTTGGTAGGCATTAGGTTAGAGGATAGCGATGAATTCGGTCCCACAGGCGAGGAGGCCCACGGGACCAATGTCCTAGGGAGATTCGTCGGCGACCTCGACCGCATGATGAAGGACATCCAGGAAGGAGACATCATCTATGTGCGTAAGGTGCTGTTAGATGAGTTTGTCGAACCGGAGAAAAAGGCGAAAACAAGGGCGACCAAGAAGGCTCCTGTCGGTATGGACAAGGAAAAGACGGGGACCTCGAAGAAACCATCTAAAAGGTCTCAGACCAAGAAGGTCAATGGTGTTGGGACGGGTTCGAAAAAGTCCACCAAGAAGACGGGGAAATCCAATGAACAATGATGTAGAGACCAGGTTGATACTGATCGCGCCGTCCTCAGACCTAACACCGGACCGCGTCGCTCGCTTCGTGCACAACCTCGGTTTCCTGGTCTCGGTCAAGGAGACCTGCTACGGAGTGGTGATCGAAGGCCCGAAGGAAGAGGTATGGCATACCTTGACGGAGGTCCGAAAGCTGGACCCCAACCGTATATTCTCAAAGATACGCGCCTTCCCGATGGGGGATATACGACGCTGCCGGGCTCACCACGGGTCCCGGCCCGGCTTCGCTCAACTGGAGAAGGAATGGAAGGACCTGTGCCTGGTGGAGAAGGGGCTCGTCTGTCTGGAGAAGGGGGAAAAACCTCCCGAGCTCAAGAAACGGACGAAAATGCCAGTTAGCGATCTAAAGAAGTTCATCGAAGAGGAATCACCATGAAGATCTTCATAATGCCACCTAACAGCCTGATATTGTACGACCTGGTGGAAAGGTTCGGCCACCAGCCTTTGAGCCTCATGGGAGCTCTGAAGGACCGGGTCAACTCCAAGGAGATAGAGGCTCCGCCGCTCAACGTGACCTTGGACGATGTCAAGCTGGGATTGAAGTACGCAGGTATCGAGATCCCCTCGGGCATCCGTGGTCGAATGGCCATATACGGCCCGCTGATCGATCAGGCGGAGGCGGCCATATTCATGGAGGATGCCCCATACAGCTTTGGATGCGTCGGGTGTCAGAGAACGAACGAACTGGCCAAACTGCTGGTGCGCAAGAGAAAGGTGCCCATTCTTTCCCTGGAATACCCTGAGAACGAGGATGAGGCCAAGGTCATGGTCGTCGAGATCAAGGAGTTCCTGGAGGAATTGAAATGATCAAGATCGCTCAGTTGTCCTGTGGGACCGAGTATAGCGCGGTGCAAGGGGAGATAGAGAACGCCGCTGAGACCGTAGGGGCCAAGATGGTGTATCCTGATGTCAACATGGACAAGATCGACAAAGCGGTCCAGGACTTCGGTTTCAATCCTCACAGCCCTCAATTAAAATTGATGATCGCTCGAGCGATCGAGCTGGCCGACAAGAACTATGATGCCGACGCCATTTTCATAGCCACCTGCTTCAGGTGCGCCGAGGCCGCGCTGGTACGTACGGAGCTGAGGAAGTATGTGCAGGAGCATACCAGGCTCCCGGTGGTCACCTACTCGTTCACCGAGAGGACCAAGGCGGCTCAGCTGCTGACCCGGATGGAGGCTTTGGTGACCATCGTTGAGCGCAAGGAGTTACTGGCCAGGGAAAGACAGGTCGGTCTCACCGCCGGTCTGGACTCCGGTTCTTCCACCACCAAGGCGGTCATCATGCACGATAATGAGATCATAGGAAAATACTGGCTGCCGACCACGGATGTGTTCTCAGCGGCCGAGACCGCTCTGGTGAACGCCCTGGCCGAGGCCGGGGTCAAACGGGAACAGTTAGAAGCGATCGGGACCACTGGCTACGGTCGTTATACATTGGGGAAGATGTTCAAGGCCAAGCTCGTCCAGGAGGAGCTGACTGTGAACTCCAAAGGCGCCGTGTGGCTGGCCGGAAAGCAGAAAGGCGAAGCGACGATCATTGACATTGGCGGAATGGACAACAAGGCCATCACCGTAAGGGACGGCATCCCGGACAACTTCACAATGGGGGGCATCTGTGCCGGAGCGTCCGGCCGTTTCCTTGAGTTGACGGCAAAGAGGCTCAAGGTGGAGATCACCGAGCTGGGGGATTTGGCTGACAAGGGTGATCACACCAAGGTCAAGATGAACTCCTATTGCTCCATCTTCGGCATTCAGGACCTGGTGACGTCGTTGGCGGCCGGGAACACCCTGGAGGACGTGGCCGCTGCCGCCTGTCATAGCGTGGCAGAGCAGATATACGAGCAGCAGCTGCAGGAGATCGAGGTCCGCCACCCCATCATCCAGGTGGGAGGAACAGCTCTGATATCCGGAATGGTAACCGCCATGGAGCACACCCTGGGGGAGAGGCCCATAGTGCCGCCGAACCCGCAGTACATAGGCGCGGTCGGCGCAGCCCTGCTGTCATCCGGCCTTCTGGGGTGAGAAATTGGTCGAGTTCGAGGTGGAGGGAACGGAGCAATATGCCCTGGAGTCGTATCAGTGGCTGCTGGAGCGCATCCTGATGGATATGGGGATGAGCAACATGGTGGAACGGGTCAAGCTGACCATCCGCCCGGACCAGACATTGTTCATCATCTCCATCAAGGTCAAGCACTCATCGGGCAAACGCCCAGTGTACGACATCGCCGAGATAAAATCGCAGGAGGGCGGTACCTTCATCGAGATCAAGGACGAATCGTACGCCCCCCGTTTCCTGGCCACCCTGTGGCGCTTGTACGGCCGGGACAGGGTACAGCAGTTGACCCGTCTGGAAATATTCGTCGAGGGTGTCTCAGCCGAGGAGCTCTCCACCCTCAAACTGGATCCGGAGGAGGAGACCCGTTCCCAACTTCTCGACGCCATATGGCGGCTGCTGCCCGAGGGGCTGAAGGTACGCCACGAGTTCTATGACGACAACATCATGACCATAGTCGCTACCGAGCATGTCATGACGGTCGATTTCATCGAGGAGGCCAAGAAGATGCACCAGTACATGAGGGGCGAGGTGGAGGAATAATGTACGAAGTGCTGATGTACGACGGCGGGGTGCACAAGGTCGAGGAGCTTTTCGACCTCATCGAAGATATTGGCGGGTTCGTACTGCAGAAGACCCAAGTGCAGGTAATGATAATCATCACCATGGCCATCCCTGCAGAGGACCGGCCATTGGTGGAGAGGAAGACGGCAGAGCTGGGTGGTAAGATAATCGAGGTTCCCTTGGCAGGGACGGAGATAGCTGTCATCGGACCGACACTAGGTCGTCACCACATGCCACACCCCATATGCGACATCGCCGAGCACCTGAGACGATACGGTGCCATCACCATCGTCATGGGTTTGGCCCGAGGCCGCGGACGGAAGACATGCCAGATATCGGCGGAGGAGAAGGCCATAATCGAGGAATACGATGCGGCCATATTCATGTTGGGCAACTTCAAGGAGTGCGTGACCCACGAGAAGATAGACCTATACAAGGATATCCAGATCCCAGTGGTGACGGTCATCGGTCCGGAGGTCGATTCGCTTCCGCACTGCGAAGCCTTGGTCTGTGGGGTGGGGCGGAAGGTCGAAAGGATGAGACGGTCCGAAGAGATCGCCAAGCTGGAGGAGATCGCCGACCGGGTCAAGGAGGTAATCGACGTCCGGAGGATGGAGATCGAGGAAGACCCGCTGTTCGTTCACCCATCGGAAATAAAGGACATCCTGGATGAGATGGATGCGGTGCAGGAGTGCCTGCGTCCGGCGCCAGTAGTCCTCCACGTAGATGGATTGAGGGTAAAGATCCCCTACAAGGAACATCTCAAGGAGATGGAGGAACTGGAGGTGTATGGGCGGAAGCTCAAGGACATCGCCGTCATATCCGATTGCCGTCTGGGTGATAGCACCATCATTAAGATCCGTACCAAGGCCGAGGTAGAGGGCGAGATAAAGATCTAGTTGTTCGTTAGAACCAAGGGTCGAACGAACGCTAGATCGCCCTCTCTAACGGCAACAATGTCCTGGTCCGGGAGAAAGGAAGGTACATCCCGGGCAGACATGCCCTTTTATGGTGGCTCATGACGTTAGTGTCCTACCTAACGGATCGGAAAGATGAGGTCGCGGGCATGATGAAAGGGAGCTACCTCCTGCTGATTAGCTTGGGCACGGACCAGGACATAGAAGTGGGAAGATTGGGAAAGAGGCATTTTCCATCAGGGACCTATCTGTATTGTGGTTCCGCCCTGAACGGGGTCATTAGCAGGGTGGGAAGGCATTTCGACTCCCGGAAGAAACTGCATTGGCATATCGATTATCTACTGCAGGAGGCAGAGGTCTACGGAGCCCTCATCTTTTTGGACGAACGCCGCTTGGAATGCCGTATCCGCTCAATATTATCTCAGGATGGATCGGTGACCATCCTAGTGAAAGGGTTCGGATCATCTGATTGCTCCTGTCTTGGTCATCTATTGTATCTTGCCGATGAAGAATATCTTGAACCTCTAATTAAGCGATTGTTGGAGACGATCAGTTCAGATTGAATATGAGGTAATAGGAGAAGGTCGACAGGACCATTGAAAGGGCCAAGGTCAACGCCACCTTCAGCATCGCGTCCGTGGCATCAGTATATTCTTTGAAAAATATGACCCGTCCAACGAATGCCGACCAGCTTAGTATGGTGGCAGGGAAGAAGGTAAAGACGAACAGGATAAGAGAGGTGTTCTGTGATTCCAAACCCATTGCCAATTGGAACAAGGTCATGATCGAGATCACGATGAGGGAGAGCAACGACAGCATTATTGCCGTGGTTAAAAAAAGGGAGATGTATCTTCGGCCTCTCACGGTCATGGTCAGTCTCAAATTCTTTTTTCTGAATAAGTCGATATCGACTATAAATTATCTTTTTCGTTCGAACAACGATCGGTCATGACATCCTGGAAAGATCGGGGGTTGATGAATGATATCACTCCTTACGACCCCTTTTTCCATCTGACCCTTTTCCGTTCGACCGTCCATTTTTCGGAGTTCCGGTTCGCTGAGCGTTGGTACTGCCCGGTTTCCTCGGGGTCGTACCGCTTCTCCCCTTCGGACCAGGACCTTTACCCCGGCGTTTCACGAACTTCTTTCTGATCAGGAACAATGCGCCGATGGCCGCCAGGAGCACCAGGGTCGCCATAGGTATGGCTCCCGTGAAAAGGGTGGCCCATACGTCCACTTTCTTCTCTACAGGAACGATCGCGGTCGTCGCGTTCACTGTATCGGAGTCTGGACCCTGACCAACAACATTTATGGCCACAGCTTTATAGTAATAGGTGATATCGGTCGGCAGGTCGGTGTCATTGTACCAGTTGCCGGTAACGTCCGTCATATAGGCCATA
Source organism: Methanomassiliicoccus sp. (assembly GCA_004525545.1). GTDB lineage: Archaea > Thermoplasmatota > Thermoplasmata > Methanomassiliicoccales > UBA472 > UBA472. The sequence continues at coordinate 8,012 of SPCU01000015.1, read as the reverse complement.
AGTTCCGGGGAAATGCCACGGTACAGGAAATATTTGGTGATCATCTGCCCGCCGTTCTCCGGGGTATCCCAGGTCAGTAGGATGAAATCCTCGCCTGAGGTAGCGATGAGGTTCATGACCTTGGAAGGGACATCTCCATCCCAGTCAGGATGGCCTTCCACAATTTCGCTCCAGGCCCCTTCTCCGACCTGGTTTATGGCTCGGACCTGGTAATAGTATGTGACACGGTTGGAGACCGTGGTATCGTTATAGGTATTTCCAGTGGAGGTGATCGAACTGACGGTCTCATCAAAATATCTGCGCACTTCATATGTAATAATAGGTCCGGACCCCGAATATGACGGTGGTTCCCAAGTGACACTGACATAGTTCTGACCTGACATTGCCGTGAGGGCCAGGGGGGCGGATGGAACGTCACCGCACATCTTCTGGACCTCCAGGCTCAGGTTTCCCTCCCCTGCTCGGTTCACCGCGCTGACCTGGAATGAATAAATAGTGCCCACATCTAGGGCGGCGCAGAGGAACGTGGTGCCATTGACCTCGGCCAAGTATTTTGGATCGGAACCATCCTGACCCATGTATACTTTATATCCAGTCACATTCGCACCGCCATCGTCCAATGGTGGGTCCCATGTCAAATAGATGTATCCCAGATGTCCCTCGGCCGTCAGGTTCACAGGTTCGTTCGGTGTGCGGTGGGGGATCGCGCTCACGTTCTGAGACCAGCCCAGGCCGGCTGGGGTCTGGGCGGCCACTCGATAATAGTATTGTTGACCGTTCACCAGGTCCAGGTCCCAACAACCTTTCTCGGTGATATCGGTCCGAAGGAGGCTCACATTGTCTTCGGATGGACCGCGATATAGCCAATAACGCAGCACCTGCATGGATTGATCCGTATGGTCCCAGAACAGACCAACCTGTTCATCACCCTCTATGATCGTGGTTATGAACACCTCTGCGTTCCCGCTCACGTTCGCCCAGATGGGAACGCTGGTCTCGCTCTCGCCCACCAGGTTGAAGGCGCTCAGAAGATAGCAGTAGGTATGGTTTTCAGCTAGTCCATAGTCCGTATAGCTGGTAACATCCGCATCCAATGCTAAAAGGAGGGTCAGGTTATCCGAGGTCTCACCGCGGTAGATCCTGTAACCTATCGGGCCTGAGCCGCCATTGTCGACCGAAGGGTCCCAGCTCAAGGTAACATTGTTCACCCCGGCGCTAACACTAAGATTCATAGGAACCCCCGGGGGGATATCTGGTATCCCTGCAAACGTTATGCTCGGCACTCCCTCCCCCGCCTCGTTGAAGGCGGTGACAATGTATTGGTGGGAGATCAGCGGTTCCAATAATGAATGGATGAAATATTCCATCTCAGATTGCCCGATCATCGTCTCGGTCGTGGCATCGTAGATCGAATAGCCAAGTATCTCGGCACCGCCATCATAATTGGGCTCATCCCAAGTAAGATTGAGGTAACGGTTGCCAGGGATGGCGACAGGGTTCAGAGGTGCCGAGGGAACGGTCCGAGGGGTCACCAGCACCGCTTGGCTCATGTTACCGAGGCCGGCCTGGTTGACAGCCCTTACCGTGTAATTGTAAACTATACCGTTGGTCAATCCCACATCCAAGAACGAGGTGACGTTGCCTAGGGTGGTCCAAAGTTCCAGCGGGCTAGGCGACCCCCGATAGACCCAATATTCGTTTATCGCACTTCCGTTGTCCGCAGGAGGGTCCCAGGAAAGAAGGACCTGGGCGTTCCCTGGGACAGCCTGCAGGTTGAGCGGTTCACTAGGGATCCCTGGTTCATCGGCACCGACCGAGGTCGATACAAGCGATGTCGAGGACAATAGGAACAATACCAGTATGACCGCGACTCCACGTCCTCCCCACAACGTCCTAGACCACCTTTGAGAAGAAAGGAGATTTTACTATTTGTGTTATTTGCCGGACTGAATATATAATAAAAACCACACCATGGTCAAATTATTGGACCGCAAAAACCAAAAATGTAACCGCGGGCGTCCCCGCGGGCGTACCTTTCTTTGGGAGATAGATTACGCAATAAATACAACGAAATTAAGTCTATATAAGTATAATGGTGGGATGTTCAACAATCGTGAATATTATTTTTCTGATAGAATCCAGGTCTTTCTCCAAGAAGGCGCATATCGATGGACAGCTCCCCGTTCAGAACCATCCTGTCGTTCATTAGCAAAAACCCTCCCTCGTTCAATGACCTGTGGAAATGTCTCATCCTTCTGGTCCGAAGACCTTTGGGTAGGTTCATAAAACCCTCTTTACTGATCACCAGGTCCACCCCCTTCGGCCATGGGCCGGAAGCCGGGTCGACCAGTAAGACCTTGACCATTTTTTTGATATCCATACATGGACGAAGATGATCACCGTCCAAATGGAAATATCGCTCCTTGATATCATTGGTCATGCTCTCAATATCCGACGGAGAGAAACGAGGATCATTGGCTTGAGCTATTTGGTCCTCGGTGCTCACAGAGGTCAGGATATCCACCGAGTAATTATCGATTACCTCTCCCAGCAGCTCCCTGAAAAGGATGGCCAGACGATATGAGGTGATCATCCCTGATACACCAGAGGCCCATATCTTCAACCTTCCCTCGCCTTTCATGGACTTTTGCAGCACCAGTAACGGTATGACCTCTTCTTTAAGGGTTTGGAACAGTTCGGCGTCGTCCACACCTAGTTGGTGTGATCCTATCAGACCGATCAGAACGTTCTCAAATTCACGAGGGTTCTGAAGTAGAAAACGACAATACTCATTAAGGTCTGGAATCCCCGCCTTCTTCATCATGTGTTTCAGAATGTGTTTCAGGTCCTGGTCCCTATACGACGTCAATTCCACTCCTTTGTCGGTCAGCAACATGCGTATCAGGGCTGTGCCCTCTTGGTCGAAATCCTTTCTTAACCCCGAATCCGGTCGGTACATTTCAGCACAGCCACCTGCGTGTGTATCATATAATCCTTAGCATGAGGGTCGCCCTTTGCGGTACAATAGTTTGGAGGTCGCGGTCAACGATCCCTCCGTTCGACCACTAGGTCTCAAAAGCATTATGTCCATATGGAGTACATTCCCTCCATCTACATCTGGAATCAGGGCGGGGGAATGCCCCGAACACGAGTAGTAAGGAATTCAACGATAAAATCCAAATAGGGGCATAAAAAATGGCGCAGATATCCAAAGGATCGGATGAAAAATGCAAATTCCCTCAAATGTCACCGAGATTCTTCACCAAGGAGATATTGGACCAAGCATCATCCCTCTGCGATAGCGGGTCCTTCATAATGAATCTGACCATAAGGTTGGGCAGCTCTCCCGCAGAAAGGAAAAAAACAGAGGAACGATCAAGGGCGGTCCTCGAAGAAAAAGGCATACTTCTCGATACTGGAATGGAACTAGGACCGAATCGCGGGGAGGGCAATTCCATCCGGATCCTTTATGCCACAAATCTGCAAGTGCCAGAGGTGGCCAAACTGGTATTCGAGGTGGAGGGTACGGAAGAGGTCCTCATCGAACCATGGATCAATGGAAGACCTCCCAAGATGGCCAAGCCCGAAGGGAATGAAGATATGGCCATTTCGAGCGAGATGTCATTGCTGGACCATCATCCATCCCTGGAACAATTGGAAATCATCGACCAACTGAAAGATCTCTCCATCCTCATATCTCGTCATTGTCCCCCAGCATCCAGCCAGGAGCTCAAATCACTGCATAAAAGAGAGGTCGATCTCATCGACCAGCTAAGAGGTTCCATCGTTAGAACTAGATCGGTAAACATGGAATCGACATTTGAATTCTTGCAGACCCTATCTGAGAAAATGGGCGCGTCGATGAATAAGGACATCGTCCTTGAAATGACTGGGGACCGTATCGAGATCGACGAGCGAAATGAAATGGGACTGATGATGGTCCTCTCTCATCTTTTAAAATATATCGTCGAAGAGGGAAAGGTAATCCGTGGTGACAGGAAATTCAGTAATAAAGCTGGCGGTAGGATATGCGTATCGGTGTTCATGATCGGACATCGTGCCGCTATCTCTATTGAACATAGGTTCCACAGAATTAACCCGTGCGGCCAACGAAACAAGCCGGGCGATGAAGCGGACCCACTCAATGCATCTCGATCCATCGTTGGGAGGGATCGAGGCAACCAATATTCGAGAGATGTCCCGTCGAGGGATGAGAATTATAATCCATCACTGCTTGCGGACCTTATTATCGTCGAAAATATGGTGAAAAAGCTCGGATGGACCTTGGAGGCGGAAAACTCCTCTGGGGAAGGTCTAGGGTTCCTTTTGATGCTCCAAGCCAATCCAGGAACGATCCCAGTGATGGTCGTCGATATCAATAATGTAAGTTACGCAATGGACCTGAACTATGTCCATTGGGGTGTAAGGGTAACGAGGGATGAGGTCGAGGGAGATATATTTCGATGGCGCGGGGCGGATCTTCCAATGATCGATCTCACATCAATAATGGGGCAAAAGGTTCCGGACATGGATCGGTATGTTCCCGGATTGGTCATGGGTCAGGGTGATTGGAAATGCTGCTTCCTGGTATCCAGCCTTGTCGGGGTCCAGGATTTTTCTCCATACCTCAAGGAAGAGAACGAGGTTCTCGACCACAACATCAGGGCAAAGGGTCTTTTAAGCAGTGGATTAAAGGTGGAAATGATCGATCCTTATTCGTTCATGTAGGTTCAGCGTGGGTCAATGAACGGAAAGGACATCATCGTCAATCAGCAGAATCAATTTTCGATATGGATGTTTCGCGATCGCCATGTTGATGTCGATTTACATACTGAAATAATATTCTTTTTATATAGGAAATCTTATTAATAATTCGGGATGGAAACTATGGCAGATCGGAGATACCTGATAATATGACCGGGATGGGAGATCCCGGTATCTTGGGCATGGATGCTCGAATGGTGGAGGATCTAAAACAGTTGGGTAATGCATGCGCTCAAAAAGCGCGTGATGGTCTGGTAGAAGTGCTGAACAAGGAGATGAGGACGGAACAGACCGAATGCATCTATCCTCCGATGTACAGGATCATGGAACAAAAGGTCCAACGCCTACCAGGGCTCTTGATAATCGGTGCGGCAGATGTCAAGGCCGAGGGACGTTCCAGGTTCATCCTGACGTTGACCAAGGACACCGCCACAGCTCTTGCTGATCTGGTAAGGAACACACCTGTTCAAATTCACAGAACACTGGTGGGTGTGGATAGGGATGCTCTGATGAAAGTGACGGACCTATGCATGAACGGTTACATCTCATCCATATGCCAATTCATAGGGTCGTCCTTTACCACTACTCCACCGGTGATGACATTCGATATGATAGAGGGGACCGCACCCCCTTCGAAGATAGTGCAGCTGATACAAGGTTACGATCTGATGTTAGAGACCCATTTCACAGATCATTTAGGAAAATATCAGGGTGGGGTCATCTATCTACCGGACAATACCGTCCAGTACAACATATTCAAACGGTTCGATAAGTGATCGATATCTTGAAGGAACGCAATAAAACGTTCTGATGTCCATCGGACATTTACATATCCGATCATTGGTCCGGTCCTATTGTCCGATCCAGGTATCGATCGACAGAGAGGGCTCAAGCGTTCAGCAAGCCGTTTAGAAGGAGCTCCACAAGATATTCAGCAAGAGCGGCCATCCAAAGCAGACTGATCAAATGAATGGCTGCACTCATGATGTGACCCCCTCTCATCAATGGCAACATGAGCGATGAGAAGAAGGCGTGGACCAGGATGACCCCGAACGCCATCAACCTCAATGGTCCAATGTCGAAATCTGAGTTCAAAATGGTGCTAAGGAAACCCTCGTCCATAACCCCCTCATCGGCGATTTTGATGCCGCCCATGACATCCCCCATATACTGAGTGATGCCGATGGTGATCCAAAGGGTGAATGCCAGTGAGATCATCACACCATAGAGCACTCCGAAGAAATTGGATGCAATGATAGTGCGTTTCTTTCTTATGGACAGGATCTTGAACATGTTGTCACTGATGAATAGCGAGGTCTCATCAGGTTTCGAACCGTTCAACGCACATTCTGTGTACATATCCCCGAACCGGTCGATAAGGTGGCTGGAGGACTCACTGGAGAAATGTTTCCAGGAGATCTTCGGATCGATGTGCATGCGTAATCTTTTAGAAAGGTTCTGCACCATCGCTGTAAGCGGTCCGAACTTGTGCATGGCCAATTTTTTAACCGCTTCGACCATGGTTATGCCCGCAACGGAGGAAGATCGACCCAACGAACGGATGAACGCTCCGTATATGTTATCCCGCTTCTCGATCCTGCGCTCCTCTCTGGTTATTAAAAAACCTGGTATCAGGATCGGTAGGAAGGTCGATGATACCAGGAGCAACGGCGGGAGGTTCAGGGGCAGGAGCAGTAAGAACAAAATGACGACCCCCAGCACCGCTACAACTATGGAGATGATAAGGGTTCGGTCAAGATCAGTGAAGTACCCGGACCGGCTCTTGTTCCTCCACCCCAGCCAGATATTGTCCCTTGGGACCTTGGTCCCGATATAATAGATGAAGGTCCCTTCCATTATCGCAAACCCCAGGACGATGGAGAGCAGAATGATGTCGATATCCATCGTTCCGAGCAGAGGGATGATTGAGATGAACACGCATATGAAGATCATGGAGGTGACCATGCCGGTGTACACCTCTTTGACGAAGTCCAGGTCTTTTAATGATGACTCCGACCTCAGCACGTATTCGCTCATGATGACGTCGTGCTCGTTGTACATGAATCGGGACATGGTCTCACCGATCTCCAGAGCATGTCCCAACCGATTGAAGAAATCAGCCTCTTGTACGCTCGGTGTACGTACGGCCACGAACCGGCAGGCTTCTGCAGCTGAAACATTGTAGTGCTTGATCAGACGGTACATCCGCCTGGAATCATCGGCCAGAGGGCCGTATATCTTCTTCTCGGAAATGATATTGAATATCCTGTCTATGCTCATCTCAGAGGTGGAGAGGGCGGCCAGCTCTGTTATGTAAAGGGGAAAGATCCGATCGACCTTGATCTTCCTCTGTGATGAGGAGATGAGTGGGAGCATTCCCACTACAAAAACTATGAAAAGGGGTACTAAGTAGACCACATAGGCTACCGGGCCGCTCAGGTATTGGGAAAGAAGTATGTTGATGGCTCCCGGAACAACGATACCGAAGCAGACCACGGAAAAGATGAGCAGATAGAAATACGAACGGGGGCTAATCTTCATGTCCCGGAATCCATCCCTGTATTTCATGTCCGCCTCCTAGAAGTTAAAGGGTAGGGACTCCGGGCCCTTCTCGTAGTAATCATTGAAGATCTCGTTCACTTTGTAATATTCCGTCAGGTCCAATTTGATCATCTGGTCGATGATGCGCTCCCTTTTCTTCAGTTCTTTGTAGATATCTTTCTTGTTGGCGTATCCTTGACTGGAAGCGACCCTGTTCTCTAAGACGTGTGAGTTGTTCATGCCTCGGAACTGCATCACATCCCGGGAGGCGTCCCATTTAAAGACATTGCGGGTGTTCACACCGCCCACTTCACGGTTGAAACCTACGAACTCTTCCACGTTGGTCACTCGTCGTAGGGACCTACCCTGCACGTTGATCGCGGACTGAAATATCAATACGTTGACGTTGTCAATAAAAGACAGCGGTATGTTCACCGGTTGTCCGGTCATTCTCTGAATGAACTTGGTGGCGTTGGAAGCATGGAAGGTCGCCATGACCGGGATGCCGGTCTGCATGCATTGGAAGGCGGTCCTGGCCTCTTCACCCCTGATCTCCCCGATGACGATGTAGTCAGGACGCGATCTCAGGGCGGCCCTCAAGAGGTCGAACATGCTCACCCTAGCCTCCTCCGGGCCAGCTTCTCTTGTGACGCATCGCTGCCAGGATTTTTGAGGCGGCTTCACCTCGGGGGTGTCTTCCACCGAAT
>SPCU01000158.1 GCA_004525545.1 Methanomassiliicoccus sp. | reverse complement strand
GGCGGCGCATAACCCCATGAACATGGCCGTGGCTCGGGCGATGATGTTACCAGGCATGATGAAGGCCAGGACCAGACTTATCAGGATCATGATCGCCGTACCTATCTTGTTGACCTTGAGCTTGGACCTGTCCTCGTCACTTCCCCTTATCGATTCCGGCCAGATCTTGGACTTCCTTAGGTGCCCCCACAGGTCGTGCCCTGCCGCTGAACCCATGACGTGGAACAAGGAGCTCATGGTGGACATGGCCGCGGCCAACAAGGTCAGCATGAAGAGCACCACCAACCAATCCGGCATGGCCGCATTGATGAACGTGGGCACGATCAGATCGATGTTCCCCCCAGGGACCACTTGGGTGGCCAGAGCACCATTGTGCTCCAGGAAGTACAGATTGGTCAGGGCGCCCATAGTGAAGGCCACTCCGGTGGAAAGCGTTATGAAAACGGCTCCGATGGGAATGGCCCGGTTCAGGGTACGGCCGTCCTTGGCGGTCATGAAACGGACCGCCAGTTGTGGTTGTGCCAATACACCTATCCCCACTCCCATGATGATGGTGGTGACCATGGTATACCATAAGGAAGACCCCAGCTCCGGGAACGAGGTCCAGCCGGTCATGCCTGCGTTCGCCAGGCCGCTGGGGACCAGGTGCGCTATGTTGGTCAGGTCCTGGATGGAGCCCAAGCCTCCGACCGCGGCCAAGGTCAGGATCATGATGGCGCTCAAACCAAAGATCATGACGGTCCCTTGCAGGGCATCAGTGTACATGACCGCCACCAATCCTCCTAAGATGACATAGGCAGCGGTTATGCCCGTAAGACCGAGCACCGCCCATTCGAAAGGTATGTCCAATGTGGCCTCGATGAAACGGGAGCCTCCGATTAGCACAGCCGAGGAGTACAGCGGCATGCCGATCAGGAGCATGAGCGCGGTGCTGTACTGCATGAAATTGGACTTGTATATCTTTCCCAAAAGATCGGGGAATGTCAAAGCTCCCAGTGCCTGGCCTATCCGCCGGGTGGGCTTTCCGAAAATGATGAAGGCCAGCAATACTCCGACGCCGACGTTCAACACCGTCAGCCAGATGATGCCCATGCCCAGCTGGGCGGCCACTCCTCCGAACCCGATTATGGCCGAGGTGCTGATGAACGTAGCACCATATGAAAGACCGAGGATCAACGGATGAATGTTCCTCCCCGCGATCAGATAGTCAGCGTTGCATTTCGTCTTCTTATAGCCCTTGTAGGCAAGAAAGACGATCACCAACATGTAGACAATAGTGAAGGACCATAGGATGGATTGATCGACCATCTCAGTCCACCTCCTCGTTCCACTTCAACCAACCGTAGATCACGGCGACAACCGTGAGCCCGATGGCGAACATATACCCTGTCCATATCCAGGGATCATCAATACCGAACATTGAACCCTCTCCCCCTCGCCTTACGTCAGAAGGTCCTCTACTCCTTCTGAGGCGGTTAAGGTAGATTCGTCAGATTATATATAAATGTTACATGTTAGTACGGTCCACGTTAACGTATGGCATGGTAAAAAATGAAAGAGAAAAGGGTTTAGGCTTCAATCGGAGCGGCGGTTCTCCTCTTTTCCAGCCACCATCCGATAGAGAGCGCGGTCACGGACAAAGGCAGAGCGATCAGCACCGGGTCGATGACCGTCCAGGGGAAGCCCAGCACCGCATCGTTCCCGGTCACTAAATTGGCCAGGCCCAGTTCCTTCGATTCCTTGACGTGCACGAAGGCGGTCCACACGAACCAGCTGATGGCGCCGACCACCAGGCTCATCTTTGCCGCTAGTAAGGAAGGCTTCTTGGAGAAGACCCCCATGGCGTAGGCTGGCAGGAAGGCGGCGGCGCATAACCCCATGAACATGGCCGTGGCTCGGGCGATGATGTTACCAGGCATGATGAAGGCCAGGACCAGACTTATCAGGATCATGATCGCCGTACCTATCTTGTTGACCTTGAGCTTGGACCTGTCCTCGTCACT
>SPCU01000100.1 GCA_004525545.1 Methanomassiliicoccus sp. | reverse complement strand
TGGGCCAATCCGGCATCGCACAACGGCCAAGGCAACGACACCCAGACACTGGTGCGTAACTTCATCAACGCCGCCCACCAGGAATGGGGTGTGAGCTATGTGCTCATCGGCGGTGACGAGGAGATCATTCCCTCAAGGAAGGTCTGGGTATCCACCGGTGGATACACCGATAAGCTGCCCGCGGACATTTACTTCACTGGCCTGGACGGAGATTGGGACCTTGACAATGACGGGGTGTACGGGGAACCATCCATTACAGGGGCCGCCGGGGAAGAGGCCGATATGCTGGCCGAGGTGTTCGTTGGCCGGGCGACCGTTTCAAGCACCTGGGAAGCCTGGAACTTCGTCAACAAGACCATCAGTTACGAGAGGGGATACGTCAACCAATACGACAATGACCTCCTTTTCGTGGGGGAACTGCTTAACTCTGACCCAGAGACCTGGGGGGGTGATTACAAGGATGAGGTCTTCAACGATGTATTGGGCGACAAGAACCTCACCCTGACAACCATCTACGAGCGGGACGGAACGTTCTCCAAGACGATCTTCCTGAACCAACTGGAATCGGGGGCGCACCTGGTCAACCACATGGGCCATGGTAGTTACTACGGTTTCGCCGATCTCAACGTCCTGGACATCACTGGGCTAGAGAACGACCTGCCGTTCATCTTCTATACCCAGGCATGCATGGTCGGGGGTTTCGACCAAGGGCCCAACACCCCTGCCGACTGCATCGGCGAGGAGTTCATCAAGGGAGAGCACGGGGCTGTGGCCTTCATTGGAAACTCCCGTTACGGATGGTATGCACCAGGCAGCACCGACGGCTCCTCTCAGAAGTTCGACCTCTCGTTCTTCAGCAAGGTGTTCGACGATAACGTGACGCAACTGGGAAAGGCACTGTCCCTATCCAAGGAGGAATTGATCGGTCAGGCAGGATCGGCCAATACCATCCGCTGGGTCTATATGGAACTGAACCTGCTGGGGGACCCGGAGACCATGGTCCTCAAGGCGGGCATGGGGACTCACGACCTGGGGGTCGTAGAGATGTCCGTAGGTCAATTCGTCCAGGGCGTGGAGGGCGAAGTGACGGCGCGGGTGCAGAACCTGGGGCAACACATCGGGAATGCCACTGTGAAACTCTTAGCTGATGATGTGGTGGTAGACCTCGGACCAGTGAGCTTGGTCCCCGGGGAGAGCGCCTGGGTGAACCTGACATGGACGCCTTCAGAAAACCGGCAGTACGAACTCACGGTCAGGGTGGACGGTCTGGTCGATGATGTCCCGGCCAACGATGAGAAAAGTGTCTTTGTAGTGGTCGACCGTTCGATTTCGGGATACACCATATGGGAAGATATGCACGTGGAATTGGCCACTGGCCTGTTTATAGGGACAGGGGCCACCCTGGACATACGTAACTGCACTGTGGAGTTCTTGGCATCGGGCATCGATCACCGGGTGATGGTACAGGGTACGTTGAAGGCCGACAGCTCAACGCTGTATGGTTCCTCATACCACATAGTGAGCGACGAGGGCGAGGTGGAGCTTACCGGATGCGACCTGAATGGGCTGTCCACCACCACGCCATCTTTGCTGGAGGGAGGGACCCTGATGATGCTGGATACCACGATATCCGGTGGAATGGGGTGGCAGTTGAACGGCACCCTCGTGGAAATGACCACCTCGGAGCTTATGGACCAGATCTCCGAATGGGCGTTCACAAGTTCCGATGTCGAATTGGACGGTGTCGATGGACAAGGCGGGTACGGCCTTCTACTGAGCAACTCCAGCGGCGCCCTGCTCAACCTCACTTGGTCTGGAGGTGAGAGGGGATTGGCGATCGAACGGTGCAGCGGCCTGGTCATGCATGATGTTGAGCTGATAGGCAACGCCGCCGACCTGTCGATCATCGGGGACATCGAAGCCCATTTCATACATGATGTGGAAAGGGTGAACCTCACCTACGGACCTCTGGTCATCCTGCATGGCCAGGACAATTTGACCGTTGAGGGCGGGATTGGCAGTCTATACCTGATAAGCTGCCACGGCATGGTCGTCAGCGGTCTCCATCTCCAGAACAATGGTCAGGGATTGACACTGGTAGGCTCTACCGGCGTAGAGGTGGTGGGGAACGCTATCGAGAACTGCACCGTTGGCGTAATGGCCATCGATTCCAGCGGTCTGCTGTGGAGCAACGACCTGATCGACAACGGATGCCATGTGCAACAATTACGTTCACAATTGGCGATCGGTAAGGACTACCCCATCGGAGGGAATCACTGGTCCGATCAATCTGACACGGATGTAAGCAGCGGTCCGGGACAGGACCTGCCCGGACCGGACGGCATCTCGGACGAAGCGTACGAGGGGCAGGACGTTCTTGACCGATATCCCAAAGTGGGCAGATGCAGCTATGTTTATGACATTCCATTCGCTGATTTCGTCGTCGGGAGCGAGGTCATCGATATCATTGGCCAGGTCAACTTCACCGACGCCAGCGCAAGCGGCTCGGGCATCGCCAACTGGACCTGGGATTTCGGCGACGGGGATGAGGCATACGGGAAGGTCGTCAGTCACCAGTATGTTATCAAAAGCGTTTTCACCGTCACATTGACGGTGACCGATCATAAGGGGATAAGCGACTCCGCCTCGATGGAACTGCAGGTCATAAACCACTTACCGGTGAGCTACTTCTCCTACCTACCCTCTCAGCCCAGACCCATGGATAACATCGAGTTCCAAGACCTATCATCGGACATCGATGGCGGATTGGTCAGCTGGTCGTGGGACCTGGGCGATGGAAATCATTCCTATCTCAGCGACCCGGTCCATTCCTACGCGCTGATGGGCGATTACAATGTCACCTTGACCGTCACGGACACGGATGGAGGAAACGACAGTTGGACCATGGTCATTCCGGTGGGGAACGTCGCCCCCAAGGCCGATTTCTCCTGGTCGCCCAGCTACGTGACCAGTCTGCAGACGGTGACCTTCGTCGACAATAGCTCGGACATCGACGGACAGGTGGGATCATGGACCTGGGACTTCGGTGACGGATCGACATTGAGCGGGAGGGATGTAGAGCACCGGTATTCCATGCCCGGCACCTATCTCATCACCCTCACGGTCCTGGACGATGATCGAGGTCAGAACTTGACCACCCACAGCCTAACGGTGTACAACGCTCCACCGACCGCCGCCTTCGGATGCGTTCAAGAGGTGTTGAGCATGGTCGAGGTGCAGTTCAAGGACTACTCCTTCGACCCCGACGGGAGGATAACATCCTGGACCTGGGACTTCGGTGACGGGAACGGTTCCACCAGCAGCTCTCCAAAGCATACCTATCAGCGGGCGGGGGATCACACTGTGACCCTCACCGTGCGCGATGACCGTGGAGTCACTGGGTTCTCCACCAAGGTGATCGTGGTGATCAACCGGTTACCAGAAGTATCGTTCGAAACCCCGGAAGGGGAGTTTTGGTCCCTTGACCCGGTGGAGTTCATCGGTCAGGGTTGGGACGCTGACGGTGAGGTGACCTCTTACCTCTGGAACATGGGGGACGGTAGCGTTGAAGAAGGTAGCGTCATCGAGCATGTCTATCATGCGCCAGGCAACTTTACTGTGACCCTCACCTGCGCGGATGACGCAGGAGGGGAAACCTCGGCCAGCATCGTGTTTACGGTGAGCGATCTGCTCCCAGAGGTGGGAATATCGGCGATCCTGGGGCCGGTCCATCCGCTGGAGATTTCGTTCACGGCCGAAGCATTGGACCGCGACGGCGAGGTGGTCGGATATAACTGGAGTTTCGGGGATGGTTCGTTCGCGGAGATCGCAACCCCGATCCATCGCTACTCCCAGGACGGCGATTATCAGGTCACGCTCACCGTGGTTGACGATTCCGGGGAGCAAAATGCGACATCGATCACGATCATGGTGTGGACCGGGGACGTGTCCATGGAGAACGCGTCCTGTTACCTGAATGATGATGGGTGGATGTTCAGGGCGGAGCTGGTGAACGGAGGTCCTCTCACCCTCTATGTTCTGCTGAACGTGACCACCGAGAACAAGATGATCAAGCAAGGATACCAGCTTGAAGCGGGAGAGAGGAAGACGGTCCTGGTGCCTCTAGGGGATTTAAATGACGGTCAGATCAACGCCGCATTGATATTCGACGAGGACCAGGACTCCGATCCCGGTGACACCTTCTGGGCCGGTTCGGTCAGCGCCCCTGGGAAGATATCCCCCTGGCTGATAGTGCTGGCAATCTGTTCGATAGTCGTGGCGGTGATGGCTGCGGTCCTGATAAGAAGGAGATGAAAAAGCGCCCCGGTCGGGATTTGAACCCGAGTCGAAGCCTCGACAGGGCTTCATGATAGGCCACTACACTACCGGGGCATGCGGCCTTTCCCCTTAATGAATGGTAATATTTAATCCTTAAGGTGACAACTGGTTGCTGGCACCTGTCGCCGGGGACGTGTGCCAGACGCACTGCGGAACATGGTGAGGTTTTGTTGATTATATAATTTGTTATAAATAGATATTAATATTGAAGTTGATTAAAGGGAAGGTGGGGTTTT
>SPCU01000080.1 GCA_004525545.1 Methanomassiliicoccus sp. | reverse complement strand
GTGGAATGGGCGGCATGGGCATGCCCGGGATGATGTAAACATCCCAACCCCTTTCCCATAAACCTCTTTTCTCATTTTTAATTTTGATATTCATACGGACAATAATTTTAATAGAGACCCAGATAATTCCGTATCAATTATTTCCAAGAAGGGATGAATCATGAAAAAGATGCTTAGCACATTGATATGTGCCCTAACCCTCCTGGCTCTTCTGTGTTCCTTGGCCGTTCCGGCCGTGGTGGCGATTAGCACGCCCGCAGAAGCACCAGTGTGGGAAAAAGGGGACAAGTGGGCCTATGGGATGGAAACCGATGTCGGAGCCGAGTTCGCGGCTCAGTTACAGGACCTCAGAGACCTCCTCGAGGAGGGGACCGGAGGGACGGTCAACACACTTGAACTGGATGGCGACTCTAGCTCCTGGATACTTTTCGAGGTCACCGAAGCTAACAGCGATATCTACGTTTTGAGCATGGACGCCGCGGTAAAACTTCAACTCGATGCATCGATCTCCGTGACCGCGGAGATGGTTGAGGCAGGTACCTACGGTTACGATGATGAGCCGGAGACAGAGTCCATGGACATCGAGGTCGAGGCCAACGTGGACCTTGCGCTCGTCGTCGGCGTTGACATCACCTTCGAACATGACACCATGGCCATCAGTGAGATCACCATGAACGTCAATTTCGACGGTGTGGTCGCCTTCAGGGCCCAGAACATACCCAATGAAGATTACAACTGGACGGATTATAGCACTACATTCTCGTATGATGACTATGACGTCAGCGCCGAAATGGAGGCGAACCTGGCCGTAGAGATCTCGTTCTAGCCCGCCTTGAACATATGGGACTTCCCGTTGACACTTGGTGACGAGTGGACCGTGAACTCCGAAGCCACCATCAGCGGCAGCCTGACCGGGATGCTAGATGTAAATGGTCTTCCTGAGGACATGAGCGATGAACTCTTCACCGATGAGTTCATCGAAAACACTGGCTTCAGCGACTTCCCCATCATCTTCGAGCAATTGAACTCGGACGACGGGGATTGGCCATTCCAGGATGGGATGCTCGAGGAGGTCTCTGAGGATATAGAGATGGGCCTGAAATGCACCAGCGTCATAACCGTTCAGGACGATTACTGGGGAGAGATAACCGTCTACAAGATCAAGGCCGTAGGCACCCCCTTTGAGGTCTATTATTCCCCTGATGTAGGGTTCATGTCCTACTTCTCGATGAACTCCGACGATCTGGACGATATTGTTGATCTGGGCGTACCTGTAATGCCTAGCGAGGAATTCAGGATGGAGGCCGTTGACCCGGCGGTGGCAGAGGATAATATCAACGAGATATCCGACTACCAGGGTAACATCGGTACCGAAGGGCAGGGTGGCATCGCGGGCTTCTTCCTCGATGCGCCATATCTCGGTTTGATCCTCATCGGCATCATCGTCGTGGTGGTCGTGGCCTCAGTACTCATGATACGGAAGAAATAAGCAGGACCAAAAACCCTTTTCCAAATCCTTTTATTTTTTTCATTTTTGACAGAACAATACGCCGATCAGATGAAAGTACCCCTCACTTGTCATTAAGGTAGCTCGAACCGCGTTCAGGGCCTAGCTTTATAGCAATTCAATCATCTGTCATTCCAATCGTTGCAGAGGCGAGGTCCATGAAGACATTGGTTGTTTATGATTCGGTTTCACCAGCAAAATTGACGGCCAGGGTGGCCGATACTATCGCTGGAGCTATGAAGGATAAAGGTATGGAGGTCGTCTCAGTTCCCATCGAGGATGTCAAACACATCAATGTCGAGGAGTACGATTGCCTGATAGTCGGCTCACCCACCATGGCATGGAAGCCGACAAAGGCCACTATGAGCTTCCTCAACGGGCTGGCCGGCAAGACCTTTTCGGGCAAATCCGCTGCTGCCTTTGATACCCAGGTCCAATTGATCATCAGCGGCAACGCAACCAAGATGATGGAAGCAAAGCTGAAGAAGTTAGGGTTCGGACTGGTATCACCGCCGCTCATGGCCTACGTCATAGATAAGAAGGATGGATATCAGATGAAAGATGGGGAGCTGGAAAGGGCCAAGATGTGGGCGCAGGAATTGACATCGTCACTTTCAAGGAAAGGATGATGCCTTTCAAGCTATCTTTTTGAATTATTGTCATCCTTTCTAACGTTCGGCGGTTCAAGCACGTTCGGTCTCGGTGATTTAATCTAAGGAGAAGACCGTCTACTAATCATGACCATCAGGTCCATGAACCCCCGCACCGGTGAGGTCATCAAGGAGTTCAAGCCGGCCAGCGAAGAGGATGTCCTGCGATGCCTGAGCAAAGGCAGGAAGGCTCAGAAGATCTGGAGCACCGAGTGTGACAAGGGCGACCGCATCGAGGCGCTGAAGGAGCTTCAAGCGGTGATGACCTCCATGAAGGAGGACATGGTCCACACGGAGATGCTGGAAGGCGGATTCCCGCAAAGGGACGTGATCGGAACCTTCAACGGTGCGATCAAAGGGTTCGATCATTATATCTCCGAGGTCCAGGCCGTGGACGATTATGATTTTCCTCTAGACCCTGCCGGATGGCCGGATACAAGGGCCACCATCAATCTGGTCCCTCACGGGGTCATTAGCCACATCGGCATCTGGAACTATCCGTTCTGGCAGACCATGATAAGTTTGATCCCGGCCTTGCTCACCGGCAATGCCGTGGTCTTCAAACCTTCCGAATACACCACCATGACCGGGCTGAAGATCAAGGAGGCGCTGGAAGGTACCAGTATTCCCGAGGATGTCTTCCAGGTATTGGTGGGTGGGGCCGATATCGGCAAGGCCATGTTGACCGCCCCCTTCGATGCCCTGGTGTTCACTGGGGGGAGGGGGACAGGGCTCGATATCATGGGCCACGCCGGGATCAAGCCCATGGTCCTGGAGCTTTCAGGTAACGATCCTGGCATCGTATGTGCAGACGCCGACGTCAAGGCAACCGCCAGAGGGGTGGCCAGCGGGACATTCTCCCATGGCGGCCAGGTATGTATACGCCTCAAACGCCTTTACGTGGTCGAGGATATCGCCGACTCTTTCATCGATGAGCTGCTCAAGGTCACATCCCATATCGATGTGGAGAAGCAGATAGGCCCCCTGATCCGGGAGGAGGCCAGGGACAAGGTCTATCACAAGGTTCATCAGGCGGTCAAGCAAGGATGTGAGCTCCTGACAGGAGGGGATAAGATACCCGGACCCGGGTTTTATTTTGAGCCGACCGTGCTCAAGGTCAGCGACAATTCCCTGGAGATAATCAAAGAGGAGACGTTCGGACCGGTATGTCCTATAAAGGTGGTCAAGGACGAGGAGGAAGCGGTCCAGCTGGCCAATGATAGCGATTATGGCCTGGGAGCCACCATTTGGACATCGGACCCCTTGAAAGGGGAGGCATTGGCCAGAAGGATGGAGGCTGGCAATGTCTGGATCAATGATTATGGCCGAACGATCAATTGCGGGGAGCTGTTCCAAGGCTGGAAATGTAGCGGCATACCTTCCACCAACCGCCGTATCACCCTGTTCATGAAGAAAAGGACCGTCGTCAACCATCAGGTGTGTCAGGCCAGACCTTATTGGTTCAATTGATAAGGGGAGCGAGCGCACTAGTGAACAATCTCCTAATTTCTGGCGAAAATGGAAATATTTTTTAGACCAGACACGATTACTTGGTCATGGTCGGGGATTCAGGGGAGATGGTCGCGGTACGAGGCTTATACAAGAGATACAAGGACCTGCCTGTACTTCTCAATCTCAGTTTCGAAATCCCGAAAGGCGGGATATTTGGTTACATCGGTCCCAATGGGGCTGGCAAGACCACCACCATCAAGATCATGATCGGGCTCATCCATGATTACCAGGGGGAGGTGATCATCGAAGGACGTTCCACTCGAAAATGGGATGCCCAACTATGCTCCAAGATAGGCTATCTTCCGCAGAACACCTCAATGCAGGAATGGAGAACGGTCGATCAGGCACTAAGCACCTTCGGGCGCCTCTCAGGGATGAGCCATACTGACACCGATCTTCGAATCAAGGAACTGCTCGATCAGCTCGGTATAATCGATTTCAGGCATCGTAAAGTGGGAAAGCTCTCCGGTGGAACGCTGCAGAAGGTGGGTATGGCGCAAGCCATGCTTCACCGACCAAGATTGCTGGTCCTCGATGAGCCAGTGGCCGGTCTCGACCCGGAGAGCAGGGTCCTGTTCAAGAACCTGTTCCGACAGCTGGCTAGGGAGGGCACCACTGTCTTCTTCTCATCTCATATTCTCAGTGACATCGAGGACATCGCCGACACCATCGGGATCTTGGGGCAGGGGAGGATGCGCTACATCGGTTCCATGGAGGCATTGCGCGATCAGGTGGTAAGGGGGCAAGTGATAAGATTGGACATGGTCCAGGGATTGAACGATACTACCACGTTAGAACGCCTGCCGGGCGTTTCCAGGGTGAATAAGATATCTGACGACCAATACCAGCTGGTCCTTCAACCACAGACCGATCTGGACGAGGTGGTCGATAAATGCATAAGGGCCATGCAAGCAGAGGGCAGGCGAATACGGGGCATCCATCAGGTCAGACCATCGTTGGAGGACCTCTACATGAACTATACGGACACCGGAGGGATGGTATGAGCCTCAAACTACTGTTCATGGATGAACTGAACGGCTTCTATAGGTCCAAGGTGATGATCGCACTTTGGGTCGGCCTGCCGGCAATGGCCTTAGTGCTATACCTGCTGGTCTCGGACACAGGTGGGATCCCCATCTCCCAGTTCACCGCGTTGCTGGTGTCGAGCATCGGGGGGGTCCTAACGTCAGCAATGATAGTGGTGACGATCCTCAATGAAAGGGAGAGAAAGGTCTATGACCTGTTCCTGGTCCGGCCCATCAAACGACGCGATCTATTACTAGCTAAGTTCGGAGCTGTATATCTGTGCGTGGTCGTGGCGGCCCTTCTAGCTATTTTGCTCTCTGCGTTACTGGACGCGTTCCTAAATGGATACGATGTCCTGGCAACCATTGGTGCGCTGGGTGATTCCGTGCTAATCGCACTATCGATGATGGCCATAAGCTGCTCTGCTGGAGTGCTTATCGGTGTCCTGGCCAACAGTATGCTGGTCGGCATACTTCTGGTGCTATACGGAGGCAATCAACTATCATCACTGGTGATACTGCCGATCCTGCTAGGCACTGGCGAGCTGTGGATGGCGGTTTTGCTGGCGATCGCGATATCTTCAGGACTGCTATTAGGTTCAATTGTGATATTCGAACGCAAGGAGCTGTAGTGCGGATCAAATGATATCCGCGGACATTGTCGCGTTGATGGATACATCGAAGCGAACCTCCTTATCCCACCCCGAGCGACGGAAAATGTCCATGAATCCCAACCCTACGATTTTTGGGGAACCCGCGATCTTGGATATGAAAGAGTTCACGTCCCGTACAGAACAACCGAACTTAGGCATGGCGAGTCCCCCCAATACCACAACGACGCTAGCTTTCGATGGATCGAACGATTCGTTACCTATCTGGAATCCAGCACCATCCACCCAGGACATCTTGCGGCATTTGTCCCATGTCGCCCTGGCTCCAAAACCAAAGGACATATTGCGATCTCTCACGGAATATGCCATCAACTGAGCGAACGGGGGACATACTGCCTCAGAACCTATGAAAACCACGCTGCTTCCATCTGGAATGTCTGCTAACGATCCTCGGAACAGTTTTGTCAAACCAGAAATTCCATCTGCCCTTTCCATGATGTATCACTCTCTGAACGCATCATATTTCTTTCCCCGGAATGCGATCAATTCAGTACTCAGCATTATTTATTGCATTAATCTCGCACCAAGTTTACATTTTACATTCAATAATTAATAATATGATTATAATAATATAATATAATAATAAATATATTCAATAAAGTATGCAATAATATTAGATTGTAACTAAATAACCAAAAATAATAAAATATTTAACAACCAAATATCTTATAAAAATCTAATATAGTAGTATAATGATTTATAAATATAGTATATATC
>SPCU01000059.1 GCA_004525545.1 Methanomassiliicoccus sp. | reverse complement strand
GCGAACCCTGGGTGCGAACGCGGTCATCAGCGTGTTGTTCGACTCATCGTCGATCGGGCAGACAATGAATGAGATAATTGCATTCGGCACGGCCGTAATAGTGTCCCCGGTCACCGAGGAGCAGCAGTTGGTCGAGCTCAGTTAGGGCAACAAACTGGCCGCTCATTTCCCGCATGGGCACTTCCACCCGCCGTTCCTCACCAACCCCAGCTGCAACGCCAATTCCTCGTTGTTGCTCTCCTTGATCATGATCAGGAGCTCGCCGAGGTCCTTGAGCGCCGGGCACGTCTCCCTGAGCTCGTAGTCGAGGTTCGCCCTCATGTGATCGTAGAACAGTTCGATGAACTTCTCCAACTTCACGTCATCCAACATGGTTCCCCATATTTGGAATAAAGGGTTGAATAAACGGGGAGACATGGGTGAAAGTAAAGAGCCAGATAGTATACTAATTATGGTTATGTATTGGACTTGAGAGACGGATCGACCGAATTTTTGGTGTTAACACACTATAAGTAATTTTGGCAAATGACATCGGAATTAAAGGGCGTATCTCATAACTGTCCCGGCTCCCTCATTATAATACTCTATAAAATAAAATAACTGACTCACTTTAAATACGCAATTTCTGTATTATTTGTGGGGAAGTAACTGGTGGGGAAGCATGATTAATTGCCTCTACGTTGATGATGAGCCTGCGCTATTGGAAATTGCCAAGGAATTCCTGGGTAAGAATAATGATCTTAGAGTGATCACGTACGAACAACCTAGTGACGTGGTTAACATCCTCAGGAATGAGAAGGTCGACGTTATCGTATCCGATTATCAGATGCCTGGAATGAATGGGATCGAGCTATATTATCAAACAAAGAAAGCGGGATTCGAAATCCCGTTCATTTTGTTCACTGGCAGAGGCAGGGAGGAGGTGGCGATAATGGCGTTAAACGCGGGCATAGACTTTTACCTCACGAAGGGAGGATCTCCTTTCGCCCAGTTCGCCGAGCTAGAGAACGTTATCAGGCAATTGGCCAGAAGGATGAAGGCGGAGGACGCCCTGTCCTACAATAATAAGAAGTTCCAGAAGATCATCGAGAACGTTCTAGACATCGTGGTCATCGTCGACCGTGAAGGCATTGTACAATACGCAAGTCCTTCAGTGAAAAGGTCCTTGGGCTATCGGACAGAGGAGTTCGTTGGATCGAACGTCTTCCTTTTCTTACACCAAAAAAATCGTGATATGCAATCAGAATTGGATCCAACCAATTCAGCCTTCTCTCCGAATAAATTATTTGAATTTAGGTTAAGGACAAAGAATGGATTGTTCAAATGGTTCGAGGGGACGGGGAAACCTATGCCAAAGGAGTTCGGTGAAGGTCTCCTCGTATTAAGTGCCTGGGAGATCGATGATAGGAAGAGGATGGAATTGGAGATCTCGAACCGAGAGAAGACCTTGCGGGCTGTCTTTGATAACTCAAGTGAGATCATGTCGATCATATCGCTCGACGGAACGATAAGATCGGCGAACCGCAAGCTGTGTGAGTCGACGGGATACGCAAAGGATGAACTGATCGGAAGCCAGGTGTTCGACTTGGTGGCTCCCTCCCATCTCGCGCATGCCCGGAAAAATTTGCAGAAAAGGTGAGTGGAGAATTACAGAAGACCACGTACAAAATTAGCATTAGAAGCAAGGATGGAAAGGACGTAAATCTCACAATAACGGCGCAGAGAATCAACAATCAGGGCGAGGAACCTTTCATTATAGTGACTGGCTTAGAGGACCGGGTGCTCGACGACTCTTATTATGAAATGCTTGGGACCAGGGAATATATGCAATTGGTGATAGATAGTGCACAAAATCTAATAATTGGGCTCGATCGTCAGGGCAGGGTCAACGTTTTCAATAAAAGTGCCGAAGAGTTCACCGGTAATCCAGCTTCGGTTGTGATTGGCAAGGATGTGCGGGATCTGATAAGGGGTGATGTGAGGTATTTGGGCCCTTTGGCAGATGCTATTATGGGAATTGATAGGTACGTGAAAGAAGGCGTCATTGATGACCAATCATGCCTAATTAAAATGGCAGATAGTACTGGGGAACTAAGAAAGGTCTTGTGGGAGAGCAACACGCTCATGAAAGGAGACTATTATTATGGAATCGTCATGAGCGGGATGGACGTGACTGACCTGGGATAACGTCCTGAACGTGAAATGCTGTCCCCCTGGGGCAATATTTTGCGCAATTGCGCGGTATCGGTTATATAGGAATCGTTAAAACCGCGTTTAAGGCATCAAGACGAGGTACTCCGGCGAAGCCTTCGCGTCTATCCTGATCTCATCCCTCGTGCCGTCTGCGATGCCGATGAAACTCGTTATCTTCTCTACCAGGTCCTAAGTAAGAATCGTACATCTTGACTTCCCCAGTCCGCGCGGAGGACAATTACTTTTTTATGCCTCCTCTCAATAGGTGGGAGCATGCGCATAGCGGTGCTCCTGAGGGACCGATGTCAATATAAGAAGTGCAACCAGGAATGCCTGAGGTACTGTCCTATAGTGCGCACGGGGGTGGAGGCGGTGGTCATAGGCGATGACGGCCGTCCGATCGTTTCCGAGGAGCTGTGTACAGGATGCGGCATCTGTGTGCATAAGTGTCCATTCGAAGCGCTCAAGATCATCGGTCTGCCCGACGAACTGCGCGAGGATATCGTTCACCAGTACGGGGAGAACGCCTTCCGTCTTTACCGCCTGCCGGTTCCCAAGGACGGCATCGTGACCGGTATCCTCGGTCCCAACGGAATAGGGAAGAGCACCTCGTTCCGCCTGCTGTCCGGGGAAGAGATACCGAACCTCGGTAACTATGAGAAACCCCCCAGCAAAGATGAGGTGCTGGACCATTTCGCCGGCACCGAACTTCACAATCACTTGAAGCGGGTTTTCGAAAAGGAGGTACGCACCTCCATCAAACCGCAGTACGTGGACAAGCTGCCGAACGTGTTCAAGGGCAGCGTGCGCCAGCTGCTCAAGAAGGTGGAGGGACGGATGACCATCGACGAGGCCGTTCCCCTATTGGAGCTGGACGAGGCCATAAACCGCCAGATGACCGAGCTTTCCGGCGGTGAACTCCAAAGGGTCGCCATAGCCGCCACCATCATGAAGGACGCGGAGATCTACTTCTTCGACGAACCTTCCTCTTACCTTGATATCTACCAGAGGATGCGCGTCGCCCGGGTCATCGAGAAATTGGCTCGGGAAAAACAGGTCGTGGTCATCGAGCACGATCTTGCGATCTTGGATTTCCTGGCCGAGAACGTCTACCTGGTGTTCGGTTCCGAGGGTGCGTTCGGCATATTCTCCCTTCCGCGCCAAGTACGTTCGGCCATCAACATATATCTAGACGGCTACGCCAAGGAGGAGAACATGCGCTTCCGCGACACGCGGATCGTCTTCGAGTCCCGTCCGCCGCGTTCAAACTGGGAACAGTTCAACCTGATGGAGTACGACACCATAGAATGCCAGTACCCCTCCTTCCATCTCAAGGTGGAGCCAGGCGCCATCAAGATCGGGGAGACCGTCGGTATCGTGGGACCGAACGCCATCGGCAAGACCACCTTCGTGAAGGTCATCGCCGGAGCGCTGAAGCCTACCGTGGGTAAGATCGACAGTCATTTCAAGGTCAGCTACAAGCCGCAGTACATCAGCCCTGACTTCGACGGTACGGTGCGAGAGATGTTCAACGCCACGGTGAAGGACTTCTTCGAGTCCGGCTTCTTCCAGAGCGAGATCGCCCGGCCGCTCACCTTGAAAAACCTGCTGGAAAAGAACGTGATGACCTTATCCGGCGGAGAACTTCAGCGAGTGGCCATCGCCCTCTGCCTGTCCCGAGAGGCGGACATCTATCTCCTGGACGAGCCGTCGGCCTATCTGGATTCCAATCAGAGGATGGAGGCGGCCAAGACCGTGCGCCGCACCATGGAGAAGAAGGGGCGCAGCGCTATGGTCGTCGATCACGACATCTACTTCCTGGACATGGTCTCCGATTCCATCATGGTGTTCGATGGCATAGCAGGGAAGGAGGGTTTGGGACAAGGACCCCTGGACATGCGCAAGGGCATGAACCTGTTCCTCAAGAATGTGGACGTTACCTTCAGAAGGGATACCGATACCAACCGCCCGCGCATAAACAAGCCTGGTTCCCGGCTCGATCGGGAGCAGAAGGAAAGGGGCGAATACTACTATACCGGCTGATCCGGTTCTTTTTCAGACGGTTCGACCCACCATACCCAGCAAGCTTTTTCCCTATCCACTTCACCGCAGATCAATCCCATCTGACGAAGTTTGTTAAGCGAACGAGCAAGATCGTCGGGGCAGCGGTATCCGAAGATGTCCAGCCTTTCCTCCATCTCCCTGGTGGTGTACCTCTTTTCGCCCATAACACCGCGAAGCGCGTCCATCACCATCCGCAGGGCCTCGTTCATCAACGGGTGATGGCACCGCCCGTCTCAAAAACCTTCCTGCCAAGAATGTATTAATCCCCAGAACAATCGTTCATACGATCTTATGGAAGCTGTTCAGATAGCTGACGGCATATACTGGGTGGGAGTGCTGGATTGGAACGCCCGAAATTTCCACGGCTTCAAAACCCCGAGAGGGACCTCCTACAACGCCTACCTCATCCTGGACGAGAAGATCACCCTCATAGACTGCGTCAAATTACCTTTCCTAGCGGAGATGATGGCCCGCATAGCATCGGTGATCGATCCCAAGGATATCGATCTCATCGTCTCCAATCATGCCGAGGGGGACCACGCCGGCGGATTGCCGATGACGCAACATCTCACTGGTGCGGAGATCGTCACCTCCAAGAAGGGAGTGGATGCCTTGCGTTTGAACTACGGAACGATGAAGATGCGGGAGGTGAAGGACGGCGAGGAGCTTTCCATCGGGAAACGCACCCTGCGCTTCATTGAGACGCCCATGCTGCATTGGCCGGAATCGATGTTCACCTACGCGGTGGAGGACCAGGTGCTCTTCTCCATGGACGCCTTCGGCCAGCACTTCTGCAGTTCTGAACGCTTCGATGACCAGGTGGACATGTGCGTGGTGATGGAGGAGGTCTCGACGTATTACGCCAACATCCTGATGCCTTTCGGCAACCAGGTCAAGAAGACCTACGAGAAGATCAAGGAACTTCCCATCAAGATCGTGGCCACCTCTCACGGGATCCTGTGGCGCTCTCATATCCAGGATATCATCGGGACCTATCTGCGGTGGGCCGGAGGAGAGACCGAGGAAAGGGCGGTGGTCATCTACGATACCATGTGGGGTTCCACGGAAAAAATGGCCGAGGCCATCACCGAAGGTATACGCTCGCAGGGCGTTCCTGTCACACTGCTGCGCTTAACGGTCACCGAACGTTCCACCGTCATGCGCGAGGTGCTTCGTTCCCGCGTAGTGGTCATCGGCTCCTGCACCATGAACAATGGTATGTTCCCCACCGTGGCGGACATCACCACTTACATGAAGGGGCTGAGGCCCAAGGGCCGCAAGGCCGCGGTGTTCGGCTCCTACGGCTGGAGCGGAGGAGCCGTCAAGGCGATCAAGGAGAACCTGGAGGGCGCGGGGCTGGAGTTCCCCTACCCCGACCTGGAGATCAAGTTCTCCCCCATGAAGGACGGTGTGGAGAAAAGCCACGCCTTTGGCGTGGACATAGCGAAAAGCATTAAGACTTGAGGGCTGCGTTAATATGACAGGTGTTCATAAATGACCAATGTCGGTGAGGTCTACGAGTGCGAGATATGCGGGAACAAAGTGAAGCTCATAGAGGCTGGCAACGGCACACTGGTGTGCTGCGGACAGGACATGACCAAGGTCAGTGGCTGAGCCGTTCGACCACCCCTTTTTTTATTTCCAGACCTTCTTAACAAGGTGCGAACATAATTAAACAAGTTATTCCGTTCCCCAAAGCGTGCTCAGCAAGGCCGATGTCCACGTACATACCAGGTACTCTGGTCTGGGGCAGTTCGGGGCGCTCAAGTTCCCCGAATCCATATGTCGCCCGGAGGATGTGGTTGAAATCGCCCGCAAGATCGGACTTAGGGTGCTGTGCATAACCGACCACGATTCTGTCAAGGGAGGACTGCTCGCCAGAGAGTACTCCAAGCGTTACGACGACATCGAAGTAGTCGTCGGTTCTGAGATCAAGACCAACGATGGCGAGGTCATCGGCCTGTTCATCGAGGAGGACGTTCCCCGAGGAACTTCTGCCAAAGAGGCCATTGCCAATATACGTGACCAGGGAGGCTTGGTCGTTGCGCCTCATCCTTTCAGCATGCACGTTCCCGCGCTCGGTCCCCTGGTGGACGAACTGGACATCGATGCGCTGGAGACCTTGAACGGCGGGCATCTGGACGGCTATGCCAACGAGGCCGCGAGGAAGCACGCGGAGAGCGGGAAATGGGCCGTGGTGGCCGGAAGCGACGCTCACGCGCTCGGCCAGCTGGGATGCTCGCACACTACGTTCCCGGGAGAGACCGCGGAGGACTTCAGGAAGGCCATCCTGAACAAGACCACTGCCGTTCAGGGAATGATATCGACCTTGGAGATGGGCGTGAAGTGGAGCATACAGGTGGTGCTGCAAGCGGACAAGCTCATGCTGAAGTCGTTCTTTGGAATTCTAGAGGGGGACGATCCTGACGACCCGCTCATCAAGAAGATCAACTCCATGCGGGGGGATAGGAAGCTGGCGGCCCTCATCTCCTCCTTCTTCTTCCTGACCCCGCCTATGCCGTTCATAACCAGCGTCACCGGTCTGAAGATCATGAAGTTCATGAACAATCCCAAGCGTGCCGCGGCCTATCACACCTGCAACAACGATCAGTGATTGTGGTGCTCCGGGTCCACCAGGTTGGCGAAGGCGCCGGTCACCGCCTCGCTTAGGGCGGGATGAATGCACTGGCTGCGGGCCATGGGCATGTAGGTCTGGTCGCCGGCGTTCATCAGGTACACGATCTGCTGCACCAATATGGCGGCGTGCGAACCGACGATGTGCGCCCCCAATATCCGCCGGCTGCCCTGGTCGACGATGACCTTGACGAAACCGTCCTCCTCGCCCATGGCGTATCCCTTGGCGCAGTCCATGTATCTTTTCCTGCCGATCAGCACCTTGAGGCCGAGGCGCTTGCATTCCTCCTGCGTAAGTCCCACGCTGCCCACCTCTGGGTAGCTGAACACCGCGTGGGGGACGGCGTGCTCGTCCAGCTCCACCTTCTTGCCGCCGAACATGTTGTACCATACCAGCTCGGAGTGGTAGTTGGCGGTGTGGCGGAACATGGTGCGGCCGATGATGTCCCCGATGGCGTATATCCCCGGCACGTTGGTCTCCATGAACTTGTCCACCACCACGTAGTTGTTCTTGTCCACGATTATTCCGGCGACCTGCGGGCGTAGCCAATCGGCATTGCTCTGCACCCCGGTGGTGACCAGTATCTGCTTCGCCCGTACCTCCTGCGTCTCTCCGCTGGAACGGTCCTTGTGCACCACCACCTTCTCTCCACCCTCCGAACGAACGAAGGTGACCTCTTGGTTCACCCTCACGTCCATGTACTCCTGGGATCTTTTCAGCATTATCTCGCTGATCTCCGGCTCCTCGTTCTTTAGCAGCCGGGGGTTGTGGCCGATGATGGTGGTGCGGCAGCCGAACGACGAAAGGAACATCCCTAGTTCGCTGGCCTTGTAGCCTCCGCCGAGGATGACCATGCTTTCCGGCAGTTCGGTCATGTCGAAGAAATCCTCAGAGGTGAGGAAGCCGGCGTCCAGCAGACCGGGGATCTCGGGCACTTTGGTGCGCGCCCCTGCGGCGATGATGATCTTTTGCGCGGTGATCTGCTCCGACCCCGCCTGCAACGTATACCTACCGGTGAAGTGGGCGGTCGTCGGATAGAAGCCCAGCTCCTTGTCCTCCTTCACCGCTTCCAACATTCCGTCCCTGTCAGGAAGTATGAGGTCCCACATGCGCTTACGCACCAGCTGGAAATCGGTCCTCTCCACCTTGGCATGGATGCCGATGCGCTTGGCGTCGGCGATGACCCGTACGAGATCTGCCGGCGTGACCATGATCTTGCTGGGAATGCAACCTCGGTTCAAACAGGTCCCGCCCATGGGTCCGTTCTCCACCACCGCCACCTTCATGCCCCTTTCTCTGGCCTTCGAGACCACGTTCATGCCTGCCCCTGAACCGATGACTATCAGATCGTACTCCTTCATATGCAGACCCATATCAACTAAGGGACTCCTATCTTAGATTAAGCTTTCCGGACGCAGGGATTATGATATGGTGGCTGCCATCTTTTATTGGATGACAGATACCGAGGAATGTCAATGCAGCGGACAGGACCTCATGATCTTCTCCTGTTCCGGAGGGTGTAACGTGGGACAGATAGCCAATGCCGCCGTATTTCGTCTGGCCACGGGAGGGACAGGTAAGATTGCTTGTTTGGCGGCAGTATCCGCGGGCATGCCGGGACCGGTCACCGGAGCCAAGCAGGCCATGATGGTGCTGGCGGTCGACGGCTGCCCGGTCAAGGTGGAGGTGGTGGTGAACGATGATCGCGCCCAGGCGGTCATCGCGGCCATCGTCGGATGTGCCCGGACCGGAGAGATAGGGGACGGCAAGATCTTCGTCGTTCCCGTAGAGGATGTCATCCGGATCAGGACCGGAGAGAGCGGTTGCACGAAGGGCTGAGCTCGTTCGGCCCTTCCCCTTTTTATCTTTTCATCCATTTATCTTCAACCATGCGTCCGGACGAGGCAATGCACCGGTTGAACGAGCTGGCCGACCCATCACTATTAAACGGTATGGCTCGGTACGGCATCCCTGTCGATCGTGCTTTGGGCGTATCTTTGCCGCAGATCAGATCGTTGGCCAAGGATATCGGAAGGGACCACGCGCTCGCCGCCGCCCTATGGGTCACCGGAGTGCACGAGGCTAGGATGCTGGCCACCTTGGTGGACGAACCCGACAAGGTCAGCGAACCCCAGATGAACGCCATGGTGGACGAGTTCGCGTCATGGGACATTTGCGACCAATGCTGCAACAACCTGTTCCGCTTGACCCCCATCGCCTGGAGGAAGGCATTGGAGTGGAGCGAGCACCAG
>SPCU01000050.1 GCA_004525545.1 Methanomassiliicoccus sp. | reverse complement strand
CTTCCTTGAGGGAATGATCTCCTCGTCACCGCCGATGAGCACATAGCTCACACCCCATTCCTGGTGGGCGGCGTTGATGAAGTTACGCACCAGTGTCTGGGTGTCGTTGCCTTGGCCGTTGTGCGATGCCGGATTGGCCCACAAGTAACTGTAGGACCTGATCTGCTGCAGGGTGATCACGATACTGTTCACGTTCTGATGAATGGAACCGAGCTCGTTCCTATCCCCCTTCCACGCAGCCAAGGCCTGGAATGGGACGCTAAGGGTCGAATCGGTGATGATGAGGTGATCATAGCTCCCGTCAGGAAGTATGTTGGAGGTCGTTGTAGGCGGAACGTACGGCAGGACCTCGGGATTGTCGACCAGGTCCCTCACGCGGTCCAGGTCGCCGATCCATTCGATATCGTCAGCCTCGGTGACGATGGTCACGGAATAATCAGGAATGAACGTCAGAACCCCAGTATCCCGGTCCCAGACCAATGGTCGAAGGTTCAGACATATTACCTCCACCCCTTCGAGCATGTATGTGCCAGCAAGGTCCCAGGCACCCCGGTCGACGATGTCTTTCACCGGGGTCTCGCCGCTCAGAGGGGCTTCGCATGGATTCTGGGAATAGCTTGCTATGATCTCCAACGATGATGGGCGGGCATGATCCACCTCCACATCCTTCAGATGTCGGCCGGGCTGCAAGGCCAGCAGTACGGTCTCTACCGGCAATGTTGGGGCTCCGGCGCCCGGGTCGAGGTCGAGTCCGTTCACCGTGAAAAGTCGGTCTTGGATGCCAATATCTACGTTCGGGGAAGAGAAATGAAATTCATAGATGATCGATCGCCCCTCCTCTCCGGTGGTCTGTACGGAGAATAGCGGGACGAGCAATGAAAGGGTCAAAAGAATGATGACCGCCTTTTGAAGATTCGCTTGCGCGTTCATGTTCAAACCCAGTCATTTTCTTAAGGGTCGATATCCTATAATTCTATTTCCTAATCTTCAAGAATATCGACGTGAGGTCCAAACCATTTTTGGGAATCGATCTCCCCGGTCGCTGTCCGGAGCATGGATATAGGAACGGCGTTGCACCATTTCTACCAGGGGCATGTCTGCATGGATCGGTTGGAACACGCCCTCACTTGATCAACGGTATGACCTCGTCGAAGAGGTAGTCCAAACGTTTGTGGAACTCCTCCTGCTGAACCTTCCATTTGCGGTTGAGGCCGGAGTCCCTCAACAGGTGCATACCCTCGGGATTGAGAGGGAATGAACCGGAAACGGTGCAGACCACCAGGCTCCATATCCTTCGGCTCGCGTCCGCCGAGTAACCTCCGCCGCCGGTCACCAGGTAACGACCGTCGCAATGGTCATGGGCCAGGTGGTGAGTGATCTCCGCCACCTTCTCATATGTCCTGGTGGTCAGCCCCATGCCCACCATGTGGTCGGTGTAATGGGCGTCAGTACCGAACTGGTGGATGATGATCTCAGGCCGATAAGCCTCCAAGGCTGCGGAGACGACCTTTTCGTATGTTGGTACATAGACCTCGTCCGGGGTGCACCGGGGCAAGGGCACATTGATGGAGTATCCCTTCCCTTCACCTTCACCCATGTCCGTGACCGCTCCGGTCCCCGGATAGAAACCTGGCCCGTAACGGTGAAGGGATATGGTCAGGATCTTTTCATCGTAGAAAATGGATTGCGTGCCGTCCCCGTGATGACCATCGATGTCGATTATGGCTATGCGTTCGTAACCGTAATTGCGTTGCAGCCTTCGAGCGGCAATGGCCAGATCATTGAAGATATTGAATCCGGCCGCTTTGTCCGGGTGGGCGTGGTGCAACCCGCCGCCGGGGGTCATGGCATGGTCGAACTCCCCCCGGGCGATACATTCAGCCCCGGTCACCGTAGCGCCCACCGCGGCCAAAGCGCCTTCGAAAAGTCCTTCGCATACGGGGGTATCTCCCATGTCCAGGCACCCGGTGCCGATCTGACTCATTTCTTTTACGATGTTGATGAGCTGTTCGGTGTGGACCTCTCTCAGATCCTCTTCGGTGGCCAGCTCCGATCTCAGGGGCCGAAGGAGGTGATCGAACACCCCCATCTCCAGCAATGTATCCATTACTAAACGGAAACGGATCGGCTGATAGGGGTGCTCAGAGCCGAACTGATACTTGAGCAGTTCATCATTGTAGATAAAAGCGGTATTACCACACATCAGGATGATCCGTCCATCGGCCTCTGGAGTTGAGACGTGGCAGAGACCATATATCTTTCCTTCCTCAATCGATGAAGTGAATGGCGATCGACCCTTCTTTGGTGGCTAGACGCTTGGATATCATCCCAGATTCCATCCAGCAGACGTTGAACACCGCTACTGGCACCAGGCAGGTGGGCGTCAGAATGCCATCATGGGCCTCGGTCATGATACGGGAATCACGCAACTCGCTGATGTCGTCCATGCTCACACTGGTCAACCGCTCACCATAGTCCTTCACGCTGGAACAGTCCGTCTCGATGCTTACTTTGATACGGTCCTCCCCATCCATCTCCGCTGTGATCCAGGTTTCATGAGAGCAGATAGAAGTGACGACCTTTACCCGAGATGCCATGAACATATCGAACTCAGATACTGGTATAATTCCCTTTCTTTGCTTCGGATGTTAAGAATTAGATTTTTATTTAATGATCCGTACCTAGACCGTTGAGGTAACAATTTGGATATGGCATCGTTATTTTAATTATTCGAGTGATAACATATAGTAACACGAAATCATTATTTTAGCATAATACTTTATAGTCCAATAATATTACGAGTAGTGTTCCATTTACAGGTGTAATTATGCAATACCAGAAAGTAATCGCGTTGATGGCGGTCATCGCTCTCTTGACCATAGCTATACCAGTTACCGCAAGGGGTGACAGTACGGTGAACGACACCGGGGGGATCAGCATCACGGACTCCCGCGGCATTATCACGAACCTGTCCCAACCAGCCACTCACGTAGCATCGTTCGGCGCATTTGCCACGAACACGTTGGTCGATATCGGTTTCCTTGATAGCGCGGTCATTTTCGATGCTGGTTCCGAGTATAACAGGAGCGCCATCCCAGAGATGATGAACATGTCAGCTGACAAGTTCATCATGGTAAGCAGCAGCAACAAGGACGCTATCATCCAGACAATGCTCGATCTGGTGGATGAGGGCATATGGAACAACAATACCGATGTCATCTTCGGATACGGCTATGCGTCATATGGGGCGATGTGGGCGGACCTCGAAGCATACGGTTTCAATGTGATCACATTCTATCCTAGCTCCTATGACGGTATCGTTCAGGTCGTAGAGGACATAGAGAACGTCGTCGGCGCGGACCACGGCGTCTCAGATGATATGACCTACACCAAGACATACATCGCGGAGACGCTGGTGGAAAAAGGGATCATCAATTCCTCCCAGAAGGTAAGGACGCTCTACGCAAGTTACAGCAGCAACACTCTGAAGCTCGGTAACGACGGCTCGGTCACCGTGGATTTCATCAACTACGCCGGCGGATACAACGTAGCCGAGGATCCATCAAAGAGCACACCGACATATTCCGTGGATTTCTCGGCGATAATTCAACTGAACCCCGATCATGTATTGCTTGATGGCTATTACAGCGGGACCGCGGAGGATTTCTCGGCGTTGATCGGGGACAGCAGCATAAACGTTTACAAGCTGAACAAATCCTG
Source organism: Methanomassiliicoccus sp. (assembly GCA_004525545.1). Classification (GTDB taxonomy): domain Archaea; phylum Thermoplasmatota; class Thermoplasmata; order Methanomassiliicoccales; family UBA472; genus UBA472. Next base: position 7,120 of record SPCU01000050.1, on the reverse strand, counting down.
GAACTCGTATTGCCCGGACGCGACCGAAGGCCTGTGGACGGTAGCCTGCCTGCTCTATCCGGATTACTTTGTGGGTGATATCCCGGCGCGGACCGTGGACGACAGCAATGATAATACGCTGCTCTACGGCGCCGTCGGCATCCTGGTTGTCGTGGGAGCGGTCGCTGTGGTCTTTGCGACGAGAAAGAGAGAGGGAAAGGACTGATGGGGTATCCCCTTGCCCCATCCAAACAATTTTATCATAATTAAATATGAGGTGGACAATGGAAAATGTCGCAAAGAGACGTAGAAGGACGATAACGGTCTTTGCGGCCTTGTTCATCATTCTGATCATATTCATGGTCCTGGACCTGGCGCAGGCCTTCATTCCTCTGTCCTTCGAGGAGGCTTTCTGGGCGCTGTTAGGCACTGGGTCAGAGACGAACATCATCATAGTCTGGAAGATGAACCTTCCCCGCGTGGTCATGGCATGCCTCATCGGGGCAGGACTGGCGATATCTGGGGGGGTAATGCAGGCCTTGTTCAGGAATCCTATGGCCTCCCCGTACATACTGGGACTCTCCTCAGGAGCTTCCCTTGGTGCCGCCATCGGACTCACCTTCACATTATCGTGGATCCCATCGCTTTTACTGATCCCCCTGCTTGCTTTCGTAACATGTATGGCGACACTGTTCCTGGTCTATTCGATAGCCCATGTTGGGGGACGCGTACCAACGGAAACACTTCTTCTGGCGGGCATAGCGGTCGGATCGTTCCTTTCCGCCCTCGTATCCCTCCTGACGTACCTGGCGGGAGACCAGATGCAGGGGATCATCTATTGGACGATGGGAAACCTTACCAACGCCAACTGGAACAACATCATGATAGTGGCACCGCTGATCACCGCGGGATGCCTGATAATGTTGTCCAGCTCCCGCGATCTCAATGCGATGATGCTTGGGGACGCCCATGCGATGGACCTTGGTGTGGAGGTCAAAAAGATAAGGCTTCAGCTTCTGGTCGCATCCGCGCTGGTGACCGCGGCCGCCGTGGCGTACGTCGGGGTCATTGGTTTCGTCGGACTGGTGGTACCGCACATCCTACGTATCATGATCGGGCCGAACAACAGGGCGCTGCTCCCGGCGACATTGCTAGGTGGCGCCGCTTTCCTGATGATGTGCGATTATATCTCCAGGGTGATCGCACCCAGCTTAGGCATTCTTCCCATAGGGATAATGACGGCGCTCATCGGTGCACCGTATTTCATATACCTTCTGCGCAGAAGACGCAGTGAAATGGGGTGGGATTGATGATGAAGATCGAGGACATCGGCTTCTCCTACAGAGAAAAACCAGTCCTGGAGAAAGTTGACCTGGAGGTCAAGAAAGGAGAGATCATAGGCATTTTGGGACCTAACGGATGCGGCAAGACCACGCTCCTGAAGCTTTTGAACCGCAACCTCCATCCAAATGTCGGGAAAGTGCTTATGGATGGCACCGACCTAGAGGAAATATCTAAGAGGAGGATAGCACGGCATATCGCGGTGGTCCCGCAGAGCAATGAGATAAGGTTCGCATTCTCGGTAAGGGACATCGTGATGATGGGACGCATGCCGTTCCTGGACCGTTTTCAGGGAGAATCGTTGGAGGACGCCCGCATCGTTGATGAAGCGATGGAGAAGACGAACATCAAAGAGTTCTCGGACAGGCTCATAAATACGATGAGCGGAGGAGAGCGCCAGCGTGTTATCATAGCCAGGGCTATCGCGCAAAGACCGGAAATAATACTCCTGGATGAACCCACCCTGCATTTGGACATAAACCATCAGTTCGAGGTCCTGGAACTGGTCAATAGATTGTCCGATGAGGAGAAACTGACCGTGATCATCGTATCGCACGATCTTCCCATGGTGGTCAAGTACTGCGATAGGATCGTACTGATCCACGATCACAGGGTGTTCGCGATCGGAACTCCTGAAGAGGTCCTTACAAAGGAGAACATGAGGATCGTTTTCAACATCGATGCGCTGCTCGAGTACGACGATACATTGAAAACCAATTGTGTCAAGATCATCGGGTCATGCACGAACCGTGATCGAACCCCGGTCCCGAAAGTCGAGTGAACGATCTAAGAGCAGCATTCTGACCTACCGATCCACCTGCCTTCGCTTTGAGGCGGAAGCGGACCAAGGTCGTGGGAAATCTCAAACGTTCTACAACTGGGCCACGGCAGTTCTGCAAAGAACAGTGCGTCCTCCACAGATGGCTATCATCTGCAGCTTCTAGGCCAGGCGCACGTCCTGAATCATGCGCATATAGTTTATCCGGGTGAAGTCAGTTGCTGTAATGAATGTGCCAGTGACATTTTTAAGCACTTTTAGGCAGGATTCCACCGTATCTCGCATCTCGTCCCTGGATGGCCGCCTCCAGGGCATGTTCGGTACCGGGAGATAACTGGTGATATGCAGAGGGATGTCCCGATCAATGCTAGCTATGAATTCAGCCACCTTGATCAGTTCGTCCTTACCAATGAACTCGGGTATCAATATGGCGGAAACGGATATTCTGGTCCCCTGATCATATGTCTTGAAGATGTTAGAAAGCACTCGGCTGTTCTGTGATCCGGTCAGCTGTAAATACTTGCGCTTGCTGATGACGTAAAGGCTCACCCCGATCTCGTCCACTTCCGGGGGCGGGGAGTTGGATAGATTGCTGTGAGGTATCCTGATAAAGGCTTTCACGTGCTCCTTGCAGAACCGGGCCACCGAAAAAATATTAGCCCAAGAGGTCGGCTCCCCTCCCATAATGACCACGGTGGATGGGTTCATGCGCTCCAGATATGCCTTGACCTCCCACATGTCAAAGAACCGTTTGGGCTCCACGCCCTCTCTAAGACGATAGGAACAGAAGCTACAGGAATAATTGCAACCGTGGTTCACCAGGGTGACGCAGTCCTCTGGTGCGCTGAAGGTCATTTTGAAGATTGGCATACCCTTCCCATTTTTTTTAGGACCAATTTCTTATGTATAATCCATCCCGCGACTCGGCTATTGGTCGAAGCATCGGTCTCGGGGAAAGATTCAAGAGGGCGTTTTTCTTGCATAACTCCATGCGACAGCTCCTGCGGGGCAAGATCCACAGGGCCACGGTCACCGCCGCTGAGCCCGAGTATGTGGGGAGCATCGTCATCGACCATGATCTACTGGACAGAGCCGATATTTGGCCGGGAGAGAAGGTATTGATCTCGGACGTGGACAATGCGGCCCGCTTCGAGACCTATGTCGTCTCCGGGAAAAGGGGTACGGGCATCATCAGCGTGAACGGTGCCGCCGCACATTTGGTGAGGGTGGGGGACAAGGTCATAATCATGGCCTTCGAGCTGACCGATAAACCGATGCATTCCAAAGTCGTACTGGTGGACCAGGAAAACCGCTTCATTCGGAACCTGTGAGGCCTGGCCACGGGCTAAGAAAGCTTTATCTCATATCATCTATTACTCGGGTTAGTGATTTTATGGCAACTGGTGACTTTGAAAAATTGATGAAGCAAGGTTATCAACTCATGGGTGATGGCGAGTATGCCCAAGCCCTATCCAAATTCGACAAGGCTATCAAGACCGAACCCAACGACCCCGCGGCCTATCTGGCCAAGGCGGACGCCGGAGTTCTGGTACCGAAGGTCACCCAAGAAGAAGTGGTGGCCCTCTACAAGAAAGCATCTGAGTTGGATCCTGAGAACCCTTTCATATTCCAAAGCTGGGGCGCATTCTGCATGGACGTGGGACTGTTCAACGAGGCTGAGAGCTGCTACAACAAGGCGGCCCAGATGGACCCTGAGAACGCCACCTATTACTACTCGGAGTTCGGTGTTGAATATTACAAGAAGGCGCCGGTGGTCTATGAGCAGCATCTGGACGAACAGACCCGCACCATAATCGTGAAGAAGGCCCTCAAGTACCTGCTGAAGTCCATCGATCTGGACGAGGCGTCCGCCAAGAAGCTCCTCTGAGCTCAGCGGAAAAGGTCCATTTCAGATGGTCCATCACGCTTTCGGACCTCGCTCAGGTTCCGAGAGCATCCCTGGCAGATATGGGTGTGCGGATCGCGATGCTCGGAGCACACCGGACGGCCGCACATGGGGCAGCTTTGGCTTGATGGCTTGGAACAGAAGGCGCATAGGCCTAAGACCTTCATGATTTTTGATCGTCATTGATGATATTTAGAATGACGCCTCAGAGCATTCCGAGGCGTATGAGCCCTTCCCTCACACCATCGGCGTGGAGACCTTTCGTCACCAGATCGGCAGCCTCCTTGGTCTTCAGGGACGCGTTGCCTACCGCCACCCCGTGACCGCATTCGCGCAACATGCGCTCGTCGTTGTCAGCGTCACCGAAGGCCGCGACCTCCGACGGGTCCAGCCCCAACAGCTGGCAGACCTTGAGCACCCCGGCCATCTTACTGTGCCCCCTTTCCATCAGATGGATGGCGAAACCGGTGGCCTCGACCTCCAAGGGCCAATCCTTTAAAAGTTCCCTTACCGCCGGCAGGTCTGCGTCCCGGTGCAAGGCCACCTCGGTCTGCCGCCATTGGTCTGTGAAGAGGCGGCGGACACCGGGCATGTTCTGGCGCAGGTGTTCGTAGGCCTTCAACGGCAGCTCATTGGAAAAAAGCCGATGCACCTCGTCCCGGTGTAGAACGATGCCCCCGTTCTCCGCCACTACCGGCCCATTCAACCCGATGAAGGTGGAAAGCCCGTATGCTATGGGCAGAACGTTCCCACTGGCCAGCATGACCGTGTAACCGTTGTCCTGAACCTGGCGCAAGGTTTCGATGCCCAGGCTCTGAATGACCTTCCGGTCGTCGGTGATGGTGCCGTCCACGTCACACACCATCGCTTTGATGCGCATGCCTACACCAGGTTCCGCCGCAGTTCACCTAGTGTGGTGACCCGCTCGGCCATGGCGTTGTGCTTGTGGATAGACTCCTCGCTCTCGCTGCTGACGGTGACGTTGGTGTCGTCCGGCAGATTAGGGAAGCGCTTCAATATCAAGGCCAGATTATCCCGGACCACGTCCTCGACGAACTTGGGGTTGCGATGGGCGTTGATGACCACCTGGGCCTCCTCCGCCCTCTTCAATATCTCGAACGTAGGACTGGAGAAGGAGGCTTCAACGATCTCGATGATGTCGTTAGCATCCACCTCGTTCTCCTCCGGGACCTCCAGCATGGCGGTCGTGATATTCCTCTGATTGTGGGAGATGGTGGGCAGACAGCCTTCTTTCTTCAGGGTGCTGCCCTGTATCTCGTCCACCGACTCCATGGCGCAAGGGCAGGCGGTCATGCCTATGACCTTGGCACCGATCATCTTCATCAGGCCGTCTCCCCGCTTGTTCGTGGCCTTGGCAATGAGCTCATAGGACTCGATGCTCTTTCGCCCGGTGGGCAAGGTCCGTTCCAAGAAATAATCGGCCTTGATGTGCACCTCGGCGTAAGTGGCGTAATCATGCTTATCCAGAAGTTTGCGGCAGATGTCCGCGGCCAGCTCCTCCAACCCTTTGATCGGATGGCTGACCCCTTGCTCCACTATCTCCGCGATGACCTCCAGGTTGCGCGACAGATGGGAGCCTCGCTGGGTGGAGGGAAGGTCCACGAATACATCGATATCGCAGTTGAGAAATGTGTCCTTCTTATTTCGATGGACCCGAACCGGTTTTTTAACTCCGGTGACGCCTACCCGGGTGAGCTTGAATCCGTTGGTCAGGTGCCTGTTCTGAACATCGCTCTTTGAAATTCACATCACCGCCCCCTTCATCGGGGGATTATGTTTATATTTTAGCCTATCAACAATTATTTTGGTAACTGTTGTAATTGTTGGTCGAACACCATTCAACAATCATTTATACGGAATAGAAAATCCAGTTACGATGATTTGCGGTCTTGATGAGGCTGGCAGGGGGCCGGTAATGGGACCTCTGGTAGTGGCCGCGGTCATGGTCGAGGACGATCGACTGTTCAGGGAATGGGGGGTCCGGGACTCCAAGCTCCATAAACCGGATGAGAGGGAACGACTGGCCGAACTGATACGGTCCCATTCTTCATGGAAGGTCGTGGTCATCGGAACAGAGGAGATCGACGAGAGGCGGGGCTCCACGTCACTGAACACATTAGAGATACAGGCCTTCGCCTCTCTGCTGGACGACCTTCGTCCTCACAAGGCCTTTGTGGACGCCTGCGACGTGAGCGAGAGCAATTTCCGTCGATCGCTCATGCGGCAGATGAAGAGCCAGACCGAACTGGTCTGCGAACACAAGGCCGATCAGACCTACCCCGTGGTGTCCGCGGCCTCCATCGTGGCCAAGGTGCATCGGGACGATGCCATGCACCGCATCGCCGATGAGCTGGGGGATGTTGGCAGCGGTTACACTTCCGACCCCAAGACCAGGGCCTTTCTGGAAAAGTGGATAAAGGAGAAGGGGGATTTGCCACCCCATACCCGGAGGTCGTGGGCGACCGCAAAGCAGATGCTGGGCGCGTCCAAGATTTCTAAACTAAGTGACTGGGAGTGACCTCATGGTGGCCAGGGATCATTTATTGAAAGCCGTTGATGAATTCAATGAGAGGATGCAGTGCGACCTCGAGATGCAGAAGGAGATCGGTCCCCTAAAGAAGAAGGTCAATATTGATCTGGGATCGGAGCATTACTCATTTTTGCTCAAAGACAATTGCATATCCCATTTTGACGAGGGGCTGCTGGAGGATGCGGACGTTCAGGTGTTCTCCGACCCGCAGACCATCGACGACCTGTTCACTGGCAAGATGAAGCCCATGAAGGCCTGGGCCTTGCGCAAGATAGTCATCAAGGGCTCGTTGGAAGACGTATTGAAGTTGCGAAAGTTCTTCTGAACCAGTCCTTTCCCCAGGTAGAAAGGTTTATAATGGGTGTACGCATGATGGGGAAATACCAGAGCGGGGTAGGGTAGCCAGGACATCCCGTCGGGCTCATAACCCGGAGACCGGTCGTTCAAATCGACCCCCCGCTACTTCTTATAACTTATCTCTCCAATACCATCCGTCATCAACTTCCATATACGTTCGATGGCATTCTCTCTCCCGCTGAGCGAACTATGAGGACCGAGGTACTGG
>SPCU01000109.1 GCA_004525545.1 Methanomassiliicoccus sp. | reverse complement strand
GGGGCAGTGGGGCCACCGGCTCCGTCAATGTGAACTCTCCGCTCTCGATGCGTTGAGCGAGCATCTCGGCGATCTGCTTGGCCTTTAGATAACTGGAAAGCGAGGACGTGCGTACCTCCTTGCCGAACAGTTCGATCTTTCCGGAACGCAGTTCGGCGTAGGAGGCGTGCTTGATCGGTTTCCGGTTCCGGGATTGGACGGAATAGTCGATTATAGGGGCGAAAAGCTGCTCGTCGCTGACCGTCGTGGCCTTCAGCACCTTTTCGTCCAGGATAGGTATCGGTAATCCGATGCCCACGGCCAGTGAGACACCATAACCGGGGAACCGCAACGCCCGGATGAAATCGGATGACATTCCTCGCAGGTCGCCGATGGTGGCCAAGGTCCTAGCCCCGCCCATGGGCACGTCGGACCGCGTCTCCACGTTGGTCTTGAACTGTGTCCCCTCCCAGGCGACGTAACCCGTACCCCCGCCCAAGAAGATGCGTGTGCCGATGCCCACGGTGCGCAGCGTCGGGTCGTTCAGCAACGGGGACAGCTGTCCGGCGCTGGAATAGGTGATGTTGCCGTAGTTAGGCAGCAACTTGCCCATGTAGGTGAAAAGGGTCCGCTCCGAGGAGTTCGTGCCGGCAGCGTAGTTCTGGTAGGCGTTCCTGGGATTGAAAAGATAGGCCTGGTTGATGCTGTTCAAAGAAACGTATGTATCGATGTCCTTTCGGGGATAGCAGTCGCTCCCGCCGGACCTGGCCTTCAATCTAACCGGTCTTCCGGATATAAGGTCCTCGATGACATGCGCCCCGCCGTACTCGGCGTGGTCGTCCTCCTTGAGCTCCGTGGCGCCTATGTAAGCGTCCACCGCGGCGATGCCGGCGTAGGCGGGAACGTCGTTCAACGTCACTTTCTGCATACGGATCGGCGGCTCAGAATGACCGAAGTTCAGGAACGCTCCCGATGAGCACATGGCGCCGAAGGTGCCGGTCGTAACGACGTCCACTTCCTTGGCCGCGCGCTCCAATCCCTCGCTCTGGACGAATGGTATGACCTCCTCAGCGGTCATGACCACCACGTCCCCATCCTTGATCTTCTGATTGATCTCCGCGACCGTCCGCTTCATCCGGAACCTCCTCAGAGGAGCTTGCGGGCTACGGCCAGCTCCGCGTTCAGAACGGATCCGCCAGCCCCGCCCCTCAGGGTGTTATGGGAAAGCAACCAGAGCTTGATATATCCTTTGCTCTCGCGCACCCTGCCGACGCTGACGGCCATTCCCCTGGCCCTTTCCGGCTCACCAGCTAACGCATCGGTCGCTGGCTGAGGCCGATTCTCCTCTTGACGTACTATGATGGGGTGTATTGGCGCCAAAGGCAGCTTCAGTCTCTGCGGCTCCGGTCTGAACTCCTCCAAGGTCTTGATCACGTCCTTGGCCGGCGCTTCCTTGCCGAGCTTGAGCACCACCGACTCCAGATGGCCGTCCACCACCGGTACGCGGGCGCAACTGGCGATCATATCGAAGTCGGCTAAGCGGACCTTTCCGTCCTCCAAGGTACCGAGCATCTTGTAGATCTCGGCCTCCATCTTCTCTTCCTCACCCCTGATGAACGGAACGACGTTCCCCAAGATGTCCATCGAAGGCACGCCGGGGTAACCGGCGCCGGATAACGCCTGGTAGGTCGAGACGTAACAGGCCTTCAATCCGAACTTCTGATAGATCGCTTGCAGCGGTACGGCCAACCCGGTCGTTGAGCAGTTGGCGTTGGTGACGATGAAACCACCGCTGGAGAACGTCGGCTGTGATCGGACCAGTTCCAGGTGGTCCGGGTTAACTTCTGGGATGAGAAGCGGCACGTCCTCTCTCATACGGTGCGAAGCGGCGTTCGAGAACACCGCCACTCCGGCGGCCGCTAGCGAGGACTCGGCGTCCTTGGCCACTTCCGTCGGCAACCCAGAGAACGCTGCCCGACAGCGTTTGGAGATAGCCTTCACGTCCAGCTGCTCGATCTTGACGCCCAGGGTCCTCTGCTGGAAACGAACGTCCTTGACCTTGAGCACTTCGTTCAAGGTCTTGCCCTCCGACCTCTCGGAGGCATAAAGGCCTCCTATCTCGAAGTAGGGATGATCTTCCAGCAACTGCACGAATCTCTGCCCGATCATTCCTGTGGCGCCTAGTACCGCCACCTTTATCTTCGCCATCATTTCACCTCGAAGTATTTTCTGCCTTCCTGCATGATCCTGAACATATGGGCCCGGTCATCCTCTGAACCGGCCTCCTTCACCTCCTTCAGGGCGGAGATCAGGGTGTCGAGCATCTCAGCGTTGTACGGGTTCAGATGCTGTATCTCATAGTAAAGGTCCGGGCTTTCCTGGGAGACACTGCTGCTGGTGTTCATCTGCTTTTCGAACGTCGTCGATGCCGCCGGTCGCAATTCCTGGTACTCGAAACCGCTGTTGTGCAAGGCCTCGAAGAACGCCAGGTTCAAAGCGTGGCTCATTCCCAGCACTACGGCGATGAGCTTGTCGTGGTCCTCCACCAACGATTCCATGACGTTCGCGCCTGTGCCATTGAGCAAAGGCATGAACTTGGATATCGCTTGGTCGGAGCCGCAATTGCACAGTATCAGGTTGCGCGCGAAAATGAACGAGGCGTCTGGACCGAACAGAGGGTGCACGCTGCACACCAGCAGTCCCTGGTCCGCCCCTTCCTTCAGTACGTCGATGATCGGAGACTTCACCGACGATATGTCGAAGACCAATCCCTTCGGCTTCAGCCGGAAGATCTTGTGCAGAACGTCGGCGCTGGTCGATATGGGCGTGGCCACGCAGATGACCTCCGCCTCCTCTACCCCCTGTTCCAATGAGGCGACCATCGGGAACCCGCCCTTCCTGTGCATGTCCCATATTTTCACGTCGTGACCGCGGGAAACGAAGAAGCGGCAGAACCACTGACCCATTTTCCCGGCTCCGCCTACCACCAGCACCTTGCGGGGTTTCATAGGGCGAGGCAATCGGGCCTGCGCCTCCACCGATTCCCGGACCAGCAGGGCCGATAGCTCAATGGCCGCGGCCTCGCTGATGCCCACGTCCTTGGCCCGTGCCAGATAGCGGGTGCGCACTTGCTCCTCCACGCGAAGGTCACGAACAGGCAAGGCCTTGTCCACCTTCTCAAGTCCCATCGAAATGGCGATCCCCATGCGCTTCCTGATCAGGTCCAGTATCTCGTTGTCGATCTCCTCGATCTTCCAGCGGATGCCTTCGACGGCGTCAGTCAATAGTACCACCTCTCATTCCTAGGTCGGCCAGCACCAGGGCGGCGCCGGCCTCGACCACCGGCACTGCCCGGGGTGCGATGCAGGGGTCATGTCGTCCCTCTATCTTAAGTTCGGTCTGCTTGCCGGTCTCCACGTTCAACGACCGCTGCCCCTTGGCGATGGATGCCGTGGGCTTGATGGCCACACGGAACACCAATGGCATGCCGTTGGTGATCCCTCCGAGAATGCCGCCGGCGTCGTTCTTGGCCGTTCGAACCTTCCCGTCCACCAGAACAAAGGGGTCATTATGCTTAGAACCGCGCATTCCAGCGGCGGCGAAGCCCGAACCGAACTCAACGCCTTTCACTCCCGGCACAGCGAAGATCATCTTGGAGATCTCTCCTTCCACAGTGTCGAAGAACGGTTCTCCCAGTCCTATAGGCAGACCGTCCACGACGCACTGAACGACGCCGCCTACGCTGTCCCCTTCCTCCTTGGCACGCATGATCTCCTCTCTCATCCTCTCGACCATCTCGGGATCGGCGGCGCGTATCTCATTGGAGCGGGAGAGCAAGGCCTCGGTGACGTCACGTTCCACGTCGTCCCTGACACTGCCTATCTGACGCACATAGGCGGCCACGCGGATGCCTCTTTCCTCAAGAAGCATCTTGGCGATGGCCCCCGCGGCGACCAGGCCGACCGTCATGCGGCCGGAGAACTGCCCCCCTCCCCGAAGGTCCACGCACTCCGAGTACTTGCTGCGGGCGGTGAGGTCCGCGTGCCCAGGTCGAGGTACCTTCTTGAACTTTTCATACTTCCCGGAATCAGTGTCCTGGTTAACTACCATCAG
>SPCU01000042.1 GCA_004525545.1 Methanomassiliicoccus sp. | reverse complement strand
TCCCTGCTCATCGAGAACAATGATGGAAAGAAGGTGATCATGGACACCGGTTCATCGGAACAGGTGTTCTCACACAACTTGAGCGTGCTGGGCATTAGGCCGGAAGAGCTGGATGCGGTGTTCATCACCCACGGTCATGATGATCATCTGGGTGGACTCCCATTGCTGTTGAAGGCCGGGGTCCCCTGCTATTCCCATTCAAGCACCTTCAAAGGGCAACGTTTCTATTCCGCTTCCGGGAATGCGAGGGAGATCGGTCCATCGACCGAACTGCTAGCCCTTCTGAAAGAACACCCCCCGTTCTACGAGAACGGACCGAAAGAACTGGTCTCTGGGATCAGCACCACCGGTGAGGTAATGCGTACCAACAGTTTCGAGGTCCCCTCCACCTTCATTTTGGAGCAGGAGGGCGTTATGATACCGGACCACATCCTGGAAGAGCAGGCATTGGTCCTCTCCACCCGTAAAGGATTAATCGTCGTTACAGGCTGCGGTCACGCCGGAGTGGTGAACATATTGTCCCAGGTCAGAAAAAGGAGCGAACGGAAATTGTACATGGTCATGGGCGGTTTCCACCTATCCCAAGGTTCACCGGAAGCATTGTTGAAGACCATGGACGGACTGAAGAAGCTGGGGGTGGAGAAGGTGGTCCCGACGCACTGTACCGGCTTCCAGGCCACCAAGATGTTCTCCGACCGTTTCCCCGGCTTTGAGCTCTTCGGTACGGGCTGTTACATCGACATCTAGATGTCGGCTACCGATTGGCTCAGCATCAGGTCGGCGAAGGCGGCCACCGGCATCACCCTTTTAGCATATTCTAGCGGGCCGTAGACCACGTAGTCCGCTCCCGCCATCATGCTTAAGGCCACCGCCGAGCTGTCCACGTGGCGCAAGGCTTCCTTGGCATCGGTCATATCGCTCAGGTCCAAGCACTCCACGGCGTTGTGCAGGGCGCAGCCGCAGGGCAGTCCCCATTTCGCCTTGGCCACCATTATCGCCCGCAAGGCCGATCCAGCGTTCTGTTGCGGCGACGTGACCGCCATATCCAGTAGCAGGTTGTCGATGCCTAGGCCCTCGGCCGTCTCCAGCAGACCCTGAGGTAGAAGATCGTCCCCGCTCTCCAGTAAATAGATGCGTCCCTTGACATCATCACCGCGGGGATTGAAGGCCAGAACCACCGCGTTCTTCGGTGGCGCCTCTTCGAGCATTCCCCTCTCTTCCGTGGAGAGGCCGGCGTTGATGGTGTTGTAAACCACTCGGTCTCGCAACCCCATTTCCTCAGCATGCCTAAGGAACGAGATGCGGACCTCGGAACTGCCGGAATCCACGAACAACGGACCAGGAACGACGTCGCATACTGCTTCCAGGTAATTCCTGGCCGCCGTCCCGTTCTCAGCGTACAGCATGAGGGCGGACGGGCATTCGCAGCTCTCGATCACTTTACGGTACTGGTGCAACCTTTCCGTTAATTTTTTATGATCCAAAGCCCCGGTGAGGGGGTCCAGAACGACCGAGTGCCGGGGGTAGAACAATGAACCCACCATGACCGTTCGCCTCTGGCCCGGTTGCCCTCCGAAATCCGTTCCGCCGATGCATGCCTTTCTCTGTGCGATCTGGAATTTGAACATGTCATACCCCCGTAAGATACGTCCTCAATCTCAGCGCTAGCTCGACCGAGGGAACTGTCATCACTCTTCCTTGGAGCGGCTCTATGACCACACCGAACTCCTCGGAGACCAATACCATGCCCATGCCGGTGTTCAGCCCGTCGGAGGGCATGCGAAGCATAGGGGAGATAAAATCGTCCGAGGCAATATGGAGCTGTTTGGCTATCCGACCGCTCTCCCCGCTGAATGCCTTGGCCCTGATGATCAATGGTTCGGCCGGGAAGGCGGAGAATTCCTGGGGACGCAGCTCCTCCAACACCTGTAAGAGCCTTTTCCCGCTAGCTTCATCGAACTCGTATATGGGATCGAACTCCACCAGCTCCCTGACCTGGGAGGAATCTAAGAGGTCCACGATCTCAACCTGTTCCTGGAACCTCTCCACCGCCTCGGGCGGCAGGTCGCACAGGAATGGTATGGCCGCCTTGGTCCCGATTATGCGATGATGTTCATCGATGCCATTTTCCTTCAAGGATCGTATGGCGTCCCCCGGGAAGTGACCGAACTCCTCCCGTCCGCATATTATTAGAACTCGGATACTGGGCAGAGAGATGATGTTGGCTATGACCTTCTCCAATCCTATGTTCTCCGTCTTTAATATTCCCTTGATGCAGAAAAGGTCCAAAGGTACGTCCACCGCCCCCCGGCCGATGATGAGGACGGCCACCGGAGATCTCTCGTTCCCAAGGACGTAATCCCCACTGGTGATCGGCCACTTTCCTTCGAGCATATGGTTAATCCTTCTAACCATGCATTTCATTTCAATTATATATTAATTTAAACCTAGTCGATATGCTGGCTGATGTATGGATGAGTATTTTTTAGGAATTCAATTTCATTGTTAAGAGGATAATTGATAAATACACCTCGATTTGTAACACGGGTAGGAAGGGGTAAAATGGGTGTCTCTATAGCAATATGTGAAGTTGACAGTGACAGTGCTTTGTGCAAGGTGGGCAAGTCCACGTTGCTCAAGGTGAATTTGAAGGACGTTGCAGGCTTCGAAGATGTGGCCGAGTTCGATCTAGTGGTCCCTCTGAGCCAGGCCAAGTTGGTCATGGGCGATGACTGGGAGGCCTTTCTAAAGAGGAACCGTTTGGACCCGGAGATGGAAACCCTATACCTGGACAAGATAAAGCAGGATGTTGACAAGCAGCGTTTAATGGCGGAGAGCCAGAAACTATACACCGGATGGATTCCGATCGACAAGGTCTCGCCTGAAAGGATGAGCGCTTTGATGGACAGGTCAGGCAAGGACGACAGGCTTACCGCCTGGGACATGCTTTCCTTTGACGAGATGAGCGCAGCCTGCGCCAAGTGCTTCCTCTCCTGGGACGAGGGACGCGGATGCATGGGTACCTTCGGACCGGAGAACAGCGCCTTACCGGAGATCGCCAAGAAGAACGGGTGCACTATCATAGCCAGCGTCCCGGTCTCCGTCGGTAGCAAGAAGCTATTCTCCGCGGAAGAGGCGGCCAAGCTTTTGGAGGAGGTCAAACTGCTCAGGGGGAAGCTGCCGGACGAAGGTAAGATGATGGTTCGCCGTTACTCAGGGGTCCTAGACCGCCTGGAGAAGATGGGGAACGTCTGCGTTACCTACAAATCCCGCTTCTATTTCTTGTAAACCCTTACCGAAACCCTTTTTTTCTTTTTTAACGATCATCATCATGTGCAAGCATGGGCGATGAAAAATCCAAATTGAAATGTGTGGACTGTGGCCCCGGTCTTTCCATGGGGGAAGGGGAAAAACTGCTCGTCGACGGAAGATTGGTAGATGTGATCGATCTAGAAACGACCATGGAAGAGGTTCGACGAATGAAACTGACAAAAAGGAAGGACGTAGCTGATGAACTGTTGTCCAGGACCAAGGCTAAGAACGGCATCCTGGCCGAGCAGGAGAAGATCTATCGTAACGCCCTGATGGACGAGTACGACAGGCGCTACCTGACCATTATGTGATCACATCACCCTTAGATTCAGGTTTAGGCTCTGGACCTCATTTTCTACGGCCATTACGATGCGCTCCTCGGCCGAGGTGCCCGAATAATCGACCATCGGTGCAGGGGCGAAAGGCAGGATCGGCGTCCCATCCATATACAACAGGAACCAGAGCTTGTAGTTGCCAGTCACGCTGACGTTGAAGTTGTAAGTCTCCTCCCACTGCGGCTGCCATTCCCCTTCAAGGTCGACATCCGTATGGTTCAATGTCACGGTGAGAGAATCGAAATAATACATGCTGTGAACCTGGGTGACGTTGTCCACGAAGGTCATGTTGACCAACCACAGCTCTACGGTGTACTCCACCGCCCTATGCTCGTGGTTCGCCAGACCGATGATGACCGAGGCTTCCTGCCCGACGGTCAGGTTGTTTGGGTAGCCCTCAGCCTTGCCTCCCGGTCCCAGTATGTAGAACTCAGTGAAGCTCTCTCCTTGCCTGGGGACGGCTACGACGTACACCAAGGCGATCACGGACGACAATATGGAGATCACCAGAACGACGGTGAGCACCCGGTCCAAACCTTTCTCGGCCTTGAACTGCACGAGGTATCCTCGAGCGGTCCTCATGGGGTCGAACGGAAGGTAGGGGGTCTCAGCCATCTGTCGGCGGTATAACCCGACGGCGCTAAGAGCAACGTTCAAGGCCGACAAACTGAGCAGGATCGGTGCTAGGCGTATCCCGAAGGGCGTATAGTTCAGGCCGAAGCCCACCAATGGTGAGATGGCAATGCTGAGGCCGAACGAGAGGGCAACCCTCTCGATGATCTCCAGGTCCTTGCTCTCAGGAAAGAGCACGGACAATGCGGCGTAACCGGGAAAGAATAGAATGAACGGTAGGCCTATGATCACACGCATCACGTTGTCCGGCAACAGATATATGATCAGAATCAGGGTCAAGGAAAGCCCGATGATGGCCCATAAATCCCAGTCCCGTTTAGGCTGAAGGTTCATTTGTAACGTGGAGAGAATAAAGATATTTATCCATTTGCGCAGGGTAGAGGTCGCATCGACCAGTTATTAATAATAATTTCATCATTTCCGCATTGTCATGAAAATTCTCGACCTTTTCCAGTTGGAGGACGTACGATTGATCGAGAGCTCGTTCGAAGCGTTGACCAACGAATCCGCCCTGGTCCAAATGCTCCGAGGGTCGACCGAGGTGCGCTTACTGATAGACAACGATGAAACACCGCTGGCAATGGCACGTGAGGACGAAGGATGGAAGGCGGTCAGTTTCCTGTGGAAGGAGCCTTCCGAGGACCTCATCGAGATCCTTCCGGAATTGGACATCAAGGTCTTCAAGTGCAGTATCGAGGATTGGCGGGAAGCGGTGATGGAATATTTCTCCGATAAAATGCTGAAAGAATGCCAGCCTGCCTTGGATGACCTTCCAGCCGATCGGGAGAAGAAGGTCTCCGATCTTATCTGGAAGGAATGGCATTTCAAACCTGGAGACCTTTGCTATGACTGTTGTTGCGGTTCCGGCGTGGGGAGCAAGGCCCTGACGAAGATGGGTCTGAGACCATTGGCATATGACGTTGACCGCGATCTTCTGTGCCGCGGTCTATTGGAGGGCCGTCTGCAACCTTGGAACACGATGCTGTTGGACGGGACCAAGGCCTCAGATTATTTGGATAAGGCGTCCTACGCCATCATGCTGATGGCCGGGGACATCAACATCATCAACTCCTGGACCTGGAAGTTGATAGTGGATCAGATATTGGAACTGGCGGATAATATAATCATGACGGTGGCCACGGAAGAGGAGGCGGTGTTCATGGAGCAATGGTGCCACGACAAGGGTCGTACATGTACAATCTTCGAGAATCAAAGAGACCTCTTCTACGATCGCTGGGTATGTTCGGTGCGTTGAGCAAGATCGGCGGCAGAATAATACCAATCATTATCTATCGAATACAGGTCTATTCTATAAGGTGTTAAATTGACCGACTATGGAAAATGCGCCAGAGTTCTCATGGACGTTCTGGAGCTTAAGACAGAACCGGTGGCTGTCACCTTGATCAAAAAGGGGGAGTCCCTGTCAGAAGGTTATCAGGTCCCGGAATAGAACATAAGGCATTGTCAATCCATTATGAGGGCCAGGAGGGGGGAGAAGTTACTTCTGACCGGGGATAAGCACGCCTGCCCGGTGGGCGGGTCCGCCCTAGGCATATTACCCATCCCGGATAAGGTCAAATCCGGTGAGTTCCACTTCAACATCGGTATGTTCGATACGTTGGAGGCGGCCAGGAAGATGATCGAGGAACGCCCCCAGCTGGAATGTGGCAGTATAGTGGCCACTGCCGTCTCTCCACTGAGCGAAACGAAGATAAAACCGGATGTCGTCATTGTAACAGGCACGCCAGAGCAGATGTATTGGTTGCTCCCAGTAGCGGCGACCTTCTTCCAAGGAGGCAAGATGGTGGTGGAGATGGAGCCGTTCCAGGCGAGCTGCGCTTATTCTACTGTCTACCCTTATTTGCATGACACACTCAGTCTGTCCATCGGATGCTTCGGCTGCCGCAAGTCCACCGATCTGGAGCCTTCAGAGATGCTGGTCGGCATTCCCGCCTCCAAACTGAAGGAGGTAGTGGCGGCCTTGGAGAGGCTCGTCGGCCCGCGGGGGAAATCCAAGATCAAAACAGGATGAACTCCCTTTTTTACAATATTTTTACATTAATATGTAGTTTATGAAACAAAAGTCCAAATAATCATAAAATTAATGATGATTTTGCAAATTTGTTGCAGGAGAAGGTCATGGACACAACGGATCTTGAGATCCTCAGAATGTTACGGCGCAACGCCCGCGAGGGACTAAGTAGCATAGCTGACCAGTTAGGTGTTTCTAAAGCGACCATCAGCAGGCGCATCTCTCGTCTGGAGGATGATGGATACGTGCAGGCCTACACCATGCAGGTGAACACCACCAAGATGGGTCTCATGCGGGCGCTGATCGGCCTTCAGGTGGTGGGCGCCTCTTTGACATCGGTCATCGATGAGTTGAAAAAATACGATGAGATACAATATGTATTCAAGGTGTTCGGCGATCACTCTCTGATATGTGAGGTCTACGCAACCAGTGTTGACAAGCTGTACGACCTTATTCAGGACAAGATCGTCAATATACCGTTTATTCAACGGGTGGAGGTGGACATCCTCATAGAGAGGATCGGTATGAACGAGGATGCCATGTTCGACCTAGCCACTCCCTTGGCCGAAAAGGAAGATGGTCGAGATGTATGACACCAAAGATTTATTGACCGCCCTGGTGGTTAACCCCTTCCATGGAGCTACGACCCGCCCCCAAGACCTATACCAAGGACGGTCACCGCGCTGTTGATCCGCTCACCACCCTGAAAAGGGTCGAACCGTTGCTCTCTAAGGCGGGCATCACTCGAGTGGCGGACATCACCGACCTCGATCGCATTGGAATACCGGTGTTCTCTAGCATCAGGCCTATGGCCAAGGAGGGTGCGATATCCATATACAACGGCAAAGGGGCAAGCCGGGAGCAGGCGCGAGTCTCCGCGATCATGGAGGGTATGGAGCGGTACTCTGCCGAACCGAGGGACGAAAGGCTGCGGCGAGATATGATGGACAACATGCTCGCCTCGGAGAACGCCGTCGACCCTAGGACGTTGATCCTGCCGCAGATGATCAACGTGCATGTCAATTACCACCCCATCGCTTGGGTCAAGGGCTACGATCTCATAGAGGGGGAGGAGATATGGGTGCCGGCCGTAGCGGTCTATCATCCTTACGACTCCAAAAAAGACCTGCAGCTATTCCGTAGTAACACCAACGGTCTCGCCTCCGGAAACAATCTGGAGGAGGCGATATTGCATGGTTTGTGCGAGGTGATCGAAAGGGATGCATGGTCGATATCCGAGGCTAGAAAAGGGTCACGGGGGGAGATAGTGGTCGAGGAGGATTGTCCAGTCGTTAGCGAGCTTTTAAACAAGTTCCGTTCCCAGGGAGTGGAGGTGCACCTCAAGGACCTGACCAGTGATGTGGGCATCCCCACCATCGCTGCCGCGGCCGATGATGTCCGTATGAAGGACCCCGCGCTTCTCAATCTGGGAGTTGGAGCCCATCTCAGTCCTCGGGTGGCGGCCATCAGGGCGTTGACCGAGGTGGCCCAGAGCCGCTGCACCCAGATACACGGAGCGAGAGAGGATACCACCAAGGCTGACCTGAATCGAGAGGTGGGATACGAGCGCATGAAGCGTCTGAACGCCATGTACTTCACATCCTCGTCCGAGGTACACATGGAGGATTTCTCGGAATTCGATACCAAGGACATTCTTGAGGACATCGAGGTCGTATTGGACCATCTTCTTGACCGAGGCTTCGAGAAGGTCATCGCGGTCGAACTGACCAGGCCGGAACTCGGTATACCCGTGGTCAGGATGATCATACCCGGTATGGAGATATTTGCCATGGACATGGATCGGATCGGACCCAGGCTGGGAGCATGAGCCGGCCGGTGGTGTTTCTGGGCCCCAGCCTGTCGCTGGATGAGGCACGTGAGATATTGGATGCGGACTATCGTCCTCCTGTAAAGAGGGGGGACCTGACCCAGTTAGGGGATGTTGACGTCGTCGGTATAATCGACGGTGTGTTCCTACAGAACTGCTCGGTCGGTCACCGAGAGATAATTGCATTGATGGCCAAGGACGTGAAGGTGGTTGGCGGGGGTAGCATGGGCGCCCTAAGGGCATCGGAACTGAGCCAGTTCGGAATGATAGGCGTCGGACGCATTTTTGAAGAGTATTCCAGCGGTAGGATCGAAGGGGACGACGAAGTAGCCCTGGTATTCGATCCCGAGAACTATGAAGCTCTATCCGAACCCATGGTCAATATACGATTTCTAGTGAAATCCGCGGTGCGCGATGGGGTGATCGCTCTCAAAGAAGGTGAAGAGGTGCTCACCGAATTCAGAAAGATATACTATCCCCGGCGCACCATTTCCGCATTCCTGTCCATAATATCTTCATTATTGTCTAGTGAAAAATCAGAAAGATTCAATTCTTATTTCGCAGTAAATTACCGAGATTTTAAGAAGGAAGACGCGATAACCGTCTTAAAATCTCTATAAAGAGCCGAGAAACACTATATTTGAGTATTATTGGTACCGTTGAAAAAAAATAAAAAAATCAGATCGATATTAAATAAATATTTTTATATATTAAAAAATTTAAAGACGTTAAATTATAGGCATTTTTGTCTGGGTAATGATAAAAAGTAAGCTATTGTTTAATATGGATGGATAATCCATCCATCATCAAGCTTATATTCTAACGCCACCTTTTCGAGTTCGCAAGGGGAACCGGTTTTCATGAGTTTGATGCATATCTGCTCGTGAAATTACCGAGTTATTGAAAAGGAGGTAAAAAATGGCAAGATACAAAGACAAGGTGGACTTGTATGATGACAGAGGCAAGGTCATCGAAAAGGACGTGCCTCTAGAAGCATTGAGTCCGTTAAACAACGCAGCCATTAAGCGAACCATCTCTCTGACAAAGAGGACGATCGCTGTCAACCTAGAGGGTATTGAGAAAGGTCTCAAGACCGGAGCGGTTGGCAACTTGAACGTCCCTGGCAGGGTTTTGAATGTCGCAGTAGTGGCGAACGCTGACAAATTGGCTAAAAGGATCAAGGACATAATCAAGGTCAGCAAGGACGACGACTCTGAAGTCAGAAGCATGGCAGATGGTAAGAGGATGGTAGTTACCTGCCCCAGTGTCAGGATTGACTCTGGTGCCGAGTATACCACTGGATTCACCACCGTTGCCGCCGCCGTAACTGAGGCTATCATCGACCATTTCGACGTGAACATGTTCGAGGCCTCGATGGTGAAGGCAGCTGTCTGGGGGAGATACCCGCAGACCATTAACATGCTGGGCTCCAACCTGAAGAGCATCCTTGATGTTCCTCAGCTGAACGAGGGTACTGGCTACGCGCTCAGGAACATCATGGCCAATCACATCGTCATGTTGACCGGTAGGAACGCCATGAACGCCGCCGCTCTGTCCTCCATCTACGAGACCGCAGCGGCCTACGAGATGGGTGACGCAATCGGCAACTTCGAGAGACAGCACCTGTTGTCCCTGGCTTACCAGGGTCTGAACGCCAACAACCTGGTTTACAGCTGGGTCAAGGAGAACGGCAAGACCGGCACCGTCGGTGACGTCGTCGCATCCATGGTCGGAAGGGCCTTGGAAGACAAGGTCATCAAGAAGGGTAAGAAGTTCCCCTCCGGATTCGTTGAGTACAACACCAACGACTTCCCGCTGTGGAACGCCTACGTGTCCGCTGGTCTGCTAGCTGCGATCTGCGTGAACATCGGTGCCGCAAGGGCCGCACAAGGTATCCCATCCACCATTCTATACTACAACGACCTGGTGGAGCACGAAACCAGCCTGCCCGGTACTGACTATGGTAGGGCTATGGGTACATCTGTCGGTATGTCTTTCTTCAGCCACTCTATCTATGGTGGAGGCGGCCCGGGTCTGTTCCACGGAAACCACGTGGTTACCAGACACGCGAAGGGAACCGTCATACCGGTGATTGCCGCGGGTTGTGCTTTGGATGCCGGAACCCAGTACTTCAGCGCAGAACACACCTCTGCAGTTCTGAAGGAGGCCTTCGGCGAGATTCCAGAGTTCAAGACCCCATTGAAGGTGGTCGGCAAGGAGGCCAAGAAGTACAAGGAGCAGGTGGCTTGAACATGAGTAATCCTACCTCTGAAGAGGTTCCCCTGCCCGAGATACAGATCTTCCCGGAGCGTTTACTTCTCGCGGACACCACTGAAGTGTTGCTGAACAGGTTGCACGAAGTGAAGAACGTGAGGAAGATAACCGTTCAAGGCGAGGACCTGCCGGCGGTCATGAAATTAGGCCCCGGAACCGGAGGCCCTGTGAATCATCCGGAACGCCGGATCATCACTGTGGTTGGGGAAGAAGTGGAACTGAGGGTCCAAGTCGGTCGTATTTTCGTCGAGATAAGCGACATCGATTTTGTAACTCAGGCCTTAAAGGACATCGAGGAGGTTTGCAAGGATTTGCTCCCCTTCGGGTTCAATCTCGAGGTAGGTCGTTATTCGAAGTTCAAGCCGACTGTTACCGATTATAAAAAAGGATTGGTGAAATAACATGGCTAAGACAAAATACAAAGCACAATTCTATCCTGGCACCACCCTGCCCGCCAAGAACAGGAGACGCCTGATGGACCCCAGCGTCAAGCTGGAAAAGCTCCGCGACGTTCCGATGGACGACGTGGTCAAGATCTTGGGTCACAGAACCCCAGGTTCCGACTACGCCACCATCCACCCGCCGCTGGACGAAGGTTCCGAACCCGACTGCTCGATCAGGCAGTTGGTAGAGGCAAGCGAGGGTGCGAAGAAGGGAGACAGGATAAGATACGTTCAGTTCACCGACTCTGTCTACTGGGCCCCTATCATACCGTATGTTAGAGCTCAGATGTACATGTGGAGGTTGAGAGGTATCGACACTGGTACCCTATCTGGAAGGCAGATCATAGAGATGAGGGAGAGGGACGTCGAAAAGGTGGCCAAAGAACTCATCGACAACGAGACCTTCGATACCGCAAGGACCGGTATCAGGGGAGCGACCGTGCACGGCCACGCCGTTAGGCTGGACCAGAACGGTATGATGTTCGACGCCTGGCAGAGGTTCCGGTGGAACGCAAAGAAGGGCGAGGTCGAGTACGTGAAGGACCAGGTCGGTGTCCCGTTGGACAAGCCTGTCCCGGTCGGAAAGCCGATGCCCGAGAAGTGGTTGAAGGAGCACACCCCGATGTTCCGCGCCGATGGTGTGGACATGAGGGACGACGAGGAGGTCATGAGGCAGAACCTCAGGATACACACCCTTAGAACCAAGTGTGGCTTCAAGACCTTCGATGTAAAGGAGGACTGAAAATGGCGAAGGAAAAGGACAAGATGTTTATCGCCGCCATGAAGAAGAAGTTCAAGGAGGACCCCACGGAGGTCCGCTCCCAACACTATTCCTACGGAGGCTGGAGACAGTCTGGAAGGAAGCGGGAGTGGGTAGAGCAGGCGAACAAGATCGCCAAGGCCCGTGGAATCCCCATGATGAACCAGGATGTCGGTGTCGCGCTCGGCCAGAGGGTATTAATGCCCTACCAGCTGTCCCATACCGACATTTATGGCGAGGCTGATGACCTGCACTGGGTCAACAACGCTGCGATGCAGCAGTGCTGGGACGACATACGCAGGACCGTCATCGTCGGTCTGGACGTCGCCCACAACGTTATAGAGAAGAGGCTGTCGAAGGAAGTTACCCCTGAGACCATCAACCGTTACCTGGAAGCTGTTAACCACACCATGCCAGGCGGCGCAGTGGTTCAGGAGCACATGGCCGAAATTTGCCCTGAGAT
>SPCU01000132.1 GCA_004525545.1 Methanomassiliicoccus sp. | reverse complement strand
GGCGCATCCGGGCCCACGATGAAGTCCGGCCCGCCCAGATAATAGAAGTGCAGCGTGTGGTCATAGGAGATATAGCCCATGTACTGCAGCTCCCGCAGCTTCTTCGCCGCGGAAGGGGGAGCGACTTGGAACGCCGCGTCCAAGGCCTTTACCGAAGCGTAATGATGAGCTACCGGACATACCCCGCAGATACGTGTGGTGAGGATGGGCATAAGCTCGGCCGGGCGTCCGACGCAGAAGGCCTCAAAGCCCCTCAGCTCAGGGACCTTGAGGTACGCGTTCTCCACCTCGCCTTGGTCATTGAGGAAGATGGACACGCTGCCGTGCCCTTCCAGCCTGGTGATCGGGTCGATATTGATCTCCTTCATTGCTTCATCACCTTTCTTTGCAGGATGGACGACGGCAGGCTGTACATGTAGAAGATGCCCACCGGGTCCTTGATCTGTGATATTAGATCGGCCACTTCCTCTTCGGTGTAGGACCCCGGTTCCTTGTCCAAGTTCAATATCGAGGCCAAGGCCGTGATCATTCCCGTGCCCATGTCTGATTGGTTAGGTGTCGCTCCGCCACAGCCGGTGCAGGGCATGTCCACCTTGAGGCATTGCGCTCCGCATCCGCTGCGGGTGGCCATCCCCATGCAGATGATCCCCTGCTCCATCAGGCAGCGCTCCGGGTCCGGGACCACCTCATGCACCCGGTGAATGGTGGTGATCTTCTTGTTCTCCCGCTTGCGCGGGCATTCATCGCACACCGCCGGCAATGGCGCTAGAACGGAACCTTTGTGGGGCAGCTCCCCCTTCACGATGGCGTCCAAGGCTTTGTTTATCAGGGAGACCGGCGGTGGGCAGCCAGGCAGATAGTAGTCCACCTCTACGGTCTGAGCCAACGTTCTAACGGTGTCATAGAAGGTCGGTATCCTCAATACCCCTTCCTTCACGTTCGATTCCGGTCTAGGTATGACCTTGTCCTTCGATCCCTCTCCAAGGTCCTGGAAGACGTGCTTCAGTATGCTATCGGCATCACTGAGGTTCGCCAGCCCGGGCACCGAACCCTCGTTGGCGCATGAACCGAAGGCGATCAGGGTCTGGGATTTGGCGCGGAGAAGCTTGGCCATGTGCTCCTGTTCGCTGTTGCGGATCGAGCCGTTGAAGAAGGTGATGTCGATGTGACCGTCCGGCATCGCCTCGACGTCGTGATACTTGATGTCCATGGCCACCGGCCAGAAGACGATGTCGGCGTGCTTCACAAGATCGAGTATCCTCTCGTTCACGTCCAGAACAGCGATCTCGCAGCCGCCGCAGCTTGCGGCCCAGTAGAAAGCGATCCTCAATTTCCGTTCGATGTTCGCTCCCCCCTCGGTCCTTCGTTCATGAGATACTCGTGCATGGCCTTGGCGGCGCGTTTTCCGGCCCCCATGGCGCTGATGACCGTGGCCGCCCCGGTGGCCACGTCTCCGCCGGCGAACACTCCGTCCAGGTTCGTCCGTCCGTCCTCGTCGACGATGATGGTCCCGTTCCTGGGGTCGGTCCTCAACCCAGCGGTCGTGCGCTGGATGATGGGATTGGGCGTCTGCCCGATGGCCACGATGACAGTATCGGCATCGACATCGAAGTCGGAACAGGCGATGGGCTTGACCCCCTGTCGTCCTTTTCCATCCGATTCGGTCAGCTCCATGCAGGTGCACCTCATGGACCTGACCCAGCCCTTCTCGTCCCCATAGAACTCGGCGGGAGCGTTGAGGAAGTTGCACATCAGCCCCTCCTCCTCGGCGTTCTCGATCTCCTCGCGCCTGGCCGGCAGCTCCTTCCGCGAGCGCCGGTAGTTCAAGCAGACCTTGGCCCCCAATCTCATCGAGATGCGGGCGCAGTCCATGGCCACGTTCCCTCCGCCGATGACCACGACGTGCTTGCCTATGCGGATAGGTGTGTCCTGCTCCGGGAAATCGTACGCTTTCATTAAATTGACCCGTATCAGGAACTCATTGGCCGAGTAGATGCCTCCCAGGTTCTCACCCGGGCAGCCTATCCACTGCGGCAGCCCTGCCCCGCTGCTGATGAAGATGGCATCATAACCCTGTTCCATAAGCTCGGGTATGGTGTGGATACGGCCGATGAGATTGCCCAGCCGAAGGTCCACGCCCAGCTTCTGGACGTACTCGATCTCCTTCTGCACGATATCCTTGGGCAGGCGGAACTCCGGTATGCCGTAGCTGAGAACGCCTCCCGCCACGTGCAGCGCTTCGAACAGGGTCACCACATGACCCAGTTTCACCAGGTCGGCAGCGGCCGTCAATCCCGCTGGACCCGCACCGATCACCGCTACCTTCTTGCCAGTGGGAGGGGCTCTCTCCGGTATCTGGGCCCCATGTTCCTTCTCCCAATCCGCCAGGAACCGCTCCAGGCGACCGATGTTGACCGGATCGCCCTTCTTGCCCCGGACGCAGTTCATCTGGCACTGCCCTTCCTGCGGGCATACCCGCCCGCAAACCGCCGGCAGCGAGTTCTTGGTCTTGATGACGGCTATGCCCTCGGCATACTTGCCCTGTAAGATGCAGTCTATGAAATTTGGGATCGGTATGTCCACCGGACAACCCTTTATGCACGGGGGGTTCTTGCACTGCATGCACCGGCGGGCCTCTTGGATCGCCATTTCCTCCGTGTAGCCCAGAGCGACCTCGTTGAAGTTCTTGACCCGTTCCTTAGGCCTCTGCCTGGGCATCTCCACGTCCACGTCCAGGGGATTGCGGGCGGTCGTCTCCTCCCGCTCAGTCCCTTTCACACTTGCACCTCCCTTTCCTTTCCCAGAGGATGGAGCTCAATCGTTCCTCTGGAAGCATGGTGCGCTGGCGTTTGATCAGCTCGTCGAAGTTCGTTTGGTGTCCGTCGAACTCCGGGCCGTCCACGCAGCCGAAGAGCATGTTCCCGCCCACCGTCACCCGGCAGACGCCGCACATGCCCATACCGTCTATCATGATCGGGGTCAAGGACACTATGGTCGGTATGTCGAACGGTCTGGTGATCTCGCTCACCATCTTCATCATGACCACCGGACCCATTACCACGCAGCGGTCGAACCTCTCCTTCTTCAGCAGGTCCTTCAGGAACTCCAATCCCTTC
>SPCU01000090.1 GCA_004525545.1 Methanomassiliicoccus sp. | reverse complement strand
TCGGTCCATGAAGTGTATCCACAGGAACGGGCCAACTATAGGATCGAGGTAAATATCAGCGATATTCGACTCTCGTTCCTCCGCCTTTCCTTGTCAAACTGTGTTGATCTCGGAGAGGGTTGGCAGGGAGAGTATGTTCCGGCATATGTCGGTTTGAACGGGAATTTTGAAGTGAAAGTATCGACCAATGATGGTAACCTGACCAGAGTTTTCCCGGTCTCTAATGATGTTAAGGTGCCATGGCCTTTGCTGAAGGATCGTATGGCCGCCTTCGATTCCACGGTCGGCAACGGTCTGGGGGACCTGACCAGCATGGCCCGTGGCATGTTGGATTCTTTGGCTACGTATCGGTCCCTACAGGGCTGGGGCACCACCTGTTCATCAATAGGCCAGGGTGTTGATGATATGGTGACCGAACGGGATGTGCTGAACGCCCTGAACCTAGGTTTGGTAATACTACAATACCAGATCTTCAGAACAGCGGACCCTTGTTTGGAGATGTCCACCGATCACATGTCGCCCCAAGCGTCCTGGGATCATGTTAGAGGGTATATGGAAATGGGAGGGGCGATCGATCCCGTTGACCTATTCCTAGGATTGTATGGTTGCGACGAGCTTGATTGGGGGGCCGTCTTCTCTCAGACCATATATGCATCCATGGACCGAACGATCTTGAGATGGATGGAATACCTCCAATTGGTCGACGCCGCGACCATATTGGAGGATGTGGGAGAAGCGTTCGAATTCGGTTTGAACGACATCATAGAATGGATCAGTGGTACCGACCTGTTGGAGGACCAGTACAAAGATTGGATAAAGGGCAAGTTCGAGATCGCAGGTCTGCCAGACACTCTTTACCGTTACTTGAACGCCGGTATCCCGGATAACCGGATAATCGCTCCCGCGCACAACCTAGAGCTGATCACCGCGGACGGTCAGACGGCAATACTACCGGTGCGGGGCATGGTCTCTATGGATTTCCCAACTGTGGACGTGCTCGATTGGGATGGATGGGGCGACTTCCGAGAACAATATGAGAAGAGCACCAAGGAGCTGGTCAATTCCATGCGGGATAGATTGATGATCATAGCGGAGAGCGTTTCCCGCAACATGTACCTACCCCCGGACAGTCTCAACCTGGACCCGACGGATGGCTTGACCTTCATGGATGAGATTCGTTCCGTACTTCTGGACGCATTGGAGCGAAAGGATGAGTGGTTAAGGCCAGCCATTGATGCAGGGGAACAACAGGTCGCGACGGTCGATTACCTGGCAGAGGCTACCAAATCACTATTCCTTGAGAAGAAGTACGAGATACTGGACCGCAATTCCTCGTTGGATGATGTGACGAGCTCGGTGGCAGGACAGTTGTTGACGGAAATGCGATCGTCGAGTCCTGAGCTGGACCTTCCATGGGAAGAGAATTTCCATTCAATCGAGCAGGCCATTTTCCTGGACGAAGGCTGGTCGATGATGGATAGTATCGTCGATACCTATGAACTGCATGCCGCTTCCCTGACGGATAATTTCCTGAACGGGATGAGCTATAGGTCGACAATATCCGGTCATCCATCCTCCTTTCTGGTCGACATCATTGTGGCCATGGGCGACCCATTGATCGGATTGGGAACGATGATCTCGGATGATACCAAAGCTCTATTGAACGAAATATCAAAAGGAATGGGGATGAGGGATGATTTCATGGAGGTGTCCATCCCTCGCGATGATCATTTCGATTTGACCGATGAGATTGGGCGTTCATACCAGGAGACCTTGGATGTGGAGGTGGAATATCTATCGTTCAAAGATATAGGAATCCGACCGACCGTTCTCCTTACCGACCCACGTTCATATGTCGGCCAGGAAGGATCGTTTCCCCAGTCTCATGACACCAACCTACTAGAGAAGAAATGGGCCTCGTTCCAGTCGGTATGGGGACTGGTTTGTTCAGGGAATGTAGGCATCAAACTTTCCCCCGGTGGTGATCTCGGGCCGATCATGCCGCTGACCCTCGATGGACAGGTCCCTCTGACAATTTATCAAACGATCTCTATCCTTTCCGGGCAACCATTGCTGGGTGTGCATTACCAAAATACCAACACGCTCGTAGGTGATGTGACCACGATCTTGGAGAAGATATTCCGGCCGCTATTGGACGGGATCGAAGTAGTGTCCTCTGGGCTGCAAAAGGTCTATCGCATTCTCGAGAACGCGGTGAAACGTCTTTTGGACATGGGAACAAAAATTCTTGATACACTATCAAATTATCTTCAGGAATTGGTTGAAAAGGTGCAGCAGTTCGTCCGCGTTGTGGTCTTAGGCCCAACGGCCAATGCGGTCGAGGCCGCGGCCGGTCTCTTTGGTGAACGAACATGCCGCCTTAACTTGTTCGGGCTCGACCTGGTCATCAGGACCAATCCCACGAATATGGCCTTCCAAGATGTTAGCACCCCTGCCTCTTTCTCCCTCTCTTATCGAGTGGGGGAATGTTCCATTTCCGTCACCTCCCGCCTGATCAAAGGATCGTCCGGGTTCGGTTTCCTAAGCAACGCCTCCCTGAACGCCGAAGATTGGTCCGTATATATTGTGCTGGACCCGTTCATGGACGTCTTTCGTCACATGGTAGAGGTCCGGGGTATCGTGGGGGGCACCTGTATTGAGCTGACCATGCCTGAGATCGTTAGCTATCAGGAACTGTCCTTCGCCCTTTCGGACATCCCGGGCGTGAGCGCTCTTCTGTCCAACATACCGCTTCCCTTCCCAGGATTAAAAGGCAGCGTGGATGCGGGAGTGTACGTGAAAATGCTGGATGGAAGGTGTGATTCACCGGTTATCAACGAGTACGAGCTCAATCCAATGGGGGAGGACGACGGGAGGGAATGGGTGGAACTGTACAACCCGACCGATGAGATGATCAATCTAGCAGGATGGACCCTCCAGACATCCCACGGGACACAGGCAATGGGGTCGATTGGGGAGACGGTCCTCGTCCCCCGCGGCCGATTTGTATACTATTTCACAGGTCAGGCCCTGGATAATCAAGCCAACGGTTTCCCAGCAGAGGAAAGCATCGTCCTTCGGGACCAAAATGGACGAAGGATAGATAGTACTCCGTTCGCCACAGACTACTGGAATGATGAGCGTACCTGGCAGAGGGCTCAGGACGGTACCGACCGCTGGGAGTTCCGAGATAGTACGGAGGGTCGTAGTAACGGCAAGGACCCGTTCACGCGTCTCGACCTCACCACATTCGAACAGGCTTTTATTTCAGCGGTGACCGAATCGATATCCCAGCTTTCTTCGGGGGAACCGTCTATGGAGACCCTCGCTGATACGCTATCTAGCACCGTTCTGCACATCATAGAACGTTTGGCCGCCGATTTATTGGAAAGGGAGGTGGAAATGGGCCTGTTTGTGGAGGTGAGCGTGAACGATTATACATCGGCGATGAAGACGGGGCTGCGTATGGACCTTTTCGTACAATGCGGCACCTTGGGAGAGATGTTGGAACGACTTGGCCGCTCCACCGCATCCTTGACCCAAGGATTCGGGAACCCCTTTCAGGTAGTGGGGATCGAACCTCTATCAAATGATGATATCTGGGTCGGCTTATCCACTTTCTGTTCAGTGGGTCTGCCGGATATGGTTTCCGTTCCCGGGTTGAAATTGGAGGTGCAGTGCGTTACATCCATTCAAGCGAACCTGGCCTCCTTGAACGCATTGTTCGGTGAGAGAAGCGCTGGCTGGGGATTGCGAGGAGGAGTTGCCATATGTGGTGTTCCCGGTTACGCTCTGCCCATGTTACAGGTGCCATCGACAAGTATGGTTGACATTTGGATATGCAAGGCGAGCGTTCGAGAGATGGTCGCATGATAGATGATGTTTCGGGAAAAACGACGAACGGGCTAGAAAAATCTCGTCGGAAGAGTATCTGGATATGTGATTTGATGGTTCGGTAGGAGGTACCAGCATCGCCCGTTGTCTAAGTATGATACCCCATGTCTTATCTAGGGGCAAATGATATTGGATTTTGAGGTAATACACATGGTTAGCCTGAACGATCTAATTGAGGAGCTCGACTGCACCCTGGAGGATTTTTTGGACCAGGTAACCCTGGTCATCGACCTTCTTGAGGAAGGCGGGCAGGAAGAGGCCGTTGAAGTGTTGAAGGGCCTGGAAGAGGACCTCTTTGACTTCCTGGGATACGAAGAGACGGAAGAAGGAGCGGAAGTAGAGGGCGAAGAGGTTGAGGAAGAGGAAGAAGCAGAGGAGAAGCCAGCAAAGGCTGCGCCCAAAAAGGCAAAGAAGTAAGACGGCTGCCAGCCGTTAATAAACCGTTTACTCTTCTATTCTATTATTTCTTGCCCTTGCATGTAAGGCCTTAACACATCAGGGATACGTATGTTGCCTTCGCGGTCCTGATAGTTCTCCATGACAGACACCATGGTTCGAGGCAATGCCAGTCCGGAACCGTTTAGGGTGTGTACGAACTCGCTCTTCAGGTGCTGTTCCGGCCGGTACTTGACCCGAGCACGGCGGGCCTGGAAATCAGTGAAGCAGCTGCATGAGGACACCTCCAACCAGCTACCGGTCCCCGGAGCGTGCGCCTCTAGGTCGTAGGTCTTGGCCGAAGCGAAGCCCATGTCCCCGGTGCACAGCAACAAAGTACGGAAGGGAAGCTCCAATCCGCGCAGCACTTCCTGTGCGTCATTTACCAGGCTTTCCAGTTCTTGGTAGGAACCATCGGGTAGAACGAACTTGACCAACTCCACCTTGTTGAACTCGTGGACCCGGATCATGCCCTTCATCTCCGCGTGTCGGCCGGCCTCCCTACGGAAAGAGGGCAGATAAGCGGTGTAATAGATGGGGAGTTCCTCCTTTGCCAAAATATCGTCCTGCAGCATGTTGGTGACCGGGACCTCGGCGGTTGGGTTAAGCCAAAGATCGTCCCTCTCGCACCAATACATGTCGTCCTTCATCTTGGGGTACTGACCAGTTCCGATGACCGCGGCCCGATTGACCACCACCGGAGGAAAGATCTCAGTGTAGCCCTGCTTATGGTGCAGGTCCAGCATGTAATTGATCAGCGCTCGTTCCATGCGAGCTCCGTCCCCTTTCAGAACGAAGAAGCCGCTACCAGCGATCTTCACCCCTCTCTGGAAATCGATAATGTCCAGATCCTCGCCCAGGGCTATGTGGTCCTTCAGCTGGAAATCGAATTTTCTTTCCTTCCCGTTCTCGGACACCACGATGTTCTTTTCGTAACTGTCGCCAATAGGTACTGAGACGTGAGGAATGTTGGGAAAAAACAATATGGATTCGTTCTTCTGCTCTTCCAGTTCAGCTATGACGGCATCCAGCTCGCTAATGCGAGAGGAGACGACCTTCATTTCCATCACCGCTTCCATCTTCTCCGCCCCGCTCAGTTTGGAGATACGTAAAGAAGCTTCGTTCCTCATCTTTCTGAGGCGATTGCCTTCTTCCACCTTGACCCTCCAGCTAGCGTCGATCTCCAGGAATTGGTCCAGCACTTCGTCGTCGTAGTTACGGCTGCGAAGCATGTTCCGGATGGCCTCAGGGTCGTCCCTAATAACGTTGGCGTCCAACATAATATCACTCTAAAAGCTTGGTATCTCCCTTGCCTTCCAGATAGCGACGGTCGCATAATAGGATGGT
>SPCU01000092.1 GCA_004525545.1 Methanomassiliicoccus sp. | reverse complement strand
TTGGTGGATAGCGCCTTGGCGGTCTCGATGGCATCCTCGTCGGTGACGGTGATTATACGGTCCACCAGTTTCATGTCCAGGACCATGGGGACGAAACCTGCCCCGATGCCCTGGATGCCGTGAGCTCCCGGACTTCCACCGGACAGGACCGGGGAACCGGCCGGTTCCACTCCTACCACTAGGACGCGTTTCCTCTCCCTTAGGAACTTAGAGACCCCGGTGATGGTGCCGCCAGTGCCGATGCCGGCCACGAAGGCGTCGATCGTGGGGAGGTCCCTGAATATCTCCGGACCAGTGTTCAGATAATGAGCCTCGGGATTTGCGGGGTTCTCGAACTGATTGGGCATGTAATATGAACCGGAGGAGCACAGCTCCTTGGCCTGGGCCACCGCCCCGGCCATGCCGTCCGCTGCCGGCGTGAGAATTACTTCCGCCCCCAGGGCCCTTAGTAGCTTGACGCGCTCCGCGCTCATGCTCTCGGGCATGGTCAGAACGATCTGGTAACCTTTGGCGGCGCACACCATCGCCAGACCGATCCCGGTGTTTCCGGATGTGGGTTCGACGACCTTCATTTTCTTGGTCAATAGACCCGCTCTTTCGGCCTTCTCGATCATATGAAGGGCGACCCGGTCCTTGACCGAGCCTCCAGGATTGCACCCTTCCAACTTCACATAGACCTCGGCTATTGATGTTGATACGATGTGATTGAGGCGCACCAGTGGGGTGCGCCCGATGGTACTTGTTACGCTATTGTGCAGCATCTTGTTCCGCGACGTTGCGATATGTACTATTGGCGTTAAAAGTGTGTGGTCATCGCGAAAGAGAAAAATACTTTCTGCTCCCTCGGATCGATGTTATCATGGAAACGTTGGATGCCATCAAGACCCGGAAGAGCGTGCGGCGATTTCAGGACCGGCCGGTGGAAAGGGAGAAGATGAACGCCTTGCTGGAAGCGGCCGTTCAAGCGCCGTCCTGGACGAACAAGCAGTGCTGGCGTTTCATAGTGGTGACGGAGAAGGAGACCATTGAAAAATTGACCAAGGCCAATTCCAACTTCAATTCTTGGCTCAAGGACGCCCCGGTGGTGATCGTGGCTTGCGCCGATCCCAAGGATAGCGGTGAGAGCAACGGAATGCAATATTTCATGATGGACGTATCATTGGCCATGCACAATTTGGTGCTTGCGGCAACGGATATGGGACTGGGGACGTGCTATATCGGCGCTTTCGATGAGAAGAGAACGAGAGAGATCCTGGAGATCCCAGAAAACATCCGGGTTGTGGCGATGACCCCTCTGGGATACTCATTGGACAAGAAGACATTGGGGGACAAGATAACGGGTGCCATCTTTCGAAGTTCGATCAGGAGATCGGCGGAGGAAGTGACCCATTGGGAGAGATGGGAATAAAATGGAGCTGGGACCGTGATTTGAACACGGGTGTGCGGATTACCGCCTTGTGGACTGCAGTCCGCCACATGGCCGCTCTGTCATCCCAGCGTTAAAAGGTTGATTCCCCAACACGTATAATTAGATTTTCCATGGCCATCTAGGCCATTTGTGAACTCATGGGTCGATCAACATTGATGTCCCGCCTAGCATCCCTCTCTTGGCGAGCTCCCTCTCGATGAAAGGCTTGTAATTCCTAGAGCAGCACCTGCCCGCGGGGTTGGTGATCTTGCAATGTCCCCCTCCCCCTATACCAGTAGCGGCCTTGACCGCCTCGAACGTGCTAGCACCGTTCTGTATCGCAGCGACAACGTCCTCTTCGGTCACCTGTTTGCAGTAGCATAGTGGGCGCGGGTGGTCTTTTTCCTTGAAAGTGACCCGCGTCTTGACCTCCCCTTTGCTCAGAGCTCTTCCGAACGTGGTGAAGTAAATGACCTCGCAATCGGGATGATCACAGTACAGATAGGGTTCATCACCCAACGGCCAGCTTGATTCTTTGGCATGTGCGGCCACAGTGATCTTCTCAACATCCAAACCGGGCCTATTACACCGAGGACAGTTTGCCATAGTGATAATTTAGCGTTATGCTCATTATAAAAAATTATACAATTAATTGCTGTAGTGCCTAGAGCAGTACGGTCGGCGAAGAACGATTCGATTAAATATGCCTGGTACCTAAATGCCGGTTGTGTCAATGCTCCCCGATCACTGCAAGGACGTCTCCATGCGCCAGGTGGACTTCCCCCTCACCCGCGAGAACATCATGAAGGAGTTCCATGGCAAGATCGCCTACACTCGCACCGATTTCATGGTCCTGCGCAATGGCGAGCAGACCGCTACCGTCCGGGTCATCAAGAAGAACGGCAAGGACCTGTTCCGACCGATCACCGACCTGGAGATCATTTCCTTGCCTGAGGATACGGTCTTCATTCACGATGAGGAGGTAGACGTCCTCAACGTCTCTCAGCTGGCCCGACTGGTGAGAAAGAACGACGGAAAGACCGTGGTGGTCCATGGCATGTTCTCCCACGTCTCCTTCCTGAAGACCGACCGGATCCTGGACCTCCGCGTATTGGACGTGGTTCCACCGACGCCCTCCAAGCTCGCGGTCCTCGTGGAGAGGGCGCTGTCCTCAGGTCACATCGAGAAGCCGATCGTCCCGCACTTCGTGGACATCGACATCATGGAGAAGGAGAGGCGGGTAGAGACCCCTGGGATCATCTTCCCCTGCCGAGCCTCCGGACTTACATCGGAGAAGAAGATATTCTACCTGGACGAGACACCGGAGATCGACGTGGAATCGACCCTCATCGGCTGCGACCTGTCCAAGCGCATCTTCGCCCATATCTACCGCCGTCCAGTGGAGAGCTTGGACATCTGCCCCCAGAACCTGGCCCCCAAGGACGACATGCCCACCATGGTCAAATGCTGCAAGGTGAAGGAAGGGTGCACCATCGAAGGGAACGTGGCATCCGTGCCCTGGGGCGCCACCATGCTCGACGTGGTGAAGGCGCTGCAAGCGCTGTTCCCCTGATATCATTTCTTCGACAAGGCCCTGGCCTTGGCCATGGCGGCGAAGCCTTCTTCGGTGTTGCCCAACTTGCACTGCGCCTCCCCCAGAACGTACCAGGCGTCCGTATCGTCGGGCAACTGTTTCAATTGTCTCTCGGCCATCCTCCGAGCCCTTTCGTTGTTGCCGGCGCGCAGGGCGTTCCTGGCCTTGTCCATGTAGCCCAGGTTCGCCTGGATGCGTTCGTACATGGCCTGTTCCGCCTCTTCGATGAAAACGGTAAGAGCGTTTACGGTGAGCCAAGGGTAGCGGGAGGCTAGCAGCTTCTTCAGCTTCTCCGCCTCCTCCGGTCTCATGCGGAAGGTGCTCCCCTCGTATGCCGACAGGGGAACGTTCACCCGCAGGTGCCCATGGAACACCTCGATGAAATTGGGATTCTCTTTCTCCTTCTCAATTTCCTTTTTCTTCATCGCCACTTCGCTGGCAAATACCGTTCCTTTTAAAAACCTGCCGATGAAAGAGGATCGATTGCCCTTAGGTGTTGGATAGAAAGCATTTTTAACGCTCCGAAAGCTCCAGATATCATGTACGAAGTGGCCCTCAGCCCCTACAATCCCAAACTGGAAGTTGGGGAGGTCATCGTTTACGATTCTACCTTGCGTGATGGAGAGCAGACACCGGGCATATGCTTCAATTTGGAGCAGAAGGTGGCGATAGCCAGGAAGCTTGACGAGATGCGAGTGCCGCAGATCGAGGCTGGCTTCCCTGCCGTATCGGAGAGGGAGAGGGCTTCTGTGAAAGCGATCTGCGACCAGAAGCTGGACGCCGACATCCTGGTGCTCGCACGCATAATCAAGGGGGACATTGACGCCTCCATCGACGCCGGGGTGGATATGGTGCTGTTGTTCATCGCCACCTCCGACATTCACATCCAATACAAGTTCAAGAAGGACCGCCAGTTCGTCCTGGACAAGGTGGTGGAGGGCGTAGAGTACGCCAAGTCACGCGGCGTGGGCGTGAGCCTGAGCGCCGAGGACACTACCAGAACTGACCTCGACTTCCTGCTCCAGGTGTATCGGGCGGCGGAGGATGCGGGAGCGGAACGCATCGGAGTGACGGACACCTTGGGCTGCGCCTCACCGGAAGCGATATCCTTCCTGGTCAGCACGGCCAGGAAGACAGTGAAGACCCCGATATCATTGCACCTGCACAACGACTACGGCCTGGCGCTGGCCAACGCCATCGCCGGGGTAAAGGCAGGGGCGACCGCCATCACCACCACGGTCAATGGCATAGGAGAGCGCACCGGCAACGTTCCGCTGGAGCAGTTCGTGGCCGCCATGAAGTTCATCTACGGCAAGGACCTGGGAATCGACTGCACCAAACTGAAGGAGGTCTCCGATCTGGTGGAATCGTTCTCCGGGCTCAGGAAACCGGTCAACCAACCGATCGTCGGTCGGAACGCCTTCTCGCATGAGTCGGGGATACATGTCGCCGCCGTGCTATGCTGTCCGCTCACCTACGAGAGCATTCCGCCGGAGCTGGTGGGAAATCAACGCCATATACTCATGGGCAAGCACACCGGAATCAATTACGTGCGCAGGCGGGTGGACGACCTCGGGCTGATGGCCACGGACGAGCAGCTGGCCGAGATACTTGATAAGGTAAAGATACTGGGCGAAAAGAAAGGAAGGGTGAACGATCACGAGTTCCGGGAGATCGCCTCCCTGATAATACGCTCGGTGTTCACAACCTGATGCGGCGGCCGCATTCGTCGCGGCGCTGCTTCCCGAACTCCTTCAACCCTTTCAGCTCCTCACCGTTGAACACCGGTCCTTCCTTGCAAACGCGCATTCCGTCCAGGGCACAGGACCCGCATAGACCGGCGCCGCATTTCATGTAGCGCTCCAGGGACATCTGGCAAGGGATATTTTTCTCCAGGCATAACTGGTGCAGGAAGTACAGCATCTTTTCCGGGCCGCAGGCCAGGACCATGTCGTAGTTACGTTCCTCCATCATCACCTTGGCCAATTGCACGGCGTTGCCGTGGAACCCTTTGGTGCCGTCATCGGTGGACACGCGCACCAGGGAGGACGTTCTAGAAGCGCGTTCCTCGAACAATAGCTCGCTAACGTTCCTGGCGCCGATGGCGGTGTCCACCTTGTCGGTGGCTACGCGTTCCATGGCCGGTAGCAAAGAGGCCATCCCCGTTCCCCCGCCGACCACCAGTATCCTGCCATTAGGCACGTGATAGCCGCGGCCGTAGGGACCGCGAACGACGAACTCGTCCCCGACCTTCATGGAGGTGAGCGCTTCCGTGGCCTCTCCCACGTTCTTGACCGTGA
>SPCU01000151.1 GCA_004525545.1 Methanomassiliicoccus sp. | reverse complement strand
GGCCAAGGGGGAACTTCCCGTCGACGCCGAGGATCCCATCACCCAGGAACTCAACTTCTCCTCCATCCCCATTGTCAACATCGCGCTGTACGCCGACTACGACCTGGAACGGCTCGAATCCGTGGCGGACCACCTGGAGGATCGTCTGGCCAAAATTCCCGGGGTGCTGGAGGCCAAGGTGCTGGGCAAACAGGAGAAGGAGATCGCCATCGACGCCGACCCGGCCCGGCTCGAGCAATACGGTCTTACCCTGTACGACATCGTGTCGGCGGTGCAGACCCAGCACAAGAACATTCCCGGCGGCACCATGAAGGCCTCGGGCTTCCGGTTCTCGGTCAAGGTTACGGGCGAATTGTCGGATCCGGAGGAGTTCAAGGATCTCATCGTGCGGGCGCAGGACGGCCGGCTGATCCGGGTGCGGGATGTGGCGCAGGTCGCCTTCATCTATACCCGGGACCTCCAGTCCATCTCCCGGACCAACGGAAAACCCTCCCTTACCCTGACGGTCGCCAAGCGCACCGGCGAGGACATCGTGAGCATCGTGGACGAGGTGAAAAAGATCCTGGCCGAAGAGGAGCCCACCTGGCCTGCCGGCACGCATTCCCTCATCACCTTCGATATGTCCAAGAGCATCCGCCACATGGTCGATGAGCTGATGAACCACCTGCTGATGGGCGTGCTGCTGGTTGTGCTGGTTCTCAGTTTTTTTCTGGGCCTGCGCAATTCGATGTTCATCTCCACCGCCATCCCTTTTTCCATGGCCCTGGGCTTCATTGTCCTCAGTTACATGGGGGTGACGCTCAACATGGTGGTGCTTTTCTCGCTGGTGGTGGTGCTGGGCATGCTGGTGGACGACGGTATCGTGGTGGTGGAGAACATCTACCGGCACCTGCACATGGGCAAGGGGCGCATGCAGGCGGCCATGGACGGCACCCGTGAGGTGGCCATTCCTGTTTTCACCGCCACCCTCACCAACATCGGGGCCTTTCTGCCGATTTTCTGGATGCCCGGCATCATGGGGGAGTTCATGAAATACCTCCCCATCACCGTGAGCATCACCCTGGCGGGATCGCTGTTCGTGGCCTTCGTCTTCAATCCCGTGTTTGCTTCCCTCACCATGAATACCCGGGACGCCCATGCCATGGAGGGTGGGGGAGGGGACTGGTTTGAGCGCTTCAAGGACCTCTATCGCCGCACCCTCCAGCGTACTTTGCATCACCCGGCCTGGCTCACGGTCTTCAGCGTGCTCTTTGTGGCGAGCGGCATCATGGCTTATGGCGTGTTCGGCCCGGGGGTGGTGTTCTTCCCCATCACCGAGCCGGAGGTGGCATCGGTGGAGATCGAGGGGCCGCTCGCGCAGGACATCGCCCTCACCGACTCCGCCCTCAAATTGCCCGAGCTGGCCACCCTGTCCATGTCGGCGGATGTCGCTTCCATGAAGAGCGTCAGCGCCATCGTGGGCAGCGGAAAGTCCGGCAACCATTTTGGCGGCGGCCAGGCCGAAAGCCACAAGGGATACCTGGATGTGGTATTCCAGGATTATGAGAAGCGTGAAGTTTCCTCCAACACCACCATGGCTTGGATGGCTAAAAATCTGCCCCCGCTGGTGCCGGGCTGGAAGATTCGGGTGGTCAAGCAGCAGGACGGGCCGCCCACCGGGAAGCCGGTGGAATTTGAGGTGAGCGGGGACGATTACCAGCAGCTCAGCTGGATGGCGGACAGTCTTAAAGGGCTGCTGGAGAAAATCCCTGGCCTCACCAATATCAATCACGATTATGACCCGGCTCGTCCCGAGATCCGCGTGGATGTGGATCGCGAACAGGCCAAGCGTCTGGGATTCTCCACTCTGGACGTGGCCGGGGCGGTGCGGGGGGCCATCTATGGGACCGAGGCGGCCAAATAC
This sequence comes from Methanomassiliicoccus sp., assembly GCA_004525545.1. Lineage (GTDB taxonomy): Archaea > Thermoplasmatota > Thermoplasmata > Methanomassiliicoccales > UBA472 > UBA472. Next base: position 219 of record SPCU01000151.1, on the reverse strand, counting down.
CGCATTGGCAAGGATGAATACAAGGTCATGGTGCGCCTGGCGCCGGAGATCCGGGAAAACCTGAATGGATTTGACGAGATCCTGGTCTCGAAGGAGGGAAAACTTGCGCCCCTGATGAGCCTGGCCACCATCCAACAGGGCGCCAACATCGCCTCCATCCGGCATATCGATGGGCGGCGGACGGTGCAGGTGTGGGCCGAACTGGCCCCCGGCCAGAAG
>SPCU01000062.1 GCA_004525545.1 Methanomassiliicoccus sp. | reverse complement strand
TTCCGATGTGTTCAAGAGGATGTATGAGGCCCGGGGATCGCCGTCCCGCGGCTGTCCCACCGATCCCGGATTGATCACGGTGCCAGTAGGGAACTGGGCTATGTATGGAACGTGGGTATGCCCCAGTACTAGCAACCGGGCTCCCGCCATGGTTAGCAGCTCACAGCTAACGTGCTCCTCGAAGATGTACTCGGACACGAACCGGGGTGAGCCGTGGTGCACTGCGGTCATGACCCCCTCCACCGGCCGGTGTATGGAGTTGGGTAATTCCTTTAGGAATTCGAAAGAAGTCTGGGAAATGGTACGTCTGGTCCACTCGATGGCCGAGGCGGCGATGCTGTTCATACCTTTCACGCCCACCAGGATGGCCCGGTCATGGTTCCCGGCAATGCAGGTGACCTTTCTCTCCTTCAGGAGCTCGATGGTCTCCTCAGGAAACGTGTAATAGCCTAGGATGTCACCGGCACAGAAAACGGTCCTGATGTTCTTTGATGACATATCGTCCATGACCGCCTGTAACGCAGGCAGGTTGGCATGTATGTCGGATATGTAAGCGATCAGCATCCTATTCCTCATCAATGGGTGCGGGATAAGCCTCTTCTCAATACTTGAGGCACCCTGTCCAATAGATCGGTGGCCATCAGCCCGTAGCTATACTTCTCGAACGCCATATCTCCAGCCGAACCGTTGAGGAAGGCCGACATTCGGGCGGCATTGTATGGCGATACTTTCTTGGCCATTAGACCGACGGTTATGCCCGCCAGCACGTCTCCGGTACCGCCTACGCTCATTCCGACGTTCCCAGTACGGTTGTACTTGACCCTGTCGCCGTCAGTGACCAGGTCGACCTTTCCCTTGACCAGGACGGTCCAACCGCTATCACGGGCAATTTCCACCGCCGCTTCCTCACGTTCCATCATCTTTGAAGAGATGTCAGCGCCTCTAAGGATCTCCAGCTCCCGGTGATGTGGTGTAAGGACCCCCGTTCCTCCTTTCAACATGTCCAGGTTTCCAGCGAGTGCCTTTAGGGCGTCGGCATCCAACACCATAGGTTTAGGACACTTGCGGATCAGGTCCCTCACCGCCTCCAAGGTCCTGGGATCGTCCCCCAATCCTGGACCGATGAGCACCGCATCGATCCCCTGGACGAAGTTGATGAGCTGCTCCACATGCTCTTCGGTTAGCACCTCTCCAGGAAAGGGGACGGTGATGATGTTGGGAGAGTAGGCCGCTATCACGTCCCTTATCGCCGATGGGCAGGCGACGAACACCAGGTCCGCACCCACCCGATAGGCTCCCAGGGCGGCCAATGCCGGGGCTCCGGTGTAAGGCCCTCCGCCGATCACCAGGACCCTCCCGTTCTGTCCCTTATGAACATCTGGTGAGGGTACGGGGTAATGGACCATCTCCCCCGGTCCCAAATACCGTTCGGCATCTGCGGGTATGCCGATGTCCTTTATCACTATCTCCCCGCAGTTTTCTGAGGTCATCCCCTCCTTAAGAGCGTGGAACGTCACTGTAAGCGTTGGTCGCACTGCCAGATGTGTGCCCAGGCCAGAAGGGACGTCCACCGAGACGATCGGCCGACCGCAAGCGTTCATCGCTCTGACCATCCCCGCATAAGGTTCTCTTAACACCCCCTTTAAACCTACCCCCATCAAAGCATCCACTACCAGGTCATAATCCTCCAATCGATCATCGGCAAAGACCTTGTGCAGCTCCTCGACCTTTTCAAAGTTGGTCCGGGCCTCCGGTGTCCGCGCATCCTCGGAGGACGATGCCAATAGGACCTTGACCATGTTCATCTTGGTCAATGCCCGTGCTGCCACCGCCCCATCCCCACCATTATTGCCATTCCCGCATACGATGGCAATTCTCAAACCCTCACCGAAACGGGAGGATATCTCCTGGGCTACCGCCCAACCTGCGTTCTCCATGAGCATTTCAGTGGATATCCCCAGGTGTTCGGAGTTGGCATCGAGGACCTTGACCTCCTCCCATTTCATCATGATGACCTCATAGCCGTAAATAGGATTAATGTTTTCCAAACATACCAACAATCGATTTATATCAGAATTCCATTTTAACGCTGGAAGAATCCTATATGTCTGAAATTAAGAGGCTTGTACTCGATGTTCTGAAACCGCACCACCCTTCGATAATCGATCTAGCCAGTAGATTGAGCGTAGTGGATGGGGTCTCCGGGGTCAACTGTACCCTGGATGAGGTGGATCAAGAGACCGAGAGCATTAAGATCACCATCGAGGGAATTGCCATAAACTTCGAGGATGTGGAGGAGGTCATTATAGACTCCGGTGCCGTGATCCACTCCGTGGACAGCGTTTCCGCCGGTAAGAAGCTGGTGGAAGAAGTGGAGACGCCTCAGGACCGCTGAGCCTTGACCAAGGCTTCCCCTACTTTTTGTAACATTTGGGATTTGGGAAGGCCCTTCTGCACCAGTACCCTGCCCCCCTTTGAGATCCAGTTGGCGGGATAACTTTTTTCCCGCTCCACTTTGTGCTCCAGGCCTAATTGCTTCAAGGCCGAGGAGATCGCATCCACGTCAGGATTGTTGATGGTCAAACCTTTATTCACCTTGCGGCCTTGGGACCTAGGCCTGGACCGGTCGAAATACTCCGGCCAGAGCACCCAGGCGGTATCTTCGTCCAAGGCCATGGTAAACCCTTCGGGCCTACTCTTTCACCAGGATGGCGTTTATCGCACCATCTTGTCCCGGCCTAGAGGTTACCAACGCAGGTCCGAGCTCGGTCTGAATGACCGCGCCTTTGGTGATGATGTTGCGCTGAACGTAGTTAGGGTTAGCAGAATTCTCCTTAACAGTGATGATCTTAGCCTTCTGGGCTTTGTTGTTCGCAGGGTCGACGACGTTTGCGAACTGAGCCTTCAGCATACGCACCTTGACGTTACCGCCGCGTACCCTGGATACCTGACGCTTCTCGATGCCGACAAAGGTGGAGACCGGCTCCTTGCCTATCTCGAACCTACGCTTCTTTCTAGACAGCGTCAACCTTCCGCCAGTGGGCTTCCTTTTAGACTTTCCTTGCCACAATGCCATAGCAATCCTCTGCCTCCTAAATGGGCTGGTGTATAAATACATTACTTCATGCCTAGAGGTCCAGCAGAGTGAGCGAAGGCTCCTCTCCCATCTCCATCATGCCTGCGTAATGGTCCTTGGCCGCCCCTGGGTTCATGTACCAGGTGCCATCCTTCTTCACTATCCCCCGGTCCTCGTGTATGTGACCGGAGAGGACGACCGAGGGCCTGAACTTGTCGATTAGATCACGAATGGCCGTGCTGCCTACATGATTCTCTGAGAATGGTGTGTCCAGAATGCCATGCGGAGGACAGTGGAGCAGCAGTACCATCCCCGTCTCCATTATCGGTGACAGAAGACGAGCGATCTCCTCCTCCGGCATCTCGAACGGGGTCTTGAATATGGTTGGATTGGAACCTCCCAAACCTCCCCAGACCACGCCGTCCACCATCACCTTTCGGGCGTGCAGGGAGATGGAATTCCTTTCTATGAAGCCCAATGTGCCTGGTGGATCGCAGTTGCCCGGAATGGCGTAACATTTCGCTTCCAGTGACCTGATGAACTCCCCGGCCCATTGCGGCGGACCGAAATGGGTGATGTCCCCGAGCAGGATCACCGCATCTAAGGAGTGCTCTCTGATCAGGTCCTTGGCTCGGTCGGCCACCCAATCCCGGCAATGAACGTCGGATAGAACGAGATAATTCCTGCCCACGGTCGACATTTATGCAGCTGGACCTACATTTATTTTGTTCTCAGGCGAAGCCGAACCCCAGGTCCCGGTACACCAACAGATAGGATAGGGCGAAACCCAAGATGGCCGAGCCGTTGAGGAATGGCAGACCGGCCTGTGGTCGGCCTTTAGAGATAAGCAGCATCAGTCCAAGAAAACCTAGGGTGAGCGCGATCAGCGTCATGACGGCCACCAGCATGGCCGGCTGTGGCCACTCGCTTATGCTCAGCGGAGGTAGGTTAGCAGCGGCTGAGATGACCAGTATCGATGGTATGATGGCGTCGCCCAATCCCATGAGCATTATCTCCCTGTCCGCGTCCTTGCTCCGGTCCTTGAGGTCCAACTTGACCTTTTCCGCCCCCTTTCTACCGGGTACGACCAGCACGATGGGTAACCCCAGGTCGCCCACGCCCTCGGCCAGGGTTAGCATGTGCTTGGTGACGTACACCGATAATGCATCATACACTGCCAGCATGGTCAGGAGCAGTAGCGCGGGCAGAATTCCTAGGGACAGACCCAATATCAGAGCGGCCCCGACCCCCATCAGTAATCCGGCGCCGTTGACCACGTACCATCGAGGGTGCTTTATCAACAGGTATAACAAGAATGCCGAGAGCAGTACCCCGCAGAACATGGCGATGTTCTCATCTACACCGGCCAACATCATAAAAAGGGAACCGATGGAGAACAGCCCCAGCCCCATGGCGGCGAAGAGAATGGTCTTGAGAGTCCCCAGTTTGGACCGCTTGATCAATAGGAGCATGACCGCGGTCGTGACCAGGATCAGCACCACATACAACAGTGGGTTGGTGGGGTCGTTCTGGTCCTGGAACGCCCTATAACCAGAAGGGACCGTCGGCACAAGGGCCAGAGCGGCAATGGGGACGACTAGGAACATGACCGTCATCACCAAGTACTGTCTGGCGGTGCGCATGAGCGGCCATGTTCCTGGAGGCATAAATCGTTGTTGCCGCTCAATCAGCGGGATAGAGGTAATTAGGCGAGGCTGTAAACCTCACTGCGGAGAAATAAAGAGGATGAACGAAGGTCGAGTGCTAAGGATGCTGGAAAAGGCAAACGGTCTGCCAGAGATATTCGAGGCGGTGAAGGAAGGGGTCCTGACGGTCACTGGGATGTCCCGGGGCGGTTTGATGCTGGGCCTGGCGGACTTGGGAGGTGACCGCTTCCACATGGTTGGAGGTCTATATCCTGCGGCGACCAACATCATAGTGATGAACCGAGCACCTCTTGCCCATTTACTGATCTCCGATCGGTCCAAATATCGTTCCTACTGCTTCCACATACTGCTGCACGAATACCTTCACAGCCTGGGTATCATGGACGAGGATGAGGTCCGGAACAAAGTGTATCGGATATCCAGAAAGGTCCTGGGCGAAGGGCACATGGCCACACAGATGGCCATCGACCTTTCCCGATTCCTGCCCCATGTGAGCTATGGTGAGCTAAAAGAGGCGGAAGTGGAGCTGGACATCGAACTGGTCCCCGGTTTCGACCGGTCCAGCTGCTGTTACTTCGGCTGATCACTCGAAGGAAACGTTGCCGTAGGCGACCTTTCCAGTGATCTTGGCCACCTTCACCTTCACCCGGGAACCCTTTGCTGTTCCTGGGATGTAGATGATGTAGTCGAACATGCGGGCGACACCGTCCCCCTTCTTGCCTACGTCCTCGATCATCATCTCGTAGATGCCGCCTTCGCGCAGTCCCTCCTCCGAGGGCTTCTGGGTCTTGCGGACGTTGACCGGGCGATGAGCACCGCAGGCCTCGCACTCCAGAATGAGGATCCGCCCTTCCTTATTGATATGCGTATCAGGGCGACCGCATTCCGAGCAAAGAACAAAGGTGTCGATGAAATTTTGGATCTTGTCGTTGATCTGGGCCGGGGTGAGCCTGGTCTTGAATATGACACGACGGCCTTCCATGGTACCGGGAGTGCCCAGTTCTCTCAGCATGTACTGCAGGATCTGCTCTGGCTCGCGCCGTACGACGTCCACGACGTCACCGAAGTTACGGAAGACGGTGGTCTTCCCCTCTTGGAACACGTCCGCCTCTGGGACGACGAAACGCTCATGCTTCTCAATGGTCTCCGGCAATTGCGTCTTGGCCCGGTCCAGAAGTGAAAGGTAATCATCATTTGACATGTCTATCAGCCCTCCAAGTCCCACCCGCCATATAAAACTTATTGGGTTCCCCCGTATTTACGCTCGACAGCGGCCCGCACTAGACCCAGATGCAATGGTGACGGCTTGTTCGGCCGAGATCTGAACTCCGGGTGGAACTGCGAGGCCACATAGTAATCGTGCCCTTGCAGCTCGCCGATCTCCATCTTCACTCCGTCCGCGGAACGGCCGGTGAACTTCCAACCTCCGGCCTCAAGATCTTTGATGTACTTGGGGTTGACCTCGTAGCGATGCCGGTGTCTCTCCATGATCAGCGCCTTGCCGTAAAGTAGGAACGCCTTGCTGCCCTCTTCGACCACGACAGGTTGCGCCCCTAATCGCATCGTCGCTCCCATCTTCATTACGTTCTTCTGCTCCGGCAACAGGTCCACTACCGGGAACGGCGTCTCCGAGTCGAACTCTGTGCTATTGGCCCGTTCCATGCCCAGGACGTTTCTGGCAAACTCCATGGTGGCGATCTGGAATCCCAGACACACCCCCAAGAACGGAATGCGGTTCTCTCGGGCGAACTTAGCGGTGGTCACCTTTCCCTCGATACCACGGACACCGAACCCTCCAGGAATGAGAATGGCATCTGCGTTCAACAGATCCTCGGTGATGCCATACTGCTGTACGACCTCCGAGTCAACGAACACTACCTGTACCCGGGCGCCAGCCTCCGCACCAGCGTGATGGAACGCTTCCAAATGTGAGATGTAAGAATCGGCCAGATTGGTGTACTTCCCCACACAGGCTATGCGGACCGATCTCTCTTGGTCGTTGATACGATGGGCGAAGGCCTTCCACCCCTCCAGGTCACAACCCTTCTCAGGGAATCCCAACCGCCTCATGATGTACTCGGTCAGCCCCTGCGACTCCAGCACCATAGGCACCTCATAGATCGAGCGGGCATCGGGGGCGCTGACGACAGCTTCCTGCGGAACATCGCAGAACAGCGAGATCTTGCGTTTGATCGATTCCTCCAACGGGTCTTTGCATCGGGCCACGATGATGTCTGGCTGAATACCTATGGCCCTCAGTTCCTTCACCGAATGCTGTGTGGGTTTGGTCTTCTGCTCGCCGACCGTTCCCATGACCGGCACCAGTGTGGTGTGGACGAACAGGCAATTGCGCCCCTTGCCCAGTTCGGTGTTCATCTGGCGGACAGCCTCTAAAAATGGCATGGACTCGATGTCACCCACGGTTCCACCCAGTTCCACGATGCAAACATCCGCCCCAGTGGCGTCGGCCACGTTCACGATCTGGGCCTTAATCTCGTTAGTGATGTGAGGGATTATCTGAACGGTCTTACCCAGATATTCCCCGGTACGCTCCTTCTCGATGACCGACTTATAAACCTTGCCGGTGGTGATATTATGGGCGCTGGTTAGGCTGATGTCCAGGAAGCGTTCGTAGTTACCGAGGTCCAGGTCCACCTCCCCTCCGTCATCGAGAACATATACCTCTCCGTGTTCGAAGGGGTTCATCGTCCCGGCGTCCACGTTCAGATAGGGGTCGATCTTGATGGCAGTGACCACGACCCCCCGTGATATTAATAAGCGACCGATGGAGGAAGCGGTTATTCCCTTACCCAATCCAGATAGAACTCCGCCCGTGACAAAAATGAATTTCATGCCTTCACGGGAATGGTCCATAGCCAAACATAATATTTTATTATTTCTCCCTGAGTACCACATTCGTCCGTTTAGATCGAACGCAGCACTTTGGCACTTGAATGACGAAACGCGCTCCCTTTCCCGGTTCAGGCGCCTCCCGGATGCCCATCCCAGTTACTTGGAGCAACCGGAAAACGAAATGCAGACCATGACCGGTCCTTCCTCCCATCTTCTCATCAAAGATCTTGTTCTTCATTCCCTCAGGTATTCCAGGGCCGTCATCCTCGAAAATAAAGTCCAACCCCCCTCCCTTAGAATACTTGGTCGTGATCTAGATGTTCTTCGCCGCCGGGGCATGCTTGATCGCATTGAACGCTAAATTACTGATTGCCCGATCCAACATCGGGTCTGCGTATACATCGATCCCCTCATCAATATCGATCTGCATCTTCATATCCGTGGGACCAGCGTCAGAGATTCCAGAGGGTTGCCGGAGTAGTCCTTGCTAGGATAGTGTTCGGGGATGGGGCGCTCGCTATCGACCGCTTCGCAGACGGTATCATTTATGCCAGCGATGGAAGCCTTCCAAGCCTCACCATGATTGTGGTATCTTTGACAAAATTGTGCAATTGAGCAAATTCTATCAGCTTTCCGATGATCCGGTCCTTGCTTTCAAATAAAAAAATTTACCAGATCGTCATACTCGTTCACAGAAAGCAAAATAATTATGACATATTAAGATCATCAGAAGTAGATTCTTTTTTGAAAATTGAAGAATGGGACGCTCGATGTTGTTTTTAGTGCTTGGTAACCCTGCCGGAATTGGTGGGGGAAACACACGTAATGCCTTCATAGCTTCACAGTGTTTCCCCTTGCGTAGGAGGTGATCCATCTGCAGGTTCCCCTACAGATACCTTGTTACGACTTAACCCTCCTTGCTGAATCTCAGTTCGAAGACCCCAAAATGAGATATCCTTACTGAAACCCAACTCGGGTGGTTTGACGGGCGGTGTGTGCAAGGAGCAGGGGCATATTCACCGCGGATTGTTGATCCGCGAT
>SPCU01000052.1 GCA_004525545.1 Methanomassiliicoccus sp. | reverse complement strand
CTCCAAGGGCGACCTATACGACCCGGCCGATCTGATCAGAGAAGTGACGGGGAAGGAGCTGACCATTTCTCCTTTCCTAAATTACCTGGAAAAGAAGATGGGCAGGATCTACGGGTTCTGAGGATGTGGGCCCCTCCATCCTCTTTTTTTTAATGATCGAGGGAATGTTTTTCCGTCGTTCACTTGAACCGGATGGTCTCCAGGTTCATCGGTGCCCGGGTCTCTACATTGAACTTCTTATAGATGGCGGAGGCCAGCTCGAGGCACTTGTGCTCCTCGCCGTGACCGATGACTATCCTCTCCGGCTTAGGGTCCAGGCTGGCTATGTAGTTGATGAGCTGCCGCCGATCGGAGTGGCCAGAGAAACCGTCGACGATCTCCACGTTCATGCGGAACTCCACGGTGATGCTCTTGCCCTTGTCCTGTAAATTTAGTTCGCGCACGCCTCTCTGGATCTTTCGACCGATGGTCCCTTCAGCCTGATATCCTACGAAGACAAGGGTCTGGCTGGGATCGCTGGCCCAGGCCTTGACGTACTCCATGACCGGTCCGCCGTTCATCATTCCGCTGGTGGCAAGAACTATGCACGGTTCCGGGTCGTGGGTTATGTTCTCCCTCATCTCCGAACTGTCTACCCGTTTGAAGATATCACTGAGGAATGGGTTCTGTCCCATCTGGAATATCTGGGTGCGCAATTGGCTGTTGAGATATTCCGGATATGCCGTATGGATGGCCGTAGCCTCCCATATGCTGCCATCCAGGTATACTGGCACCTTATCAACCTTTCCGGTGCGCATCAGTTCCTCGATGACCAGCATGACCTCTTGGGAACGTCCGACAGTGAAGACCGGGACGACGATCTTACCCTTGCGCTGCATTATAGCTCGCTCGATTATACCCTTAAGCTGCGTCGCGGCATCTACCCGGCTCGGCTGGATGTCGTTGAAGCCTCCGTATGTGGATTCAATGATCAACGTCTCCAATCGCGGGAACTTGTTGGTGGTGGCGTTGAACAACCAGCTACGCTCATACTTCATATCCCCGGTGAAGGCAACGTTATACAGACCATCCCCGATGTGGAAATGGCAGACAGCGGAACCAAGAATGTGCCCGGCGTTCTGCATCGTCAACCGTACGTCGGAAGCGATATCGGTCGTCTCGCCATACTTCAGGGTGATGCAGTGTTTGACCACCTCACGTATGTGCTTGGACTCGTACTCTGATTTGTTGGACTCACCGTGGGACACCTTGATGCTGTCGATGAGGCTCAGGGACATCAGGTCCCTGGTCGGGGGCGTACAATACACCGGGCCGTCATAGCCGTACTTGAAGAGCGTCGGCAGCAATCCACAGTGGTCTAGGTGGGCGTGGGTGATCACCACGGCGTCCAGCTGGTCAAGTGGTTGGAACTCCGGGGCGGTGAAGTAGGGTTTACTGCTGCTGCTCGAAGGATCCATGCCGCAGTCGATGAGGATCTTACTGTCCCTGGTAGAAAGCAGGGTGGCGGAACGTCCGACCTCGCGGTACCCTCCCAGGCAGGTCATTCGGATCCAGCCTTCCCCCTCATATTTGGATTGGGCCAATTTCTTCCCGATCTTGCGCAGGAAATCCTTGCGTTCCGAACTGACCTCTCGCAGATAAGCGCGGGTCTCGGAGACGGTCTTAGATGGGATAGGTGGGGCTCGAACGACCTTCGGCGCCCAGCCCACCTCCTTCTTGATCTCGTTGAGGATGGAGCCTTGCTTACCGATGACCAGTCCGGGGGCGATGGCCTCTATGGTAACCTCCCCGGTGTCGTCATCAAAATAGATGTCCGTGATCTGCGCTTCTTCCGGAATGATCTCGCGAAGCCTCTTTTCCACGGTCTTCGAATCCGTAAGCAACGAAGCATCGGGACGGATCGCCACCCGGCGCCTCAATCCTTGCGCCAGCTGTCGTATCATGTCGTTGCCGGAGGCAAAAGCCTCCATGTCCTTGGTGTAAATGACAACTACCGGGCCCTCAAAATCAATAGAAGATATGTTGATCTCTGGAGGTACTATCTTCCTGACCTGTTCTCGGGCATCCTCGAGAATTCTTTCTGCGCTCATGAAGTTCACTTTTATGAAATGTATAACAGAAAATGTGTTGAGAAAGGGGTTTAGTTAGGGTGGGGGATGTTGATTCCCATGCGCGAGGCCCTCTTGGAGATCTCTTCCTGAGACACCGCGACGTATCCATCCTTGGTGATGGTAATTATGTCAACACCGTCGCCGCTGGCCGAGTCCCTCTTCATAGCCGCGTTCAGGGCTCGTATCGCTAGGTTGATGGCCTCGTCCAGGGTGATGTCCTTCTTGTAATGGTCCTCAAGGACACCATAGGCGAAGAGGGAACCGGAACCGACGCTGACATAATGATCAGGTATCGAACCGCCCGCCGCATCCAGGGAATAGACGTGTCCTCCCTCTCGGTCGTAACCGCCCACGATCAGACCTACGTAGTAATAACCGTAAGCGCCACCGCCCCTTCTCAGAATGTTAGAGGTCAATGTGGCCGCGGCCTTCACGCTCATGTCGGTGGTCCTCTTCAACTTGTAAAGCTCCACCTCCGCCCTCAGGTATCGTGCCATGACCTGAGCGTCTCCGACCAGTCCAGCAGTGGTCATGCCCAGGTTAGTATCGATCTTGAATACCTTTTGGACCTCTTTGTGAGCGATAATGTTACCCATGGTAGCCCGGTGCTCGGACGCCATGACCACGCCGTCTGCGTTGACTATACCTAATGTGGTAGTGCCAGTTTTCATATTCTCCATACGAATCATATCCTCCAAAACGGTAAAAGTGAATGATATGGAATAACTGGTGCTCAATTGACACGATTATATATAAGGATTTTCCCAATAATCGGGGGGTATCAGAGCTTACTGCTGGCTCGACCCTTCTGATGACCTCTCTGGAACATCTCCGCCTCTGTAATAGTGGTCGATCAATATACCCGCCCCCCAACCCAATGCCAAACCGGCCAAGGCTCCGGTGAGGGTGCGTAAAGGATTGCTAGACTCGTAATCGCTTATGGCCTGCAATCCGCCATCCAATGCCATGGGCACCAAAAAAAGCGCCAGTACGCTCCATGAGACCTTACGTCGCACACCCATATACAAGCTCACGCCGGTCATCAATCCTATCAATATTCCCAGGTCCCGAGCGCATACTGGCATCTGATTGTCGTTCAGTACGTAGGATCTGGAGAGCTGTTGATGACAGTTTACATCCCCTATCAGATAAACTATGCGCTGCGGCATCGGCACGTTCTGCAATTCCTTCCAATTGTCCACCACCCCTATGCTCCCGCTGAGGTCGGGCACCGAGCTTTCCGGTAGGGTCAGAGGGGAAACGACGATACTGGTCAAGGAGATAGCCATAACGACCAATAGCAATGTCATCAGTCGCTCCGCGGACATTGGCCTCATGGTATTGCCGCTACTGTACCGCCCCTTCTTAATCCTTATCCGAAATTATGAAATAACAACTTTATATTTCGAACGATTCAGTGTAGACATGATCAAAATGCCCGAAGAAATGAAGAGGCTTGCTGATTTTCACGGACATCTAGGTCCTTATGTTCTGCTGGGCTACAGAATGGGGAAGATAGCTCGTTCGTACTTCCCGGGCAAGTTCTTCGCCACGGTATTCACCGGCACCGAACCTCCGGTCTCCTGCCTCATTGACGGTGTACAGTTCTCTTCCAGGTGCACTTTGGGAAAGGGCAATCTCGGGGTGAAGGAAGGTGGGAAGCCGGTGGTGCGTTTCTATGACGGTCTCAGGTCCATGGAGATCGCCCCTTTGGAAACTGTGCAAAGGAGGATCGATATGACCAACGGCTACGAGGCCGGAGAGAAACTGTCCCTGGAGCTGAATAACCTCAGCGACCTGGAGCTCCTCATAGTCAGAGAAGGCGGAACAGAAAGGTCTGACCGCATAGTGAAGCTGTAAGGAACATCAGTAAGGCCACACATCCTCTGACCGCATAGGTTCGAAGACATTCTCCTCTTCCATCATAGCCGTCCAAGTTACTTGTGAAATAGTTCACCAACAACGCCAGCTGCACCACATATACAGAGGCCACGGCCATGATGCATTCCCTCTCTCCACCCATCATTCCCATTATACCACTGGTGAGCCCGATGATGGCAGGGGCGAAGAACAGGCTTGTGGAATTCATCATCTCTACGACCGAGCGTAGATTCTCCCGTATGTGCCTCTTGGTTCTGTCCACGTCATTCTGGCATTGGGCCAGGTTTATGGCCACTTTGCCCGCCCCTTGGTGGTCCTCCTTGGCGCATTCCATGACCGTCAAGTAGCTCTGGTGAAGCTCCGGGCTCCTTTCCCGGAGATATCTGTCATCCTTCACCGACTGGATCAGTGAGATCCTCCCGGTACGGGTGGTGTGCAGCATTCTCAGACCCCATTCGGAGAATGCACATTCTTCCATCAGCACCACATCGTGGAAAGAGGCTTCCAGGTCCTGCCCGCCCATCATGGCGTTCCCCAGGCGGTAAAGCCCGTCGATGAACGATCGGGTGCGTCCCCCGTCCGCCTTTTCATCCTTTCCGCCCCCGGTCGAATACAGAGCGAACAATACAATGCCCAGCCCTGCCAGTACGGATACTGTTATGGAACCGAAAACCACGATACCGGTGGCGGCAACCAATACGGCGACGAGGATGATCGCCACTGTCCTCCTACCTACGGTGGACCTAACATTTCCATTTCGACTGAGCGGGTTGCGTCCCAGCATGGCCCTTACATAAAGCAGGGTCACCGTCGGCACCAGGACAAGAAGCACCAAGGCCAGTGATATGATGTTCATAACCCCTCCGTCCGCTGGAAGGCTGGATCCCAGGCCGATCATGGGGATGAGGGAGAAAAGCATCACCGGTGCCAAAACTCCGAATGCGAACACCAGCATAACCGGGAAGGAGAGCGACCCCACATATCGTTCGCAAGCTTCTCGCAGATTATCGAGGACCAAAGAGTTCGCTTGGTCCAAGAGGCGGTCCCGACCTTCCTCGCCCGATTCATCCTCCGCCGCCAATATCAGATGCAGGGACCGGCGCAATCCCTCGTTCACTCCATCCAAGTTCGCGGTCCAGGCGGACAGACCCCGCCTCAGGTCCTGCACCTCTCCGGTCAACGCCTTCCATACCATTCGTGCCAATGACGCCTGCAAGGCTCCGGAGCCACTGCGCGACCCCACCTCCAAAGCTCTTTCCAGCGAGGGGGAGCGATTCATGCTCATGGTCATGGCCCCGATGACCGCCGGAGAATCCAACAAAAAAGTGCGCTGTTCGGTAAGATAATGTCGCCCAGGCAATGAAAGCCTGTAGGCTGGGAAAATGAAAGGCAGTATCATCGGGCTGATTGCTAGTAGGCTAAAGGGGTAAGGGAGGACCACCACCACCATCATTCCCAAAGGTATCATGGTGCCTAGGCACCACAACATGAGGTTGAAGGTACGCAGGACGTAATCATCCAATCGATAACCTTCACGACGAATGAGGTCCAACGTTCCCGGACTGACCTTCACTGGATACATCCTTAGGAACACATCAGGAACGTTACGGGAAATGGATGGTAGTCGGAACCACGGTTCAGACAAGCTCTCACCTCTCTCTGAGGAATGAGGCGAAGGCAGCGTGCAGGTCCATAGCTTCATGATATCGATGTTGCCAAAGGAACTCGTTGGCCGACATCACGCTCGACGGAGAGAGGTAGGCGGGGTCATCGCTAGCGAGATCAAGCAGCAACCGGCGAAGTTCCATGCGCGTTCGCAGGTTCTGCATTCCTTCTTCATAGCTCATGCCCCATCCGGAAGAGATCCGCTTGACGAGGGGGATCACCCTGTCGCATAGATGGTATCCACCGTCATAGGTCAGCATTGGTAGGAAATCCAGGCCTTCATCCGTTCTGACCACTTCGGCCACCTCGGTCACTCGCCGTACCTGGCCGAGTCCTCCCCCCGGGCGTATCAGACCCATGGTGATGATGACATCGGTCGACGCGAATGAGGCTTCCGGTATCCCAAGTTCGTTGACCACTCGATCGTGCACCTCCTGCGCCCCATCGCCGTGGATAGTGCCCAGTACAGACGAGCCAGCCTTTCCGGTCCGCATGCTTTCGTATAATGTCATGGCCTCTCGCCCACGGACCTCGCCGACCACTATGGCCGATTCGCCCAAACGCAATGAAACACGTAATGCCTCGTCGGCAGCCTCGGTCCGGTCCAGGTCCTTGGATGGCTCCACTAACATGGACTGGGCCTTGAATCCCAAGGCCTGCAATGAACGAACCGGCACTTCCCGGGTGTCCTCAATGACCAAGATGCGCTGGTCCACCGGAAATTCGAAGAGCAGGGACGACAGCAAGGAGGATTTTCCAGATCCTCTGGCCCCGCATACCAGGATCGATGCTCGTCCATCCACTAGGAAGGATAGCAATCCGGCCACGACCTCGTCCATGGCACCGCAGCTCGCCAGGCGGAGGAGCGTCCACGGTTTGTCCGATCGCCTACGTAGCGCCAAGGCCAGCCCGTCAGGGCTAAGGGGAGGGCATAGGGCCGTGGCCCTTACCTGGTTTTCGCCTAGTTCCGTTTCCAGTATGGGGTTGGAACGGGAGAAAGGTCTTCCCGAACGGTACTTGAGACGACTGACCAGTCCGGTCATCTCATTCTCCGACACTATCAGATTGGTCTCGCAACGTCCGAACACGTGCCCCGGTCCAGCTTGGTTCAATGTCAAATACACGCGCGTCTGCTGGCACGGCGCGTCGACGTAAACGTCCTCCACTCTAGGGTCCCGAAGCAGAACATCAAAGACGCCCAAGCCCAAGGTGTTGCGTTCCACAGCATCCAAGAACTCCTCCTGTTGGTCTGGATCCAGGTCCACGGTCTGGACCACCGATTGCACATGGGCCTTCAGTTCCATGTCTCCCCCTCGGAAATCTTTCGGAGGAAACGCCCTGACCTTCAGAATGGACTCAGCTATCTTCCTCTGCATTTCGACGTTCACCAAATGCTCCCAGGGGAACAGGCAGTATCGGTGACGCAGACCGGAAGCGTCGGTCATGAGATCAATGTGCCCGCCCAATACCTTGGTCTCATCCACCACCTTCCAACCATGAGGAGCTTCCCTCTCGATCCAGTATCCGGAAAAGGACGGCCTGATCAATCTGTCACGCCGTAACCATGGAAGGGCATCCTGCAACCTTATCGCTAGGGGATCGGAGGTCAACGTTCACACCTCCCAAGGACCTCGGTGATCCGGAACCTATCTGCGGCCAGGGTCTTCCGTCCCCTACGTCGATCGGCATGTAGGTGGATCAACGCCTCTTCCTGCATCTTCAAACATTCCTTACATACTGCTCCCTCCCCAAGACAGAAAAGATCGGTCCTTCCGTCCATGGCCTTATCCAGATATCTCAAGACGCGTTCCGTTGACAGTGGACGGCGGCAGGGAAGCGAACGGATAGTGATACGAAAGGTCTCCCAAGCCTTCTCGACCGAGATCAATGACCTCAATGAATCCAATCCTTTCTCGCGTAGCCAAACATGCTGCTCGCCCCGCAACAGGAAGCTCCTGGCCCCAGGGTTCTTCTCCAGTGAATATCTGAAAGCCTGCAGGCACTCCTCGGTAGGAGCATCATGCGAAACTGGGCAACCAAGGCAATCAAAACACAGGTCCTTTCCGTCCAAGACGAACTCACAGTTCCTTTTGAATGAGGGGATGGGACTTTCGATCGCCCTGGTCCTTGGAATCATCACTACCTTCGCCATGTTCTTCCCGGTGAGAGCACTGCCAGTGAAGGTATTTTGGTTGACGGTTAATCGTAGGCTACGTCGCCAGGGGGATTAATATGCAAGCAGTCGATTCCGTGATATGGAACTCCTCGCCCCGGTGGGATCGCAGGAAGCGCTGAAGGCTGCCATCGCCGGTGGAGCGGACGCGGTATACCTGGGTGGGAAGGACTTCGGGGCGCGTAAGTTTGCCAGCAACTTCGACGATCGTCAATTGGCCGGCGCCATAAAGCTCACGCACGATCACGGAATGAAAACGTATGTTACCGTCAACACCCTCATTAAGGAGACGGAACTGGCCGAAGCGTTCTCCTTTGTGGAGATGCTTGACCGACTGGAAGCTGACGCTGTCATCGTGCAGGACCGCGGCCTGATGTCTCTGATCAAGGATCGTTTGTCGATACCGGTGCATGCCTCCACCCAGATGGGAATTCATAGTCTCGATGGAGCGCAATGGGCCAAAGAACAGGGTCTCGAGAGGATCATCCTGGCAAGAGAGCTGGACCTGGAACAGGTGCAGGCGCTGACCGAGAGTTCGTCGATCGGTGTCGAGGTGTTCATTCATGGAGCGCTCTGCTACTGCTTCTCCGGGCAATGCCTTTTTTCCAGCTTCCTAGGCGGTCGTTCCGGAAATAGGGGGGCTTGTGCCCAGCCCTGTCGGAAGCGGTACTCCATGCCCCGGAGGGAAGGGTACCTGCTCAGTACAGCGGACACCTTCGGCGTGGAGGCCGTCCCGGACCTGATGCGGGCCGGAGTATGTTCCCTGAAGATCGAGGGCCGAATGCGTTCACCTATGTACGTGTACCTGACCTCCAAGATATACTCCCAGGTCATCCAGCGGGCTCGGTCCGGGGAGAGGCCGTTGCTCACCGAGAGGGAGAAGGAGTTGCTGGAGGTGGTCTTCAACCGGGGATTCGCTGGCGGCTATCTTCTCGATAAGGAGGTGATGCAGACCGCTTTCCCGGAGTCGAGGGGGAGACCTATCGGGCCAGCGTCAGTGAAGGACGGTAAGGTCCGGATGGCGAAGGGCATGCTGGAAGCCGGGGATGGCATCAGTCTGTACCTCGGCGACGAAAAGGTGGGCGGTTTCGATCTTCGACCATCCGACCTCGTTGGGTCCGATATCATCGCCTCCCCGCCCTTCGGGATGAGGGACGGTGAATATCATGTCTACAAGACCAAGGACCGCGAGTTCCCAGGTTTCGATGAGCTCATTAACAGGTACAAGTTCAAGGAAGCGCCGGCGGAAAGGTTGACGGTCGAGCTCCCCTCCAAACGGCTCCGCCGGAAGGAGGTATCGAGCGAACTTTCATTCTATGTCTCCAGTATGGCGGTCCTTAGGTCCGTGCTTCCATACGCCGATCGAATATATTACGACGGTAACAAGCAGGCGGAGGAGGCCGCGGTCCTATGTCATGAGGAAGGGAAGGAGTTCGTCCTCATGCTCCCCCGTCTATCCTGGAACGACCGACCGGTGGACGTCGGTTCAGTGATGGTGAACACCGTTGACCAGTTCTACAGGCACCGCCACCTACGATGTTACGGCTCCTATCATATGAACGTCTTCAACAGCTTAACCGTCCCGCATATGCATCAATGGACACTGTCTCCGGAACTCAACCAGGAGGAGATCTTCCAGCTATTGGCGCGTTCTGATCAGAGGGCAGAGGTGATGGTCTTCGGAAGAGTGGAGCTGATGCTGAGCCGTGACCCGACCTTGGACGAGGGAACTTTGACGGACGAGAGGGGTGTACGTTATCCCGTGCATCGGGACCAGGAAGGTTTCGTGCACATCCTGCATAGCACAGACCTTCTGCTGCTGGACAAGGTTGCAGAGCTCAATGCCATGGGGGTTGATTCATTGGGCATCGATGTGCGTCGCAGGCATCCCGATCTGGCGGTGTTCGTTGCCAAGAGCTTCAGGGAGATGGACCTTGGGGTGATGGAAGAGATGCGCCGTAAATGCGGACGTAGTAGCCTAGGCCATTATCGCAAAGGGGTCTTCTAGGTAAGTTACAGTTACCACACGATTATAGGCCCTCACCCGCGCTGACAAGATCCGTGCGCGCTAGAAAGGGGAGGTGTTTGGGGAACGAGGGTATAGGCGGTTTTCTAGAGTCGATACTGGGGGTTATGGTGGTGATCACCGCATCATCCGTGTTCCTGGTGATGCTCTCGACCGGGTCAGTGCATTTCATCGACGATCAGGTCGATAGATCGGAACTTCTCGATTCGCTACAGATGCAAGAACTTTGGCCGAAAGATGACCGGGTTCTTGATATGGGATCATTACAGGCCACGTCCGTCGATGAGATACTCCTTCCTGAAGGGGTTCACGGCGTTCTGTTGACCTATAGGCTAATGGGCGCTAATGATTCCATATTGATCTTAGGCCACCAGCCCCCCTCCGACCGGGATGTAGTGGCCCAACGTTCCCCAGCATTATTGATGGTCGCCGGTCACTCCTTGTCGGGTATGGTGGAGGTGCAGGCGTGGTGATATCCAGGGACCAGAAGGGGATGGCGGTGCTGATGGACGCAATGTTGTTCCTGGTAGTGTTGTCGGTATTGAGCGCGTTCCTTCTTATGCCTGGGAATGATGTGTCATCGGAACGAGCAGACGAAACGGCGAGAACGTTCCATTCTGTCATGCTGGCCGGAGAAATACCCTATGACGACGGCAGCGCATTGTCACAGGCATCCTTGGAAATGTATCTGATCATGATCTCACAAGACGCTTCCTTCCCATCTTCCTTCACCTTGGAAATAATTGGGAGCGCGGTCAACGACACTCTGT